>JAOPYM010000538.1 GCA_025964615.1 Actinomycetes bacterium
TGGCACGGGTCGGAGCTCTTCCTGCCCTGGTCCAGTGTCGCCGACCTGGAGATCGGCGGCGTTCTCAAGGGGCGAGGCACCGGAGGGGCTCCTGATCGGCTGGTGGTCAAGGTCACCGAAATTTCCCATGCCACGGAGGGGCAACGCGGGCTGTCGCGGGTCACCATGCAGGCGAATCAGCAGCGCTACGGTGGCCCGGTGGCGATTTCCGTGGCCAAGCTGAGGGTCCCCGTCGATGAGATCATCGCGACCGCCGGCCGGCTTCAGCGCCAGTACATGGAAGCCGGCGGTTACGATGCCTTCGCGGACGTGGCGGCGCAGGCACGTCGCCATCGGGCGCTCACCGCGATGAATGTCGGGAATGCCGCCGGTTTCATCGGGTTGGTGAGCGGTCTGGCAATCACCTTCCTGAGATAGGGGAACGGAGGGCGGTGGCAACAATCGGCTATCGCCTGTCGTGCCGACGGCGCCGAACAGCATGCAAAACGGGTCAGGCTCATGTGCGCCGAGACCCCTCGTCGTCACGCTGACCACCGCCGTCCTCACCTGAGCATGCCCCAGGCAAGGTGCTGACGCTCACGGGGCCCACGGCAGCCGTCCCACCGGAGGGCGTAAACGATCCGAAGACGCCTGTCGTCGACATCAGGATGACTGCGGTCGCTGTAGTCCCTGGAGGAGCAGTTCGACCAATCGGCGGGGGTCATAGCGGGAGTCGCTGTCACGTCCGATACAGAGGTTGCCGATGCCGCGCATCAGTTCGTAGGCGTGCGTACCGGGCCTGATTTCGCCAGCGTTGACTGCGGCGTCGAGCAATTGCGCGCAGACGGGCACCAAGCGGTCGAGGAAGTAGGTGTGTAGCGCGTCGAAGCCGCTGCTGTCCGATTGCAGCGCGTTAGCGAGTCCGTGCTTCGTGACCAGGAAATCAACGAAGAGGTCGACCCACTGACGGAGTGCTGCGAGCGGAGAGTCGGCGCTGGCCAGCAGGCTCGGGCCGGCCTCGGCGCATGCCTCGACCTGGTGGCGGTAGACGGCGATGACGAGATCCGCCCGAGTCGGGAAGTGGCGGTAGATCGTTCCCATCCCGACGCCGGCTCTGGCCGCGATCTCACGGATTGGCGCGTCGACGCCGGAGGTGACGAACACCGCGGCGGCGGCGGCAAGCAGCGTCTGCTGGTTGCGCAGCGCGTCGGCCCGCTTGCTTCGGGCTGGCACATCCCCGGAGTGGCTTGTAGTGGGCACCACACTCTCCTTCCGGACGATGGTGTGGACAAGCGGAACACTGCTCCGTATAGTTACGGAACCACGCTCCGCTTTCAGCGTAGCTGAAGCCGGACGCTCCTGACCGCCTCACCCGCCGCCGGCCGAATGAGACCGGCAGCAGAGGCCATTGAAGGGAAATACGCATCATGAGTGAATCGACTTACACAGCCGACACCTTCAGCTCGCCCACTCCAGTCCTCTCGGTCAGTCCGGTAGTGCTGTCAGCTCCCGGCCGAGCCGTGGACCTGGAGGTGCGGGTCTCCGCGCCCGTGACCGGAAGCGACCTGCCGGTCATCCTCCTCTCGCACGGTCAGGGCTACTCGAACAACCTCTCCTCGCTGAACGGCTACGCCCCCCTCGCCAACTTCTGGGCGGCGCACGGCTTCGTCGTGATCCAGCCCACCCATCTGAGCTCCAAGACGCTGAGCCTGGACCCCGATACCCCCGGGGCGCCTCTGTACTGGCGATCACGGGCCGAGGACATGAAGCGCATCCTCGACCAGCTCGGCGTGATCGAGGCCGCCGTCCCGCAGCTCCTCGGGCGCCTGGACCAAAGCAAGGTCGCCGTAGCCGGGCACTCGATGGGCGGGCACACCGCGAGCCTGCTGCTGGGCGCCCGGCTCACCGATCCGCACGACGGAACGGAAGTGAACCTGGCCGAGCCCCGAATCAAGGCGGGTGTACTGCTTGCCGCGCCCGGCAGAGGCGGCGATGCCCTCAGCGAGTCCGCAGCCGAGAATCTTTCTTTCTTCTCGACCACGGACTTCTCCGAGATGACGACGCCCGCGCTCGTGGTCGCCGGCGATAAGGACACCTCTGCCCACCTGACGGTTGCGGGCGCGGACTGGCACACCGATCCGTACTTCCTCTCCCCGGGCCCCAAGGCCCTGCTCACCCTGTTTGACGCAGAGCACGGGCTCGGCGGGGTCTCTGGATATGACGTCGCCGAGACCACGGACGAGAACCCCGAGCGAGTGGCTGCGGTCCAGCGGCTCACCTGGGCCTACCTCCGCACCGAGTTCTACCCTGGGGATTCCGCTTGGCAGGCAGCGCGTGACGCGCTGACGGCCGGACCCAACCCGCTCGGACGGGTCGAATCCAAGTAAGAGCGCCCGGCAGTGTGCGTCACTTCAGACGCCTGGTGGTGGGGCGGCCGTCCCAGCGATAGCGCGGGGTCGCGCGGCGGATGAGCATACGCAGTGTGACGAAGGCGGCGGCGAGGTAGAGGTAGAAGTCCACGACGCGGCTGCGCTTCTCGGTGCAGTGTCAGATCCACCGGCTCGGCACCGATCCCCTGACCAGGGCTCGCCGCACTCGGAGCGTTCTCGAGTGTCCCGCTGAAGGTCGTCTGAGGATTCGCATAGGTGATGCCCGTGATCAAGGAATCAATCGACGCGGGATTCCTTGATCACGGAGTTAGTCGAGGGCGCCGAGCGTGATGCCCTCGACGATGTGCCGTTGCGCGGCGACGGCCACCGCGAGCAGCGGGATGATCGTGATAGACGCGGCCGCCATGATGAGGTTGTACTGCGAGGTGAACTGGCTCTGGAACACCGACAGGCCCTGCGAGACGACCTCCATCCGGGTGGTGTTCACCGCGATCAGCGGGAACAGGAAGTTGTTCCAGTTCTGCAGGAACAGGATGATCCCCAGTGCCGCGACGGCCGGCCGGGCCAGCGGAGCGTACACCCTGATGAAGATCATCAGCTCGGAGGCGCCGTCGATCCGGGCGGCCTCGCCGAGCTGCGGGGGGCTGCCCAGGAAGAACTGGCGGAACAGGAACGTGCCCAATCCCGAGGCGATGTTGGGGATGATCAGTCCTTGGTAGCCGTTGAGCCAGTGCAGGTCGCCGAGCAGTTGCGCCACCGGCACAATGACGGCGCTGAACGGCACCATCAACCCGCTCAGCGCCAGCCAGAACAGCAGCCGTTTGCCCGGGAAGTCGAACATCGCGAACGCGTACCCGGCGAGCAGGCCGCTGAGCAGTTGCCCGGACGTCGCGGCCACCGCGAAGACCGCGGTGTTCCAGAACCACCGGGCGAACGGCCCCTGCCGCCACGCATCCGCGAAGTTCCCCCATTCCGGATGTACGGGCCATAGCGGCGCGGCCGGGTTCACTATCTGCCCATTCGACTTGACCGCGGTCAGCAACATCCAGACCAGCGGGAACAGCACGATCAGGACGGCCAGCGAGAGCATCCCGTACACGGTGATGCGCTTAGCCATGCCGTCTCCCGAGCAGCGCGACCTGCGCGATCGTGATGACGAGCGAGATCAGGAAGATCAGGACGCCCATGGCGTCGGCGCGGCCGGTGTCGAACTGCACGAATCCCTCGTTGAAGACATAGAACAGGGCGGTCTGGGTGGAGCCCTGCGGGCCACCGTTGGTGAGCACGTAGATCTGGGTGAACGTCTGCAGTCCGGTGAGCGTGGTGATCACCGAGATCAGGATGGTGTTGCGCCGGAGCATGGGCCACTGGATGTGCGCGAAGCGCTGCCAGGGCCCTGCGCCGTCCACGCTGGCCGCCGCCAGCACATCCTGGGGGAGCGCCTTCAGCGCCGCCAGATAGAGGATCACGTTCTGCCCGAAGAACTGCCAGGTGCCGAAGAGCACCACGGTGACCAGGGCCGGGCCGGGTTGTGAGAGGAAATCGATGTCGGGAAGGCCCATGGCATTGAGCAGCCGGTTGACCAGGCCGAATCGGGGGGCGAACAGATTGCCCCAGATCAGCGCGGTGCCGACGGCGGGCACGACCAGCGGGATGATGAACGGGGCGCGGAGCTTCGAAACCCCGCGCGTGCGGCTGTTCAGCAGCAGGCCCAGGACGAGCCCGGCCGCCATGGTGAGCAGGACGAACCCGACGGTGTACGAGGCGGTGACGCCGAGCGCGTGCCCACCGCCGCCGGCCAGCATGTCGCGATAGTTCCGCAGCCCCACATAGCGCAGTGACGTGGCGAAGATCCCGCCGTGGTAGAGGCTCCGGTAGGCCAGCATGCCGAGTGGCACCAGGGAGAACACCGCGGTGAGTAGCACGGTGGGTGCGACGAACAGGTAGGCCAGGGCCCACTGGGCCCTCGCCCCGCTGCGTGCTCTCAACCTTGGTTCGATAGGGCGGAGTCACCCTTCCTGGCGGCGTTGGCCAGCGCGTCGGCCGGGGTCTCCTTGTCCTGGAGCGCCTTGCTGATCTCGGTGTAGAGGGCCTGCGACACAGCGTTGTACGCGGGGGTCAGCGGCCGCACCACACCGGACGCCTCGTTGTCGGAGAAGACCTTGTAGTACGGGTCGCCCGCGATGTGGGTCTGCAGCTCGGGCTGCTTGAGTTGCGACGGATCGACCGGCAGGCCACCCGACTGAGCGGTCAGGTGGGCTCCCTCCGCCGGGGAGGCCAGGAACTTGAGGAACTGCACACCTGCGTCGTCCTGGGCCTGGGTGGTCTTCAGCAGCGCGCCGACCCCGATCCCGATGCTGGTGGCCGTGCCCGCGTCGCCCTTCGGGAAGAGCGCCACCCCGAAGTCGATGCCCGCCTTCTGGAAGTTCGGCACCGCCCACGGCCCGTCGATCAGCAACGAGACCGTGTGACTGGCGAACGCCGGTGCGCCGTCGAAACTGCCCGCCTGGGCGAAGCTGGTGGTCGGTGCCGAGTTGTTCTTGATCAGGTCTACCCAGGTGGCCAGGGACTTGACGCCCGCCGGGCTGTTGAATGCGGTCTTGGTGCCGTCCGGCGTGAGGAGCGTACCGCCGTTGGCGGCCAGCAGAGCCTCCCACTCCCAGGAGATCCACTCTGCCTCGCCGAGCGGCACATAGAAGCCGTAGTGCTTCTTCGCGGGGTCGGAGAGCTTCTTCGCGTCGGCGGCCAGCTCCGTCCAGCTGGCGGGCGGGCCGGTGATCCCGGCGTCCTTGAAGTCCTGCTTGTTGTAGAACAGCACGATGTCGCCGGCGCCGCCGAGAGCCAGGCCGAGCTGCTTCCCCTTGTACGACAGCGAGTTCTTGATGCCTGGATACAGCCCGTTGGTCTCCGTGGTGAGCTTGCCGTCGAGCGGGATCAGCTTGCCGCTCGGTTCGATCTCCGGCAGGTCGGACGGGTTCTGGGTGAGCAGCACGGTCGGTTGGGTGTCGGTCTTCAGCGCCGCGATGACCTTCGGCAGGTACTCGTCGGAGCTGGCGATGTACTGCCCCTTCGCGTGCAGGCCAGGGTGGGCCTTGTCGAACGCGGTGTCCAGGGCGTCGATCTGCGCCGGCGTCCATCCGGACGTCCAGTACGTGAAGGTGGTCGAGTTCGGCGACGACTTCGACGGCGACGAGCCACACGCGGCGGTGAGCAGTGCGACCAGGGAGCCTGCGACGACGGCCCTGGCCCGGGGGGTTCTGGTCATGAAGATCACTGTGATCCCGAGCCGGGCAAGATGTCAAGTTTTCCTATCGAAATAGACAACAATTGGTGGATTTGACCCTCTGTCTGTACCGGCCGTTGTCAGCGGACGGAGATCTGGATCTGCGGGGATCGGGCCGGGTTCAGCCAGCGCATCACCCTCAGCAGCTCGGCCGTCGGCAGGGTCACACATCCGGTCGTCGGCGAGGCGTGGTCCACGTGCAGGAACACAGCGCTGCCTCGCATGGGTGTGCGCGCGGTGTTGTAGGCGATCACCACGCCGTACTTGTAGTACCGGCCGTCCATGGCCTCGGGGCTCGCACCCGGGCTGTGATAGCGGCTGTCGACCCACTCGTTGTAGTACGAGCTCGTCGAGTCGTCGCTCCAGGTGTCATAGGAGTGCGCGACCCGATAGCGGAAGGACACCCCGGGGTTGGGCGCCGTGCCGAACATGAAACTGAACCCGTAGGTCCCCGACGGGGTGTGTAGGTCTCCCTCGCGTTTCGTCCCCGGGGCCGCGATGCCGTTCCGGCCGACGTGTGCCGTCCACGGCCCCAGGACCCGCTTCCACTTGCTGCTCACCTGCTCGTACGCTACGAACGTCGCCTCGGTCGCCCCGTACGAGGAAGCGGTCACCGTCACAAGCTGGCGGCCGGGAACGGGCGTCGCCGTCCGGCTTGCCGTTGGACGCTGCGTGACCGTCGGCCCGGATGGGGACACGGACGGGGACGCGGCCACAGCAACCGGCCGACTCGATGTGGTCACCGCCTTGCTCTGCACGGCTCCACAACCAGTGATGATCAGGGCCACTGTCATCAGCCCGATACCTGTCGTACGCTCCTGCATCCGCGCGGCCTCCCCATCTGGGTCGATTCACCTTACGCGGCGCCGGGGAGTAATCGGGCGTTCAGCCTTGGGCCGTGTGGAGCCTCGGCGGTGATCAAGAAGGGCGGGTAGTTCTGCTCCTTTGTCCATGAACGGCGCCTATTTGCTGTGCATTCCGGCTTCTTGTATCGACTCATGATTGGACAGCTGGGTCCAGAGGAAGGCGCCGGCCAGAAGAGTTGTAGAGGTGAGGGTCAACCACCCGACGTGGATGCGACCGGGTCCGAGGGTGCCAGGCAGGCCTATGATCCAGCCGCCGACGGCGATCAGGATGATGGCGTACGGTCCGGTGATGTTCGCCGAACGGAAAGCAGAACGGAGCGACAGGCGGCGGGGCTGACCAGCCAAGACCAGCCAAGCAACGGTTAGCGCACCGATTGCGGCGGCAGCGGTCACCGCAAGTTGCAGGAGAGAGATCAGGGAACCGCCGATCAGATACTGGCGAGTCTGCTCGGAGGCGAGAATTTCAAGGCCGGCGGCGATGGCGAGCATTGCCACCGGGATCGCCATCGAGATCAGAGTATACGCAAGGTGAAAAAGGGCGACGGCGAGCGACCGCACGAGGAGCCATATGGCCGAGAGCAGACCAGCCCAGATCGCCCGGGCCATCAAGACGGCCCCTCTGATGATCTGGTTGATGCAGTAGATGAAGAAGCACTGCAGCAGGTACCAGGCAGTCAGCAGCAGGTTCGCGGTCGTCCGTGCTGCTCCGAACGCGGCGACTTTCACGGCGTTGCCCGCATGCAGCAGCGAGCGGCGGACGAGTTCGCCGATCCTCTCGATTGTCTTGGTGGTCTGCCAGTGTTGGACGGCCTTGGGGTGGGCACGCCAGCCGACCTGCCAAGCACTGGTCGGCGCCCTCCACCGCCACACGTTGCGGTCAATGCGCGGAGCACCATCAATCATGCCAGCACGCACCGCTGCGACTACCCCGGCGGCGAGCGCGACGAGGGCGATGACCGAGGCGGCGTACCGACCACCCGACGAGAGCGGGCCGACATGGAGCAGAGCGGAGATCGCCATGACCACGAACGTTCCAGAGACGAACGCCAGCACCCGCCGAGGCCGGTCCTTGGAGTTACCGACGAACCGGTCGTCGAGAGCCGCGTGAGCAGCGGCCGGAACGGCGTGCAGTGCTACGACGACAGCACCCGTCGCCACCAGCCAAGCCCCGATGACACCGCGCACGTGCATGTCCCTGGACTGATAGATGAGCGCTACGCAGCATGCGCCCGCCCAGACGACTGTGGTGGTTCGCGCTGTGATTGTGAACCTGCGCAATGGCAATACCACCACGCCCAGCCCGAGAATCGCATATGCCAAGAAGACCGGAAGCCATGAATTGAGCTCGGCCGTGAACACAAACCCCGATAGCAGCAGGGCCGAAACCGTGAGCACGGCCGCGATCTTACCGATGTTCGTCCAGCCCTCAACGAATGGCAGGAAGCGATCATGTTCAACGCAGTAGAGGTCAGTCGGCAGCGCGGGAGGGCAGTCGTGCTCCGGGCAAACCTCTGCGGGTCTGGGTTCCTCGACCCAGCCGAAGGATCCGATGAGCGGCGGATCGGGAGGGGAGGGTCGGGAAGTACGTTGCCCAGTACTCGAGGTCATATTGACACTCCCAACGGTCAGCGGGCACCGAACGTATGGCTCGAGTAACCGTCACCGCCACCCCCGAATCCAGGGGTGCCTGAACACCGGAATTCCACAGAGGCCGGCTGCCGACTGAGCCGGGAGCTCCACGACGATCTGGAACGACTGGCCAAACAATCTGGCGGGGCCATCCAGTTGGTGGACTGCCAGCCGCTGGACAAGGGCGAGATCATGGCCCTTTCACCTGGCCGCAGGTTCGTGAACAAGCT
>JAOPYM010000196.1 GCA_025964615.1 Actinomycetes bacterium
CGTTGACTCGTGGCGTTTCCCGCACCATTTCGCAGGTCAGTGCGGGAAACGCCACGACTCGACGAGTTCAAGGAGCTTGAAGCGGGCTTTCAGCGGGCATTCAGGTTCGGCCAGCACGCTGAGGACCATGACCGATCCGTCCACACTGCCGCGTTCGTCCACTATGCCGCGTTCGCCCACTCTGCCGGGTGGGCTGCGTCGTGCGACGTTGGCCCGCTGGGTGCTGATCGTCGGGCTGGCGGCCGGGCTGGGCGCGGTCCTGTTCCTCTGGTGGCACAACACCCCGGCGGTGACCGGTTCGACGGGCGCGGAACTGACCGCCGCCGGACGGCTGACCGGGCTCGCCGGTGCGTACCTGATCCTCGTTCAGCTGCTGCTGATGAGCCGGCTCAAGTGGCTGGACCGCGCGGTGGGCTCGCACAACCTCACCGCCTGGCACCGCGACCTGGGCGCGGGCACCGTGATCCTGCTGCTCGCCCACACCCTGCTGATCACTCTCGGGTACGCGGCGACCGCCCATGCCGGCTTCTTCGGCCAGAGCTGGACGTTCATCAGGTCCTACCCCGACGTGCTCATGGCGTACACCGCGCTCGCCCTCTTCACCGGCGTCGGCTTCACCTCGATCCGGGCGATCCGGCGGCGGATGGCGTACGAGACCTGGTACTACCTGCACTTCTATGTCTACCTGGCGCTTGCGCTCGGCTTCGCCCACCAGTTCGCCGACGGCGCCGAGTTCACCGTCAGCCTGCCCGCGCGGATCTTCTGGAGCGCGCTGCACCTCGGGGTGATCGCCGCACTGCTGTACGGGCGGGTGTGGCAGCCGCTGCGCCTCAATGTCAAGCACCGACTGCGGGTGGTACTCACCGAGCAGGAGGCACCGGGCATCGTCTCGGTGTACGTCGGGGGGCGGTGGCTGAACGAACTGGACGGCCGTGCCGGGCAGTTCTTCCGCTGGCGGTTCCTGACCCGCGACGGCTGGTGGCAGGCGCACCCGTTCTCGTTGTCGGCCGCACCCAGCGCCCGGACCATGCGGATCACCGTCAAGGCGCTCGGCGACCACACCAAGACGCTGCGCCGGCTGCGGCCGGGTGTACGGGTGCTCGCGGAGGGGCCGTACGGGACGTTCACCGCGGACCAGCGGCACTGCGACGACGTCCTGCTGATCGCCGGGGGCATCGGCATCGCGCCGATCAGGGCGCTCCTCGACGACCTCCCGCCGGGCCGGGCCGTCGTGCTCTACCGGGCCCGGCGCCCGAAGGACCTGGTGCTCTCCGACGAGATCGACCTGATCGCCGAGCGGACCGGTACCCGGGTGGTCTACCTGCCGGGCAGCGTGCACAGGGACGCCCTGTCTGCTGGCGGCCTCACCTGGCACGTGCCGGACATCGCCCGCCGGGACGTCTTCGTCTGCGGGCCACCCGGCATGGTCCAGGCCGTACAGAGCTCACTGCGCAAGCTGCGGATTCCGCAGCGGCAGATCCACGTCGATCCATTCGAGATGTAAGGAGAGGGAACATGCGGCGTGTGATCCTCACCCTGGTCGTGACCGCGGCGGTGCTCGTCCTGCTGCTCGGCTACAAGACGGCCAGCCTGAAGAGCCTTCCCACCGTGGCCATCGCCCCCACCAGCAATTCCACCAGCAAGGCCGGCACGACGAAGGGCACAAAGACCATCGACGGGGCGGTCGTCCAGACTCAGTTTGGCCCCGTCCAGGTACGGGTCACGATCAAGAGCGGCAAGCTGACCGAGGTCGTGCCGCTCCAGCTCCCCAGCGACAGATCGAGGGATCAGGAGATCGCCTCCTACTCGGTGCCCATCCTGCGCAGCGAGGCACTCAAGGCGCAGAGCGCACAGATCGACATGGTGTCCGGGGCGACCTACACCAGCCAGGGCTACATCCAGTCCCTGCAGGCGGCATTGGACCAGGCCCGTGGAGCTTGAACTGCGCAGAGTCCAGCAGATCATGGGGATGCCGATCTCCCTGGCGCTCCGCAGGGGCGAGGAGCCGCTGGCCGACGAGGTCTTCGGCTGGCTCCGCTGGGTGGACGCCACCTTCAGCACGTACAAGAGCGACAGCGAGATCAGCAGGCTGGTCCGCGGCGAGCTGCGCCCGCACCACACCCACCCACTGGTCCGCGAGGTGCTCGGGCAGGCCGCCGCGCTCGTCGCACCGACCAAGGGGTACTTCGACATCCACGCCCGCGGGCAGCTCGACCCATCCGGCTACGTGAAGGGCTGGGCCGTGCAGATGGCCTCGGAGCTGCTGCTCGCCCGCGGGTCGCACGACCACTGCATCAACGCCGGCGGCGACATCCGCGCGCACGGCAGGAACGCGGAGGGCCGCCCGTGGCGGATCGCCGTGCAGGACCCGCAGGACCCGGCGGAGATCCGCTGGATCATCGAGACCGAGGACCTCGCCGTGGCCACGTCCGGGACGTACGCCCGAGGTGATCACGTCATCGACCCGCATACCGGCCAGGCCGCGCTCGCCCTGAGCTCGGTCACCGTGGTCGGCCAGGACCTGGCGCTCGCCGACGCGTACGCGACCGCCGCGCTCGCGATGGGCACCGACGCCCGGCACTGGCTGAGCATGCTCGAGGGGTACGACGCCGCGCTGATCGACGCGGGGGGCGGCACGTGGAGCTCGATTGGCTGGCCCTGCGAGGATGAATGACATGGCGGAAGCGAAACTCCTCGTCGTCGAGGACGAGCCGAACATCCTGGAACTGCTGTCTGGCAGCCTGCGTTTCGCGGGTTTCGACGTGGTCACGGCGGTCGACGGCGGCGACGCCATGAACGCGGCGCAGCGGCACCGCCCCGACCTGATCGTGCTGGACGTGATGCTGCCCGACCTCGACGGTTTCGACGTCGTACGGCGGCTGCGTTCCGGCGGTACGCGCACACCGGTCGTGTTCCTGACCGCCCGTGACGGCGTCGAGGACCGGATCCGCGGGCTGACACTGGGCGGCGACGACTACGTGACCAAGCCGTTCAGCCTGGAGGAGGTACTGGCCCGGATCCGCGCCGTGCTCCGCCGCGCCGGCGACAGCGGAACCGAGCCGTCGCCCCGCCTCACGTTCGCCGACCTCGAACTCGACGAGGACAGCCACGAGGTGTGGCGCGGCGGGAAAGTCGTGCAGCTCTCGCCCACCGAGTTCAAGCTGCTGCGCTATCTGATGGCCAACTCGGGGCGGGTGCTGTCCAAGGCCCAGATCCTCGACCACGTGTGGAACTACGACTTCCGGGGTGATGCCGGGATCGTCGAGTCGTACGTTTCCGCGCTGCGCCGCAAGATCGACACTACTGAGCCGAGGCTCATCCAGACCCTTCGCGGGGTCGGGTACGTTCTTCGACTGCCACCGGCATGATCGCCAGGCTGTCCGACCGTACCCCGCTGCGGATCAAGCTCGTCGCGGCGCTGCTCTCACTGGTCGCCATGGGCCTGCTGGTGATCAGTGTGGCGGGGGTCGAGGCACTGCAGCGTTACCTTGTGGACCGTACCGACGTGCAGTTGACGGCCACGGCGGACGAGCTCACCCGTCAGATCAGCGCCGGCGCGACCCAGTTGCGGGCGCCGTACGGGTTCTTCGTGGAGATCCGGGACGCGAAGGGCGCCGTCACCGACCAGCCGCGTCTGCCCCCGAGCCACGACGACGGTACGCCCGAGATCCCGAAGAAACTCGGCACCGTGCCCGTCACGGTCGACTCGGTCGCGGCGGGTGCGCAGTGGCGGGTGCTCGCCTTGCCGCTGCCCGGCGGCAGCAGCGCGATCCTCGGGCAGAGCCTCGACGAGGCGCAGCGGACCGTCCGTAAGCTCATCGGGATCGACCTGCTCGTCAGCGCCGGGATCATGCTGGGATTCACCCTGCTCGGGGTCTTGGTCGTACGGACCAGCCTGCGGCCGCTCAACGAGATCGAGGACACGGCCGAGGCCATCGCCGCCGGGGACCTGTCCCAGCGGGTGCCCGACCGCGCTCCGCGCACCGAGGTGGGACGGCTCAGCCGTTCACTCAACGGGATGCTCGGCCAGATCGAGAGCGCCTTCCACGCCCAGGCCGCCTCTGAGGAACGGGCCATCAGGTCCGAGGACCGGATGCGGCGCTTCGTCGCCGATGCCTCGCACGAACTGCGGACCCCGCTGACCGCGATCCGCGGGTTCGCCGAGTTCTACCGGCAGGGCGGTGCCCGGTCACCCGACGAGACCGACCGGCTCATCCGCCGGATCGAGGACTCCGCGCAGCGCATGGGCCTGCTGGTCGAGGACCTCCTCACCCTGGCCAGGCTGGACCGTCAGCGCCCCCTCCAGCACCGTCCCGTCGACCTGCTCGCGCTGGCCGCCGACGCCGTGTCCGAAGCCCGGGTCATCGCGCCCGGCCGGCCCATCGAGCTGACGGTCTCCGGCGACGCCGCCTTCCAGGTCATCGGCGACGAACCCCGGCTCCGCCAGGCCCTCGGCAACCTCCTCACCAACGCCCTCACCCACACCCCGCCGGACACCTTGGTGGAGGTACGCCTCAGCACCGGTACCGTCCAGCCCGAAGCCACCGATCCCGAGGCCTCGGTAGGCCTGCCCGCTGACCTCTCATCCGGGACTCCGGCCGACCTTGAACCGGATCTCGAGCAGGATCAGGCGGGTGGTTTCACGGCCGTCATCCTCGAGGTGGCCGATCACGGGCCGGGGATGACCGCGGAGGAGGCGGACCGGATCTTCGAGCGGTTCTACCGCGCGGACAAGGCCCGCTCGTCGGGCGGCACCGGCCTCGGCCTGGCCATCGTCGCCGCCATGGTCGCCGCTCACGGAGGCACCGTCACCGTGGACACCGCCCCCGGCGCCGGCGCCACCTTCCGCATCACCCTCCCCCACGCCTGATACCCGTTCAGTCGTCCAATAGAAGCTGGCGTTTCCCGCACCGAGCGGGGAAACGGTGCGGGAAACGCCACGACTCAACGACAAACTCGAAGCGGGATTCAGGTTTTGTTAAGGATCGGGCTGTTGAGTGTGGAGCACAGGGTGCCCCTTGGAACCCGCCTCCGATGACGGTTCGAGGGAGTGCGCCCTGGCCAACGTGGGGTTCCCTGACACCGATCGAACGGTGGAAGGGGACCCCCTCGCTGCGGCTGTCCAAACGTTCTAACGGCCCGGGCCGGAATGGCGACAGAAGTACCGAAAGGTATTCAGTGAACTTTCAGGATCGTTGGAGGGGCGGTTCAGATGGGTCGCCGACATTGAGAACGTCAACGACCTTCAGGGGGAATCGTGAACGCCGAGCAGCCGAACGACCCGAATGAACATGTGGACGCGCAGCACACGGTGACCCCGCAGCAGCCCGCGGAGCCGCATCAGCCCGCAGGGCCACCGGAGCGGGCGGAGTCGCAGGGGGTGGATGGTCCGCCCCCTTCGGCCGGACCGCCTGCCGGGTCGTACCGGGCCTACGGGCAGAGCGGGTCGTACGGGGTGTACGGGCAGAGCGGGGTCGCCGGCGAGGGCGGCCCGGGGTACACCTGGCAGGGCGGTCCGGGGGGAACCGGCGGGCCGTACCAGAGTGTCGTGGGGCAGGGCGCGTGGAACCTGCGGCGCAAGGCGGTCGTGCTCGGGGCCGCCGTGCTGCTGGCCGTGGGGGCGGGAGGCGTGGGGGCGGTGGCGACCATGGCGGTCACCGGGGACAACACGGTGCACTCCAGCCCGGTCGCGGTGTCCAGGGCCGCGGACAACGGCTCGATCGCCAAGGTGGCGGCGGCGGTACAGCCCAGTGTGGTGTCGATCACGGCGACCACCCAGAGCGGTTCGGACACCGGCTCCGGAGTGATCATCAAGTCGGACGGCACGATCATGACCAACGCCCACGTGGTGAGCGGCGCCCAGCAGGTGACCGTCAAGTTCAGCAACGGCAAGACCGCCACCGCGAAGGTGCTCGGCGCGAACACCCAGGGGGACATCGCGGTGGTCAAGGCGACCGGGGTGTCCGGGCTCACGCCGGCGACGCTGGGGGACAGTTCCGCGCTGGCCGTCGGTGATCCGGTGCTGGCGATGGGCAGCCCGCTGGGCCTGGACGGCTCGGTGACCTCAGGCATCGTGAGCGCCCTCAACCGTACGATCACCGAGAGCAGCGCCCAGCAGGACCCGCGGTTCGGCGGTTTCGGGCAGAGCCAGAGCAGGCAGACGGCCGCGCAGATCAAGGGCGCCATCCAGACCGACGCCGCGATCAACCCCGGCAACTCGGGTGGCGCGCTGGTCGACGGCGCAGGTCACGTGATCGGCATCAACACCGCCATCGCCACCACGGGCAGCGGTTCGGGCAGCATCGGCGTCGGCTTCGCGATCTCGGCGAACAGCGCCAAGGCGATCGCCGACGAGATCATCTCCAAGGGCGCCGCCTCCAGCGGCACCTGAAAGACCTGGCGGACCGAATCGTTGAGTCGTGGCGTTTCCCGCACCTGAAGGTAGAAC
>JAOPYM010000561.1 GCA_025964615.1 Actinomycetes bacterium
TCCGCCAAGCAGGCATTCCAAACCGCGGCGTCCTACGCCAACGACGTCGGCCTGCTGGCCGAGGAGGTCGACTCAAAAACCGGAGAACCCATCGGGAACTTCCCACAGGCACTCAGCCACATCGGCCTGATCAACGCAGCCCGCGCCATCCGCGACACCGGCACAGGACACCTACACGGGCGGCACACATGACGCTGTAGCTCTCGGCGCCCACAGGGTTCTTACTCCTGTGAGTAGGCGGGCTGTGAGTGGCGGGTTCGGCTCCGTACGATCGAAGTCGGTAACATCGCCCGGATCCTCTGACCTGATGATCTGCCCGGACCCCAGGTATCTCCTCCGGAGACACGGGCGCCGCACTCACTCCCGATGATGTGATCACCTGCGTTGGCGCTGGAGCGCGGGCAGTCCTCCGCGGTGGGGGTGGCCGAGGGACGACGCCCACGTGCTACAGCGCATGGTAGATCCTCGCGTGGTCATACGGCCGGTGCGCCAGGCCGCGCTTGGCGTCGACGTCCAGGAGCTGGCGGGCGAGCTCCTCGAGGAGCGTCTCCCACTCCCCGGCCCGGGTCGGGACGGCTTCGCGGATCTCCGTCACGGTGCGCTCGACGACTTCGCGCCGCGGCTGCGTGGGGATCCGCCCGGCGGCCAGGTCACGGTCCAGGCGGGCGCTGGCGGTCTTCAGTTCGCTGACCCGGTTACGGCACGCCTTGGAGCAGGTCCGGCGGGGCCGGCCCTTGCCGGTGTGGACGATCCAGGTGCCGCACCACGCGCAGTCCCGCCCGGCCGAGCGCTCGGTGACGGTGCGCTCGACCACCGGCCCGACCTGGATCGCGGGATTGCCCTTCTTGGCTGCCTGCCCCAGACCGAAGATGTGGTTCTTCTCGTTATCGATCCAGTTCGGAGCGTTTGATCCGAGCTGCGAAAGACCGCCACTCGATCCTGGTGAAGCTCAGCGCTGGTCCGGAGGTGTTCTTGGAATCGCGTACTGCGATTGCGGACGTCGTTCCAGCAAGCTCGACGCAGTCGTTGCCGCCGCCGCTGTGGCTGCTCTTGCGCCAGGTGGCGTTGGAGAGATCGGTCACTGAGCTGGTCACTCCTCTGCAAGGCCTGTGATGATCGTCAAGCTATCGGCTGGTATGGCTGCTTGAGCTGGTCCCATACCGATCCGAACCTCGCGATTTGGTCGGCCGATTCAATGTAGACCTCTCCGCCTGGAGACGAAGACCCTCGCCAAGCACTACGGGGCGTGGTCGTACGGCCAGTAGCCCGACGTTCGGCGGGTGAGTGGAAGCCACTCAGCGCCCGGTGAACCTGAGCATGGTCATCACGGCGACCACGAGCGTCACGAGGAGCGCGCCGACGACGGCGGCGAGGATGCCGGTGGACAGCCACCGCCACGCGGTACGGACGGTTCCGGGGATCTCCATGCCCCGAGGCTAGGAGCTGGATCCCACCCTTGGGGAGGTTTGGCCTACTCCGGCCGTACGGCCGTTCTGGGATTTGTGGACGCGTTTCGTATCCGCCCGTTTCCAGACGGAGCCGGTTTCCCCCCGGTTGACCGATCGGTCCCGGATCTCGAAGTCCATCGCGTCTCCTGAACTGGGGTGTTGCGACGACCACTAGAACCCAAGCACGACTGTCGGGGCGTTCGCGCGTAAGCAGAATGGCGGCGGCTACTCGATCTCGTTGAGCTTGCCCCGGACTGCCGGGTCACGCAGTCTCCGGGTCAGTCCCGAGTCAGCGGGAGCGGCCGGACCACGCAGTTCGAGACCGGGATGGCTTGCCGGACTCTGTACGCTGAGGCGATGCGCGGGGGCAGGCCACCGACACTGATCGTGCTGCGTGGGAACTCGGGATCGGGCAAGACAAGCGTCGCCCTGGGACTTCGGGCGAGGTACGGCCGGGGTCTGGCAGTGGTCAGCCAGGACACCGTCCGCCGTGACCTCCTGCGGGAACGAGACGTACCAAACGGCGTGAACATCGGCCTCATCGACACGATCGTCCGCTACACCCTCGACCGCGGATACCACGTAGTCCTCGAAGGCATCCTGACAGCCGACCGGTACGCGGCCATGCTGGAAGCGTTGCGCCACGACCACCCCGGGCCCAGCCTCTGGTACTACCTGGACGTCTCCCTGCAAGAGACCCTCCGGCGGCACGACACCAGACCCCAACGGCACGCCTTCGGCGCCCAAGAAATGCAGGAGTGGTACCAGGAACGCGACCTGCTCCCCGATGCCGGCGAGACGATCATCGGCGAAGCCAGCGACCTGGACACGACCGTACGGCAGGTCCTGCAGGAGTCCGGGCTACGCGCCCAACACCCTCCCGCCCGTAGTCCCTGGGCGCACTGATAGCCGACTTCCCGGTTGGTGTGCAGTTCACTGTGAGGCTCCCGCCGGTAGCCTATGCCGGTGATTCGCAGCGGCCCTGACCAGCACACACTCCGCGCGGCCATCATCGATGCCCACCGGGCAGAAGCCGAGTTCGACGACGCGCGCGCCTGGCTGGAGACAGCGTTGACGGGCCCGATGGATCCGATCGCGGCCGAGGTCTGGGCCTTCGATGAGGCCTTCGAGCATGTCCTGCTGGTCAACCACCGCTTTCGGGGCTGGGTTCCGCCGGGCGGGACGGTCGAGCCCGGTGAAACGCCCCGGGACGCGGCGTGCCGGGAACTGTTCGAGGAGACCGGCATCCTCACCGGCGTGCTGGAGGTCCCGGCGGCGGTGACCGTCCGGTCCTACCGGTCGGACTGGACGCCCACGCTCGGCCTGTCCTACGCGGCAGTCGTCGACGGTTCGCTTCCGCTGACCGGGGAGAGCCACCAGCCCGTGGCGTGGATCCCGCTGGACCACGACCGGCAAGGCGCCTTCCCCCAGGACAGGCCGACAATCCGCGCCTACGCGCGGCAGCTGAGCCGCACCCGAACGGGCAGCGCCGACTGACGATCGCCGTCAGCCCAGGGGCGGATCAGTCCAGGATGTCG
>JAOPYM010000602.1 GCA_025964615.1 Actinomycetes bacterium
CAGCTCTCGAAGATCCTCATACTCCACGACACGCTGGACGAGGCCCTCAAGGCACGTACGGCCCTGGACGACGGTGGCAGCGCGGAGAACGACGCCAACCGCTGACCGCCGTGGCCGCACCGAGGTGCGGTTCCGCGCCGATCGGAACACTCGCTTGCCGACCCGCGAGATCTCCGATGGCGGCGCGGAACCGCCAGCCGCGCGTCTACCCGGTAAAGCGGTCAACGCGCGGCGGTCTGCGGGGCCGGCTCGGTTCCGGCGCGGGCGAGAGCGAGCTCGCGCTGCAGCTGACGCTTCTGCAGCTGCAGCGCCGAGATGGACTCCTCGGCCTCCTCACGGATCTGCCGGCGCTCCTCGCGCATGCGTATCGCCCGGCCTATCCCGAAGAAGACCAGTGTCAAGCCGGCCATCAGGAGCACGGCGACGATGACTCCGGCAAGGAAGACCTGCCACCCGGTCGTCACGCCCGGCACGGTGTGGCCGAAGATGTTCAGCTGTGCGGGCGAGCCGTTCTCGAGGGCGACACCGACACAGAGGGCCAAGGCCGCACCGGCCAGGACAAGTCCCAGAAAAATCACCGAAGGGTCTCCTCTCCGGATGCACCGGCCGCGGGCTCCATCACCCGCGCCACCAGGGCATCCCTGCCCTACAGCGATCGATCCGCCTCCGGTGTCACAGGGTCTCGACTGTTGAACTTGTTTGCTTAGGTTCCTATGCGTACCTGGGTCAGGAAATCTCAGACGGTGCTGCCGCTCTTCCACTGCGCGAAGGACAGCTGCCAGAATCCCCAGCCGTTGTCCCACTGCAGCCTCCGGTCCGTACCGGTCACGGTGACGATGTCGCCGCGCTGCGCCTGGTCGAAGAACCACCGGGCATCGGACGCGCCCGCGTGGATGCAGCCGTGGCTGGGGGCGGTGGGGTCGCTCTCGTGGACGTACTCGCCACTGTTGGAGATCCGGACCGCATAGTTCTCCGTGACCTGGTAGTAACCGGGGTCCCCGGGCTTGCGGCCGGGGGAGGTCATGGTCACCGGGTTGGACTTGTCCATCGTGAGATGGACCCCGTCGGTGGTCGTGTACTCGCGGGTGCTCCCGTTGCCGCCGCTGACCTGGAAGGTCCGTACCTTGCTGCCGTCGCGGGTGACCGTCATCTGGCCCGCCCGCAGGTTCACCGTGCTGACCTGCGCGGCGCCGATCGTGATCGTCTTCGTCACGTCCTTGTCCCCGTACACCCCGGCCCCGGCGGCGACCCCGGTCAGCCTGGCGTCGAACGTGACCTTCTGATGGGCCGGCCAGTACGTCCTGGTCCGGTAGATCACCAGGTCCCCGCCGATCCAGCGCCAGGCGCCTTCGACCGGCTTCTCCGCCGTCACGGTCAGCGCCCGCTCCACCGCGGCCTTGTCGGTCACCGTACGGTTGAACCGGACCATGATCGGCATTCCGACCCCGACGGTCTCGCCCTTCAGGTCCGGCGTCACGTCCGCGATCGACAGCGTCCCGGCCGGCTTGAGAGTACGGAACGAACTGGTCGTCGTGGTGGTCTTGCCGTCGGCGCTCCTGGCCGTGACCGTCACGGTGTACGCGGTGTCCGGCGTCATCGGGCGGCTGGACTTCCAGTGCAGGTGCCCGGCGTCCAGATCGCCGGTGATCGTGGCACCCGGGCCCTGAACCGTCACCTGGCCCAGCGTGCCGCCGGTCACCGCCACCTCGATCGGCGCGTCCGGCTTGGCGTCCGTGCCGCCGGCGGCCGGGGTGATCGTGACCTTGGCGACGACCGTGTTCCCGGTCAGCGAGCCGAATCCGCCGGCTCCTCCGCAAGCCGAGGCCAGCAGTACCGCACCTGCTGCCAGACCGCTACCGACGACGCGTGTGAACACGGCTTCTCCCCAAATCCCCGGAAAACGTTGTACAGGATTTGATGCGCCCCACGGCCCCGATGTTCACTGTGATCTGCGAAGGCGGCTCTGCGCGTAGGCGAGGATGTCCGATCGGCGGTAGCGGCGCCGGACCCGGCCACCGGCCAGGGCCTGCTCCTCGGCGGGCTCCGGCCAGCCCGCAGGCGGGCGTTTGACGTAGACGGTGACGCTGGTCTGGGCCAGCCCGAGGATGCGCGCCGCCTCCGCCAGGGTGACCAGTTCGCTCTCTTCCGGTACGGCCCGGTGGCCTTCGTACCAGACGGCCCATGCGGCCTCGTCCCAGTACAGGGCCTTGCCGAGCTGGTACGCGGCGGGGGGATGCCCGTTCTTCTCGCGTTCCGCCCACAGGGTCTTCAGCGCGTGGCGGCTCAGGCCGTACCTGGTCATCAGCTCATCGCGGTTGACCAGGCCTTCCGCTGGACCCTCGGGTCTGTCCCGGTACCAGCGATCCCAGTCCGCGGCGTCCCAGACGAGCTGGCGCCCCACTGTTCCGGCCGCCTCCGGGTGCCCGTTGACGGCCCGTTCCCGGTACCACTTCTCCAGCGTGCTGAGGCCCAGGCCGTACAGCTCCATCAGCTCGGCGCGAGTGCGCACGTTCTCTCCCACCGGTCAACGGTTTCATGGCGCCATTCTCCCTCAGGCTCTCCCTCAGGCTCGTTGTGTGATCTGAATCACGTGCCGGGCCGTCACGCCGGGAGACTGGACCAGCCCGCTCCGGTCCGGCACACGGCGATCCCGGGTGCCGGACCGGTACCGTCGGCCATGTGAATGAGGCAATCGACGGGCGTATCGGCCACGTGGGCGGCATCGAGTCGCTGACACTCGATGGACGGCGCTATTTCTTCGGGTTCGACTACAAGAGCGACCTGGTCGTCTCACCCTTGATCGACGACCCGGACGCGATGGCCGCGTTCGCCAGTGAGCACATGCGGCAGAACACCGGCAAGCACGACGAGGCGTACTGGGCCGAACTGGTCGACTGGGCCGTCGAGTACTCGGACCTGGTCGAGGAGGACGCCGACCGGGACTTCACCACTGAGGATCTGCGGCTCGAAGGCCACCTGCTCTACCTGCTCGCCTCGGCCACCGAATGGGACTGCTCGTTCGCCGCGGAACCACAGGCCCAGGAGGCATTCGGGCGGCTCGGCTTCGATGAGGGCGACATCGAGCACTGCGTCGAGCACTGCCTCCAGGTCATCAGGAGGGACGGCTGGGACACCAGGCCCGACGAATGGGCGGTCGCCCGCTTCTTCGTCACCTCCGCGATAGACCGATTGCCGGGCAACTGGAGACTGCTGTACGCAACCTTCGTTGATCCGGGTCGCAACGTTGCGGGCTAGGTGCTTGGGCCGCGTGGCCTGGACTGAGGAGCGAGGAACGAGTGACGAGGGAAGGCCGCGCGTCAAGGCCCAAGCACCGCGCGAGCGGAGCGAGCGCCGGCAACCCAGGTGCTTGGGCCGCGTGCGTCGCGTGCTGTCAGAACGGATAGTCGGCCTGGGTCGAGCGCGCCGTGATCCAGCGCGTCTCGGTGAACGCCTCGATGTTGGCGCTGCCGCCGAAGCGGGCGCCGGTACCGGAGGCGGCGACGCCGCCGAAGGGGGCGACCGCCTCGTCGTTGACGGTCTGGTCGTTGATGTGGACCAGGCCGGTGGGGATGCGCTCGGCGAGGTCGAGGCCGCGCATGACGTCGCCGGTGAGGATGCCGAGCGACAGCCCGTACGGGCTTGCCGTGGCCAGCGCCACCGCCTCGTCGAGGTCGGTGAAGGCGCGGACGGGGGCGACCGGGCCGAAGACCTCCTCGGCGTACGCGGGTGAGGCATCGGTGACCTCGGTAAGCACGGTCGGGCGGTAGAAGAGGTCCTCGTAGGTGCCGCCGGCCACGAGCCGGGCGCCGCCCTCGACGCTGGAGCGGACCAGGCCGTGGATCTTGTCGCGTTGGCCCGCGTCGATGATGGGCCCGAGCGCCACCTGCTCCTTCGCCGGGTTGCCGACCGGGAGCTGCTCGGCCTTGTGCGCGAGTCGTTCGACGTACTCCTCGACGATGGAGCGGTGGACCAGGTGGCGTCCGGTGGACATGCAGACCTGGCCCTGGTGGAAGAAGGAGCCCCAGGCGGCGGTGGCGACCGCGCGATCCAGGTCCGCGTCGGGCAGCACGATCAGCGCTGAGTTGCCGCCCAGTTCGAGGTGGGCGCGCTTGAGGTGCTCGGCCGCGGCGGCGCCGACCTTGCGGCCGGCCGCGGTGGAGCCGGTGAAGGAGATCACCCGTACATGAGGATCGGCCACCAGCGCGGCTCCGGCGTCGGCGCCGCCCGGCAGGAGATGCAGTACGCCCTCGGGCAGCCCGGCCTCCTCGAACACCCGCACCAGCGCCACACCGCCTGACACGGCGGTGCGCAGGTCGGGCTTGAGCAGGACGGCGTTGCCGAGCGCGAGCGCCGGGGCCACTGAGCGGATCGCCAGGATGAGGGGCACGTTGAACGGGGCGATGACACCGACGACCCCGGCGGGCACCCGGCGCGCCAGGCTGAGCCGGGGCTCGGCGGAGGGCAGCACGTCTCCGAGGGGACGCGAGGCGAGTGCCGCGGCCTCGTAGCACTCCTGGGCGGCGGTACTCGTCTCGAAGGCCGCCTTGCCGGGAATGCTCCCGGCCTCGCGGACCAGCCACTGCTGGATCTCCTCGGCGTGCCGGGTGAACAGGTCGCCAGCACGGCGCAGCACGGCGGCACGCTCGGTGTAGGGGGTGCGGGCCCAGGCCGTCTGGGCCTTGGCGGCGCGCTCGGCCGCGGCTGATATGTCGTCGGGGGTGGCGACGCCGATCCGTTCCAGGACTTCACCGGTGGCGGGTTCGACCACGGGGGCGGTGCCGCCGGTCGTGGCCGTCCAGCCGCCGATGCAGGCCTTGCCGGACCAGACCGTGGGATCGAGAAAAGACATGGTGGACTCCTGGTGTGCGGGTGGGGGCAGGGTGGGCGGTTGTGAGCATGTGCGGGTCAGGGCCGGAACTCGTCGTCGGTGGTGACCGCGACCCGCAGGAGGAGCGGTTCGGTGCGGTCGGCCAGGCCGGGGCAGAGCGCGTCGAGCGTCTCGCACAGGTCCGCATAGTCGTCGATCCGGCGGACGGGGCAGCCCAGGCCCTGGGCCAGGTCGGCCACGTCGACCTCCTCGAAGGCGGGCCACGGCGGCT
>JAOPYM010000612.1 GCA_025964615.1 Actinomycetes bacterium
GGGGCCTGCGGGCACGCCGTCGACGTCTCGGCCGGACGGGCCGTACTCGAACTGTCCGGACAGCGGGCCGCCGACGTGCTGCGGCACGGCTGCGCGCTGGATCTGCACCCCCGGGTCTTCGGCCCGGGCCGGTGCGCGTCGACCGACCTGGCACGCACGCAGGTCACCCTGCAGCAGACCGGCCCGGAGACCTACCGGATCTTCGTAAGGTCCTCCTTCGCCGACTACCTGGTCCGATGGCTCCTGGACGCGATGATCGAATACCTGGCTGTCACAGGCGGCCACTAGTCTTGAGGTGTGGCAGATCCGGCTAGTTACCGCCCAGCCCCGGGGTCCATTCCCGAGTCCCCAGGGGTCTACCGGTATCGCGACGAGCACGGCCGGGTCATCTACGTAGGCAAGGCAAAGAACCTGCGGTCCCGGCTCAACTCCTACTTCGCGGACTTCTCCGGACTGCACCCCCGGACCCAGAGCATGCTGCAGACGGCGACGGGCGTCGAGTGGACCGTGGTCGGCACCGAGGTCGAGGCGCTGCAGCTCGAATACTCCTGGATCAAAGAGTTCGACCCCCGGTTCAACGTTCGCTACCGCGATGACAAGTCGTACCCGTATCTTGCGGTGACGCTGAACGACGAGTTCCCGCGGGTGATGGTCATGCGAGGCGCCAAACGCAAGGGTGTCCGCTACTTCGGGCCCTACTCCCACGCCTGGGCGATCAGGGAGACGGTCGATCAGCTGCTGCGCGTCTTCCCGGTCCGCACCTGCTCGGCCGGGGTCTTCACCCGCGCCGGGCAGATCGGCCGCCCGTGCCTGCTCGGCTACATCGGCAAGTGCTCGGCGCCTTGCGTCGGAAGCGTCACCAAGGAGGAGCACCGGCTCCTCGCCGAGGAATTCTGCGACTTCATGGCGGGCGACACCGGCCGGTTCATCAAGCGCATCGAGCGTGAGATGTTCGCCGCCGCCAAGATCGAGGAGTACGAGCGGGCCGCCCGGCTCCGCGATGACATCCGGGCGCTGGAACGAGCCCTCGAGAAGCAGGCGGTCGTGCTCAGCGACGCCACCGAGTGCGACATCATCGCCCTCGCCGAGGACCAGCTCGAGGCCGCCGTCCAGGTCTTCTACGTCAGGGGCGGGCGGATCCGGGGCCAGCGCGGCTGGGTGGTCGACAAGGTCGAGGACGTCTCCACCAGCGACCTGGTCGAGCACTTCCTGCTGCAGGCCTACAGCGAGAGCGACTCGGTCCCGCGAGAGGTACTCGTACCCGAGGCGCCGCCGGACCCCGACGCGATGGCGGAGCTGCTCGCCGAGTCCCGCGGCGGGCCGGTGCGGCTGCGCGTGCCGCAGCGCGGCGACAAGAAGACGCTCATGGAGACCGTCGCCCGAAACGCCCATGAGGCGCTCAAGCAGCACAAGACCCGCCGGGCCGGTGACCTGACCACCCGCAGCAAGGCCCTGCAGGAGATCCAGGACGCGCTGGAACTGGACCAGGCGCCGCTGCGCATCGAGTGCTACGACGTCTCCAACCTGCAGGGCACCAACGTCGTGGCCTCGATGGTCGTGTTCGAGGACGGGCTGGCCCGCAAGAGTGAATACCGGCGCTTCACGATCAAGACGATCGAGGGCCAGGACGACGTCCGCTCGATCCATGAGGTGATCTCCCGCCGGTTCAAGCGGTACCTGGACGAGCGGCCGAACCCGGACGAGCAGGCCGTGCTTGCCTCGTACGGCTTCGAGGAGCACGACGGCCCGCAGCCCATCGACCCGGAGACCGGCAAGCCGCGCCGGTTCGCCTACCCGCCCAACCTGGTGGTGATCGACGGCGGCCCGCCGCAGGTCGCCGCCGCGCAGCGCGCCCTGGACGAGCTCGGCATCGACGACCTCGCGGTGTGCGGCCTGGCCAAGCGCCTCGAAGAGGTCTGGCTGCCCGGTGATGAGGACCCGGTGATCCTGCCGCGCACCAGTGAGGGCCTCTACCTGCTGCAGCGGGTCAGGGACGAGGCCCACCGGTTTGCGATCACTTTCCATCGCGCCAAGCGTTCCAAGGGCATGACGGCCAGCGAACTCGATAACGTTCCTGGGTTGGGCCCGGCACGTCGCAACGCGCTGCTAAAACACTTCGGATCGGTGCAGCGCCTCAAGCAGGCGACGCCGGACCAGATCGCCGAGGTTCCCGGGATCGGGCTCCGTACCGCGGAGACGATCTTGACGGCTCTCCAGGGGGAAGAGTGAGCTACATCCCGGACATCGTGATCATCACCGGCATGTCCGGTGCGGGCCGCAGTACGGCGGCCAAGTCTCTAGAGGACCTCGACTGGTTCGTGGTGGACAATCTGCCGCCCGGCCTGCTGGCGACCATGGCAGACCTGGGCGGCCGGGTCCAGGACGCGGTGCCTCGCATCGCGGCCGTCGTCGACGTGCGCAGCAGGGGGTTCGCCACCGACCTGCACTCCTCCATCGCCGACCTGGAGACCCGCGGGGTGCACCCGCGCGTGGTCTTCCTCGAGGCGAGCGACGAGGAGCTGGTGCGCCGCTTCGAGAACGTCAGGAGACCCCACCCCCTGCAGGGCGACGGGCGCCTGGTCGACGGCATCGCACGTGAGCGTGAGCTGGTCCGGGAGATACGTGCCGAGGCCGATCTGGTGATCGACACCGGCCGTCTCAACGTGCACGAGCTGCGGGCCAAGATCGTGGGCTTCTTCGGCGACGACAGCGGTGAGTCGAGCCTGCGCGCGACCGTGGTCTCGTTCGGGTACAAGTACGGCCTGCCGGTCGACGCGGACCTGGTGGTGGACTGCAGGTTCCTGCCGAACCCGCACTGGGTGCCCGAGCTGCGGCCGCTGAACGGGCGGGACGCGCCTGTCCGCGACTACGTGCTGAGCCAGCGCGGGGCCAAGGAGTTCCTCGACGCCTACACCGAGGTGCTGCGCCTGCTCGCCGACGGATACGAGCGGGAGGGCAAGCACTACGTCACGCTCGCGGTCGGCTGTACGGGCGGAAAACACCGTAGTGTGGCCATGACCGAGCAACTCGCCACCCGGCTGCGGGATGAGGGAATCGAAGTTCAGGTGTCCCACCGCGATCTCGGCCGGGAATAGGGGAGCGTCAGTCTGTGAGCAGCCCCAAGGTTGTGGCTCTCGGCGGAGGCCACGGCCTCTACGCATCGCTGTCGGCGTTGCGGCGGGTCACCGATCGGATCACCGCCGTGGTCACGGTGGCCGACGACGGTGGTTCAAGCGGGCGGCTCCGCCGTGAGTTGGGCGTGCTGCCCCCCGGAGATCTGCGCATGGCGCTGGCCGCGCTGTGCGGCGACGACGAGTGGGGCAAGACCTGGAGCCGGGTCGCCCAGCACCGGTTCCGCAGCCAGGGTGAACTGCACGACCATGCTGTCGGCAACCTGCTGATCGTCGCGCTCTGGGAGTTGCTGGGTGACACCGTGGCAGGCCTCGACTGGGTCGGCCGGCTCCTCGGCGCGCAGGGCCGGGTGCTCCCGATGTCCACCGTTCCCCTCGACATCGTGGCCGAGGTCGAGGGTGCCGACCCGGCCCGGCCGCACGAGATCACCAAGGTGCGCGGTCAGGTCGCGTGCGCGCGGACTCCCGGCAAGGTACTGGGGGTGTCCCTGGTGCCCGAGGATCCGCAGGCCTGCCCGGAGGCGCTGGCGGCCGTCGAGGACGCAGACTGGGTGATCTTCGGCCCCGGGTCCTGGTTCACCAGCGTGCTGCCGCACCTGAAGGTGCCGGCGCTCGCCCTGGCGCTCACCACGACCCGCGCCCGCCGGATCCTGGCGCTCAATCTCGTCCCGCAACCGGGCGAGACCGATGATTTCTCGCCGCAGGCCCATCTGGAGGTCCTGCAGGCGCACGCGCCCGGCCTGACGGTCGACGTAGTCCTTGCCGACGAGGGAATCGTCGAGGACCCGAGAGCGCTGGAAAAGGCCGTACAGGCACTCGGCGGGACGCTGGTCCTGGCCGATATGGCCTGTGATGACGGATCGCCCAGGCATGATCCCGTCCGTTTCGCCCGAGCTCTGCGTCAGATCTTCGCGTCTGGCGAACAGGCAGGTCGGGACGGACGAGACTGCCTGTAGCGTGTGTCACAACTGGGGGAGGGGTTACATCTATGGCGATGACCGGCGTGGTGAAGGACGAGCTGAGCAGGCTGTCCATCATGAAGCCGTGCTGTCGCAAGGCCGAGGTGTCGACACTGCTGAGGTTCGCCGGGGGGCTGCACCTTGTCAGTGGACGCATCGTGATCGAGGCCGAGATCGACACCGGGGCCGCCGCACGGCGGCTGCGCAAGGACATCGCGGAGGTGTTCGGGCACACCTCAGATGTGGTGGTGCTGGCACCCAGCGGGCTGCGCAAGGGGAACCGCTACGTCGTACGGGTCTTCCGTGATGGAGAGTCGCTGGCCCGGCAGACCGGGCTGATCGACAACAACGGGCGGCCCGTGCGGGGGCTGCCCCGGCACGTGGTGTCCGGGGCCGCCTGCGACGCCGAGTCGGCGTGGCGGGGCGCGTTCCTGGCACACGGCTCGCTGACCGAGCCGGGGCGTTCGATGTCGCTGGAGGTGACCTGCCCTGGCCCGGAGGCCGCGCTCGCGCTGGTCGGCGCGGCCCGCAGGCTGCGCATCCACGCGAAGGCCAGGGAGGTCCGCGGGGTCGATCGGGTCGTGGTCAGGGACGGCGACGCGATCAGCGCGCTGCTGACCCGGCTCGGCGCACACGACAGCATGCTGGCCTGGGAGGAGCGGCGGATGCGCCGCGAGGTCCGGGCCACCGCGAACCGGCTGGCGAACTTCGACGACGCCAACCTGCGGCGGTCCGCCCGTGCGGCGGTCGCGGCCGGGGCGAGGGTGGCGAGGGCACTGGAGATCCTCGGCGAGGAGGCTCCCGAGCATCTCGTCCAGGCCGGTGAACTGCGGCTGGAGCACAAGCAGGCGTCACTGGAGGAGTTGGGTCAGCTCGCCGATCCGCCGCTCACGAAGGACGCGATCGCCGGGCGCATAAGGCGCCTGCTCGCGATGGCCGACAAGCGGGCGGGGGACCAGGGCATTCCCGGCACCGAGGCGAACCTGACGGCCGACATGCTGGCCAACTGACGGCACGGTCCCCGCGCCGTACTGCGTTTCGCCGTTGTACGGCGCGGGGGCGCGCTCAGCTTGATAGATCCGTAGCCGTACCTCGAGCGGCGCTCGGCGTCGGCAGTGTGACCGGTTGTACCGGTCCAGGCCGGTGGCCGACCTCGGCCATGCGTGAATCTGTACCTACTGGGGGTATTGGTCTAGACCATTAACGTCTAGACCCTTAGGATGGTGGACGGCCCGGGGCGAGATCCCCTGGTCGGGGGAGGCCGACTCACCCGTGCGCTCACCCGGCGCCGGGTCGGGTCCAGCGGGCCTGATTCGATAGGCTTCCCTGAGGGAAACCCCCTGCAGTCAGGTTGTGAGAGGACCCGCCGGAGCCGTGTCGAGCGGCCCGCGGGGTGACGTTCGAGGAGATCTCTGCCGTGACCATCCGGGTAGGCATCAATGGGTTCGGCCGCATCGGCCGCAACTTCTACCGCGCCGTGAAAGCCAGCGGGGCCGACATCGAGATCGTGGCTGTCAACGACCTGACCGACAACGCCACGCTCGCCCACCTGCTCAAGTACGACAGCATCCTCGGCCGGCTCGGCGAGGACGTGCAGGCGACCAACGACGAGATCGTCGTGGGCGGCAAGGCGATCAAGGCCTTCGCCGAGCGCGACCCGGCCAACCTCAAGTGGGGCGAGCTCGGCGTCGACATCGTCATCGAGTCCACGGGCTTCTTCACCGACGCCGACAAGGCCCGTACACACGCCGACAACGGCGCCAAGAAGGTCATCATCTCGGCTCCGGCCAAGAACGAGGACTTCACCGTCGTCATGGGCGTCAACGACGACAAGTACGACGCGGCCGCCCACACGATCATCTCCAACGCGTCCTGCACCACGAACTGCCTCGGCCCGATGGCCAAGGTGCTGCACGACACGTTCGTCGTCGAGAAGGGCCTGATGACGACGATCCACGCGTACACCCAGGACCAGAACCTGCAGGACGCGCCGCACAGCGACCTGCGCAGGGCCCGCGCCGCCGCGCTGAACGTGGTGCCGACGAGCACGGGCGCCGCCAAGGCCATCGGCCTGGTGCTGCCCGAGCTCAACGGCAAGCTGGACGGCTACGCGCTGCGGGTTCCGGTGCCGACCGGTTCGGCCACCGACCTGACCGTGACCGTCGGCCGGGAGACCACTGTCGACGAGGTCAACGCCGCGTTCAAGGCCGCCGCCGAGAGCGGCCCGCTGAAGGGCTACCTGACCTACACCGAAGACCCGATCGTGTCGAGCGACATCGTCACCGACCCGTCCTCCTGCATCTTCGACTCGGGCCTGACCAAGGTCATCGGCAACCAGGTCAAGATCGTCGGCTGGTACGACAACGAGTGGGGCTACTCCAACCGCCTCAAGGACCTCGTCCTCCTGGTCGGGTCCCAGCTCTAAGTACCCGAACTGCGCCGATCTCGACGTCAGAGACCAGGTCCTGACGTCGAGATCGGCGCTTGTCTGGAAGGACTCTGATGCGGACTGTTGATGAGCTGGACGTGGCGGGCAAGCGGGTGCTGGTCCGGTCGGACCTGAACGTTCCGCTGAAGGACGGCGCGATCACCGACGACGGGCGGATCCGGGCCAGTGTGCCGACGATCAAGGCGCTCGCCGAGCGCGGCGCGAAGGTGATCGTCTGCGCCCACCTGGGACGGCCCAAGGGCGAGGTGCAGCCCGAGTTCTCGCTGGCCGCCGTGGCCGTACGGCTCGGCGAGCTGCTCGGCGCGGATGTGGCCTTCGCCACGGACACCGCCGGGGACTCGGCCGCCGCGACCGTGGCGGCCCTCGGTGACGGACAGGTCGCGCTGCTTGAGAACCTGCGGTTCGAAGCGGGGGAGACCAGCAAGGACGACGCCGAGCGCGGGGCCTTCGCCGACCGCCTCGCGGCCCTCGCCGACCTGTACGTGGGAGACGGGTTCGGGGCCGTGCACCGCAAGCACGCCAGCGTCTTCGACGTGCCCCAGCGGCTCCCGCACGCGGCGGGTGGTCTGATCAAGACCGAGGTCGACGTGCTCAGGAAGCTCACCGAGGACGTAGAGCGTCCGTACGCCGTGGCCCTTGGTGGTTCCAAGGTCTCCGACAAGCTCGGCGTGATCGACAACCTGCTCGGCAAGGCCGACCGGATCCTGATCGGTGGCGGGATGGTCTTCACATTCCTCAAGGCCCAGGGCCACGAGGTCGGCAAGAGCCTGCTCGAGGAGGACCAGCTCGGCACCGTCCGCGAGTACCTGCGGCGCGCCGAGGAGAACGGCGTCGAGTTCGTGCTCCCCGTCGACATCGTCGCCGCCACCGCCTTCTCCGCCGACGCCGACCACGACGTGGTCGCTGCCGACGCGATCCCGGCCGACCGGCTCGGCCTGGACATCGGCCCCGAGTCCGGGAAGCTGTTCGCCGACCGCCTGAAGGACGCCAAGACGATCTTCTGGAACGGCCCGATGGGCGTGTTCGAGCTGGCGCCGTACGCGCAGGGAACCAGGGCCGTCGCGCAGGGTCTGCTGGATTCCGGGGCCTTCACCGTCGTGGGTGGTGGAGATTCGGCCGCAGCGGTCCGTACTCTCGGCTTCGACGAGAACGCCTTCAGTCACATCTCGACCGGTGGCGGTGCCAGCCTGGAGTACCTCGAGGGCAAGACGCTGCCGGGCCTCTCAGCCCTGGAGGACTGACGCTATGGCCCGCAAGCCGCTGATGGCCGGTAACTGGAAGATGAACAACAACCATCTCGAGGGCATCGCGCTTACCCAGAAGATCGCGTTCGCGCTCAAGGACACCGACTACGACGCCGTCGAGGTCGCGGTACTGCCCCCGTTCACCGGGATCAGGTCCGTACAGACCCTCATCGACGCGGACCGCCTGCGGCTGGTGTACGGGGCGCAGGACCTCTCCGCGCACCACTCCGGCGCGTACACCGGGGAGATCTCCGGCGCGATGCTGGCCAAGCTGGGCTGCACCTACGTCGTGGTCGGCCACTCGGAGCGGCGGCAGTACCACCACGAGGACGACGCCCTGGTCAACGCCAAGGTGAAGGCCGCGATCGCCAGCGAGATCATCCCGATCCTGTGCATCGGCGAGGGCCTGGAGGCCCGGCAGTCAGAGAGCCACGTGGCGCACTGCCTGGGCCAGCTCGAAGGCGCGCTCGACAAGATCACCGCTGAGCAGGCCCGCCAGATCGTGATCGCGTACGAGCCGGTCTGGGCCATCGGCACCGGCGAGGTCGCCACTCCGCAGGACGCCCAAGAGGTCTGTGCGGCCATCCGCACCAGGCTGGCCGAACTCTACGACGGGAGTACCGCTGACCAGGTGCGTATCCTGTACGGAGGCTCGGTCAAGAGCGGCAACATCGCGGGGATCATGGCCCAGGCCGACGTGGACGGTGCCCTGATCGGGGGTGCCAGTCTGGACCCGGTCGAGTTCGTCAAGATCTGCCGTTATCGGGATCTTCCGGTCTGACATGCGGGTTGTTGCTGAACCCGCGGACATTTCGTCGTACCCTTCGTAGCTGACGGGTAAACCGCCAGCCCTGCTCCGCCGTCTAGAACTACAGAACATACTGGCCCCAGAAAGGGCGCTGAACTGCTGTGATCATCGCAACGTCCATCGTGCTCATCGTCACGAGCATGCTGATGGTTCTGCTCGTCCTGCTGCACAAGGGCAAGGGCGGCGGCCTGTCAGACCTGTTCGGCGGCGGTATCTCGTCCTCGCTCGGCGGCTCGTCCGTGGTCGAGCGGAACCTCGACCGGCTGACCGTGGCGACCGGCGTCATCTGGTTCGTCGCGATCATCGTGCTGGGCCTGCTGACGAAGGCCAAGGGCAGCGGCTGAGCCAAGCCCTCCGGACCGTAGACACGTCATACGCCGCAGCGGTGGCGGCGAATATTGACAACGGCGAATATTAACGGCGAAATCAACAAGGAGTGATCCGTGGGTAGTGGCAACGCGATTCGAGGCAGCCGCGTCGGCGCCGGACCGATGGGGGAGGCCGAGCGTGGCGAGGCGGCTCCCCGGGTCTGGGTGTCGTTCTACTGTGCCAACCGGCACGAGACCAAGCCCAGCTTCGCCAGCGACGTGGCGGTTCCCGACACGTGGGACTGCCCGCGTTGCGGCTTCCCGGCCGGTAAGGACTCGGCCAACCCGCCGGCCCCGCCGCGTAACGAGCCGTACAAGACCCACCTGGCCTACGTCAAGGAGCGCCGTAGCGACACCGACGGCGAAGCCATCCTTGAGGAGGCGCTGAACCGCCTCCGTGAGAAGCGCAAGCTCGTGAAGGCCGCCATGGAGGCTGCTGCCGCCGCCCGCGCCTGATCTTTCTTCGCCGTACGGCCCGTCATCCGCGAAGGGTGACGGGCCGTACGCGTTCAACCGTGCTTGTGCGGGTGCGAATGGGCGGTGCTCGGCGGACCGCCCAGATTGTCGGCCAGGTCGCTCCAGCTGGCGATCAGGCCGCCGTAGGCGATGTTGATCGAGACCAATGCGGCGATGCCGGCCACCAGATAACCGGTGCCGAGCATCACGATACGGGCTGAGACCCGTACCGCGCGCGGCCCGGGGACGCGGTTCCACAGCAGCAGGGTGGCCGCCGTGACGACGATCACCGACAGGATCGCGGCCAGCTGGAAGCCGCTGCTGGTGAGGCTCACGACCAGCTCACCGGGGCGCTGAGCCGCTGCGAGAGCCACTGGAAGGCGTTCGGCAGCATCTTCTCCCAGGCGCTCTGGTTGTGACCCCCGCCGAGCGGCGCCACGTACTCCTGCACCTCGGTACTGGACGACTGCGGGCCTGCCTTGGCGGCGGCGACCATCTCCTGTGCCTCCGATGGGGGATCGATTCTGTCCTGCGCGCTCGCCGCCATCAGCAGCGACACGGCAGGAGTACGGGTGTTGCGGATCAGCCAGACCGGGTCGTACTGCCGGGCGAGCTGCGGATCATGGGTCAGGAGCGGTGACTCCGGGACGTAGTAGCCGGAGATCGACACCGCCGCCCGGTAGAGGGCCGGGTGATTCAGCAGCAGATGGGCGGCGCAGAACCCGCCGGTGGAGTAGCCCATGAGCCCCCAGCCGGAGGCCGCGTCGATCGCCCGGAAATTGTCGAGCACCATCTGCCGCACGTCCTTGGTGAGCCAGGTCGCGATCCTGTCGGTCTCCGATATGTCGGCACACTCCTCGTTGGTACGCGGGGAGGAATGGATCGAATACGGGGTTATCACCGGGATGGCGAGAATGAACGGATGGACGGTGCCGGTGGAGATCGCCGCACGCATCCGTTCGGCCACGTGCATTTTCGCCATCCATGCCCCGGGCGAGTCCGGCACGCCGTGCAGTAGTTCGAGAACCGGGTACTGCCGGTCGGGATTCTTCGCGTACTGCGGTGGGAGCCACACGTACACGGTCGAGGTGACCCCGGAGGCGGCACCCTTCAGGGTGGTCCTGACGAACCCGCCGTACCCGGCGGCGGTGAACTGCCGGCCGCTGGTGAGAATCCGGCTCGCGGCCTTCGCCACCGGATGCAGCGCAACCCT
>JAOPYM010000024.1 GCA_025964615.1 Actinomycetes bacterium
ACGGGGGCGTAGGGCGCGCTCTGCCCTGCAGGGACGTACGGCGCCCCCTGGGACATGGGGGCGTACGGGTCGGGGGGACTGAACGGGGCGATGGGCGGGAAGCCCATCGGAGGTGTCACGTTCGGCGTCTGTGCGAGAGCTCCGGGCGCCGCCGGGTCGGGGACCGGCATGCCGCCGTAGGCGGGACCACGCGGTCCCGGGGTCTCGGGGGAGAAACCGGGGGGCTGTTCGGCGGGGCCCGCCGACCATGGGGGCTTGGGCGGGGCGCCGGTGCCGGCCGTCTCGGCGCCGGGAACCGGTTCCCGGGACCAGGCCGTCCCGGACCCGTCGGCGTCGGCCGGGAGGGTGACCGGTGCCGACAGCACCGGCATGCCGAAGGGCGGCGTGTCCGACGGCCCTGAACCATCCGCTGTGGGCATGCGGGGGCCTGCCACAAGGACGCCAGGGGACATCGCCTCCCCGTCGTCCTCCTTGGGCTCCGAGGTCCACCAGGGGGCCTTCGGGGGCTGCGGGTGTTCCGGTTCGGAGGACACGGGCACCGGCCCCAGTTCCATGGGGCCGCCGGGCTGCTCCCAGCCGGCGTCACCATCGGTACCGTGGCCGAAGCTCGGCGGCGTGGGAAAGGACGGCCCGCCGGTGGGGGGCTCGGAGGACTCGTCACGACCAGACATAGTCAGACAGCGTATGCGAGGTCTCAGCCTGCGTACGGCTTGCCGGCAATTCCGCGGAACTGCAGTGCGGTGCCGAGGTTGCTGCCCACGATCACGTCGTGTACGAACGCGGTCACCAACCGCTGCTGGCTGGTGGGGATCGCCTTGCCGTCGGGGCGCTGTACCCAGCTCAGTACCAGGTAGTGGCCGTGCACCTCGCCCTTGCCGAGGGCCTCGCCCTTTCCGATCTTCTTCGTCGTTCCGGTACCGGCCAGCGGCAGCAGCCAGGCGTCCTTGCCCGAACCGGCCTTCATCGCGGTCTGGGCGGCGGCGAGGGTCTTGAGGTTGGCGACGCCGATGGAGCCGATGAGCTTGCCGTCGGTGGTGGTGAAGGTGGCCCGCAGCAGCTGGGTGCACCCGGCCGTCTTGAGCGCGGTGGCGAACTTGGCGCCGTGCACGTCCTTGCCGCAGTTCGTGCTGGAACTCGTCGCGGTCATCTTGTAGTGGCCGAAGGAGCCGTTCTTGAAGACCTCGGCGACCGTCAGCCGGGTCGGGTCGGTGCTGCGGCTCTTGAGCTTCGCGCCGAGAGCGGTTGTGGTCTGCGGGCTGGGGGCGGCGCTCGCCGACCGGGTGGCGCTGGGGCTGGACGACGCCCCTGCCGAGGGGGTCTTCGTGCTGCTGCTGCTGCTGCCGCTGAGGGCCACCACGACCCCGGCCACGATCAGTACACCAGCGCCGGCCACGCAGCCGATGATCAGCGGCATCCTGGAGCGCCCGGAGTCCAGGTCGTCGCCGTAGCCGAGCGACTCGGCCGGCCGGTCGTAGGCCCCGTACTCGGCATAGGAGTCCTGCGCCGGCGGGCGGCCGAACGGATCGTGCGCGGGAGGCCTGCCGAAGGGGTCCTGACCGTTCGGGGCAGGCGGTGCGCCCTGACCGGGCGCGTACGGCGGCGGCCCCTGCCCAGGGGCGTACTGCGCGGGCGCAGCGTCCTGGCCAGGGGCGTATGGCGAAGGTGTGGTGCCCTGGCCGGGGGCGTACGGTGACGGCGGCGGTTGCTCCGAACCCCAGCCGCCGTACTGTCCTTGATCACCCGGATAACCCATGTCAGTGACCTTATCCTCCGGTTTGCGCCAAATCGGACGCAGGAATATCCCACCATGACACGAGACAGAATGGGCCGCCGCCCTTTTCGCCCAGTAGGGCTGGTGTGAGCCGTACCGCATCGGGGCCCGGGCATCCCCGGCGATGGGGCATACTGGCAGTGGTGGAAGAGCCGGTCCCAGACGACCCGCTTTGACCCGCGCCCCAGGCCCGGGTATCCTGCCAGTTCGTCATGCGTGTCGGTGTGCCCTGGGGCGCCCGGCCGCCCCAGGTCGCCGGAATCATCCCGATTCTGATCGTCGCGGCCAGGATTCCGCACACAGTGTCCGCTGTCTGGCTCCGCCCGGTACCGGCTGCTTGGCCCCGCCAAGTGCCCGTCGCTCGGCGCCGCCCGGACCAAGACCAGAAACGAAGGCTTACGACCGTGCGCACGTACACCCCTAAGCCCGCTGATGTGCAGCGTCAGTGGTACGTCATCGACGCGACGGATGTCGTGCTCGGTCGGCTCGCGAGCCAGGTATCCATCCTGCTGCGGGGCAAGCACAAGCCCATCTACGCGCCGCACCTGGACACCGGTGACTTCGTCATCATCGTGAATGCCGACAAGGTTTCGCTGTCCGGCAAGAAGCTGGAGCAGAAGCGGGCATACCGTCACTCGGGTTACCCGGGTGGTCTGCGCTCCATCGCCTATGGCGACCTGCTGGCCAAGCACCCCGAGCGCGCCGTCGAGAAGGCGATCAAGGGCATGCTGCCCCACAACACCCTGGGCCGGAAGATGTTCGGCAAGGTCAAGGTCTACGCCGGCGCGGCACACCCGCACCAGGCGCAGCAGCCCGTGCCTTACGAGATCACCCAGGTCGCTCAGTAAGGCGTGTCTCCGACGCGCTGAAGAAACACCCGCGGCCGCCGGGGCACCCGTTACACCGGGCCCGCCGCCCTGGCTAGAACACCAAGGAGAACCGTGGCAGAGACCACCGGAATCGAGACGCCCGTCGAGGGCGTCGAGTTCGACTCGTACGAGGACGAAAGCGTCTCGGAGTACACCAGCGAGACCCCGCTGGCCGTCGAGGAGCACGTCGTCCCGAAGATCGCGACCGGCAACGGCGCCGCGACCGGCCGCCGCAAGCAGGCCATCGCCCGCGTCCGCATCGTGCCCGGCACCGGCCAGTGGACGATCAACGGCCGTACGCTCGACAGCTACTTCCCGAACAAGGTCCACCAGCAGATCGTGAACGAGCCGTTCGTGCTGCTGGGTGCCGAGGGTGCCTTCGACGTCTTCGCCCGGATCGGCGGCGGTGGCGTCACCGGCCAGGCCGGCGCACTGCGCATGGGCATCGCCCGTTCGCTGCAGATCGTCGACATCGACAACCGCCCGGCTCTCAAGAAGGCCGGCTTCCTCCGCCGTGACCCGCGGGCCGTGGAGCGTAAGAAGGCCGGTCTCAAGAAGGCCCGTAAGGCTCCGCAGTACAGCAAGCGTTGATCGGGACCTGGTCCTTGTAGTGTCCATGCCGGGCCGCCGCATTCGCGGCGGCCCGGCATGTCTGTTTCCGGCAGCTGCAGCGTTGGGGTGAATTGTGGGTCGTCTCTTCGGGACCGATGGTGTCCGGGGCTTGGCCAATCGGGATCTGACCGCGGGGCTGGCGGTGGACCTGTCGGTCGCCGCGGCCCGGGTGCTCGCTGAGGCCGGAGCGTTCGAAGGCCACCGGCCGGTGGCCGTGGTGGGTCGTGACCCGCGGGCCTCGGGCGAGTTCCTGGAGGCGGCGGTGGTGGCCGGACTGGCCTCCGCCGGGGTGGACGTGCTCAGGCTCGGGGTACTGCCGACGCCCGGTGTCGCCTACCTCACGCACGCCCTGGGCGCCGACCTGGGCGTGATGCTGTCGGCATCGCACAACCCGGCGCCGGACAACGGCATCAAGTTCTTCGACCGGAGCGGCTTCAAGCTGCCGGACGAACTGGAGGACGCCATCGAGGCCCACCTCGGCGAGGTGTTCCAGGGACCGACGGGTCCGGGCGTCGGGCGGGTACGGGAGGCCTCGGGGGAGGCCTCCCGGTATGTCGATCATCTGCTCTCCACGCTGCCCGCCAGGCTCGACGGGCTGCGCGTCGTCGTGGACGCCGCCCATGGGGCGTCGTGGTCGGTGGCGCCGGAGACCCTGCGCCGGGCCGGTGCCGAGGTGATCGAGATCGGTACCGAGCCGGACGGGCTGAACATCAACCTCGACTGCGGTTCCACGCACCTGTCCGCGCTGCAGCGGGCGGTCGTCGAGCACGGGGCCGACGTGGGCATCGCGCTGGACGGCGACGCGGACCGCTGCCTGGCCGTCACCGCCGCGGGGGAGGCGATCGACGGTGACCAGATCATGGCGATCCTCGCCCTTGAGCTGCACGAGACGGGCCGGCTGGAGGCCGACACGATCGTCGCCACCGTCATGTCCAACCTGGGCTTCAAGCTGGCCATGCGCGAAGCGGGGCTGACCGTCATCGAGACGGCGGTCGGCGACCGGTACGTGCTGGAAGCCATGAAGGAGGGCGGGTTCTCGTTCGGTGGCGAGCAGTCCGGGCACGTCATCATGCTCGACCACTCCACCACCGGGGACGGGGTGCTGACCGGCCTGCACCTGCTGGCCGCGATGGCCCGCAGCCGCCGCCCGCTGGACGAACTGGCCAAGATCATGCACCGGCTGCCGCAGGTCCTCGTCAACGTGCGGGACGTCGACCGGGCCCGCGCCGGGACCTCCGCGGAGCTCGCCGCCGCAGTCACCTCCGCCGAGGCCGAACTGGGTGGTACCGGCCGGGTGCTGATCCGCCCCAGCGGCACGGAGCCGATGGTGCGGGTCATGGTCGAGGCCGCCTCGCAGGAGCAGGCCCATGCCGTCGCCCACCGGCTCGCCGACGTCGTTCGCACCGTCCTGCGCTGACCCGCACCCTGTGCGCGGCGGCGTGTCCGCTGATCGGGTACGGGTCGTACCGGATCAGTCGGCGCTGGTGACGGACAGGGTGCGCAGGCGGGTGGTGGCGAGCAGGGTGCCACCGGCGGAGACGATGATCAGCAGGACTACCGCCGCGCCCAGGCTGATGTCGGCCTTGACCGCGGTGGCGGAGGTCAGCGACTTCGCGATCGCCAGGGACCACTGCTGGATGGACAGGTTCTTGGCGCCCGGGGCGAAGTTGCCGATGAGCGACTCCCAGATCAGCGCGTACATCAGGCCGATCGTGACGGCGAACCTGCTGTAGACCGCCAGCGCGACGAACACCGCGCAGTAGGCCGTCCCGCCGACCAGCACGGCGACCGCGAACGCCACGGCCAGTTGCGCCAGGGTCCCCGTCAGGATCAGTCCCGCCACCAGCGTGGGAATGACCCCGAAGCCGATGATCAGGGCGATCGCCACGGCCAGCTTGGTCGTGATGATCACCGAGCGCGAGATCGGCTTGGTCAGGATGTACATGATCTGGCCGTCGTCGATCTCCGGCCCGATCACCCCGGTCCCGGCGATCAGCCCCAGCAGGGGCAGCACCGTGCCCAGCGCGAACCGTTGCAGTACGACGGTGGAGATGTCCAGGTCGTTGTTGCCGGTGGCCCGCAGGGTGACGGCCAGGACGAGCAGGAGCGCGGGCAGCGCGAACAGCAGCAGCGCCCGCCGCCGGCCCAGCATGCCCCGGAACGTGATGTAGGCAATGGTCCGGTTCATTTGGCCACCAGGTAGGAGAAGACGCTTTCCAGGGACTCGTCGGTCGGGGAGACCTCCCAGAGCCGTACGTCGGCGGCACGGGCCGCCTGCGGGACCAGCCAGGTGAACCGGCGGAAGTCGACCGCCTCCACCTGGAGCCCGGCCTCGGTGAGCTGCACGCTCCGCGCCGACCCGTCCGCGATGATCGCCGAGGCCAGCAGCCGGTCGTCGGAGGACCTGACCATGAACACGTGCGGCCGGTGCGTCATCAGCCGGCGGATGTCCCTGAAGTCCCCGGAGGCGGCGTGCCGGCCGGCCACGATCACCTCGATGTGCTGGGCGAGCCGCTCCACCTCCTCGAGGATGTGGGAGCTGAACAGGATCGTCCGGCCCTCGTCGGCCATCCGCCGGATGAGCTCCATCAGCTGCAGCCGCTGCCTGGGGTCCATGCCGTTGAACGGCTCGTCGAGGAGCAGCACCGGGGGGTCGTGGATCAGCGCGGAGGCCATCTTGATCCGCTGCTTCATGCCCTTGGAGTACGTCCCGATCGTGCGGTCGGCCGCGTCCTCCATCTCGACCAGGCCCAGGGCGCGCCGGGACGCGGCGATCGGCTGGGTCAGCTTGTGGAGCTTTGCCATGGCCAGCACGAACTGCCGGCCGGTGAGGAAGTCGTAGGCGCTCTCCCGTTCGGGTACGAGGCCGAGCTTCCGATAGACCTCGGGGTTCTTCCAGATCGGGGCCTGGTCGAGCGTGGCCGTCCCCGAGGAGGGGGACAGGAACCCGCCCATCATGTGGATGAGGGTGGACTTCCCGGCGCCGTTGGGGCCGAGCAGGCCCGTGACCCCCGGGCCGATGGTCATGGAGACCCCGTTGACGGCGACGACATTGCCGTACCACCGCGACACGTTCTCCAGCTTGATCGTGCTCAAGAGGTCCCCGCCTTCCGGAACCGGGTGTACAGGATCGCGAGGGCCCCCGCCACGATGGCCGCGCAGAGCAGCGCGGCGGCCGGGCCCGCCAGCGCCGAGGTCGGCACGTCCATGGTGGACGTGGCGCCCAGCAGCTTCGCCTGGACGATGTCGATGAGGTTGAAGACGCTGAACAGCCCGGCCCAGCCCGCCACTTCGTAGTGACCCTGGGTGGTGGCGATGCCCTGCACGATCAGCACGATCGTGCTGCTCAGCATGTAGACGGCCATCACCGCCGCGACACCGAAACCGCGCCGCGGCGTCCAGGCCGCGATGACCAGGCCGAGCGCGGCCAGCACGAGGGCGAAGAGCAGGCACCCCGTCAGCGCGCCGAGATAGTGCAGGGTGTGCGTCCCGACACTGTCCACATGCGACGGCGTGTCACCGGGGCGGGCGTTCAGCAGGCTCTTGGCCTTGGGGTCCCTGGTGGCGAGCGCACCCGCGTACAGCAGCGTGACGGGGGTGGCCAGCAGCACGAACAGGGCCGTGGTGAACGCGCCGAACTTGGCCAGCACGAAGTCCAGCGCACCGACCGGCCGGGAGAAGTAGAGCGGTATGACGTGCGACCGCAGCTCGCGGGAGGCCAGCACCGGCGACTGCGTGGCCAGGAAGATCGCGACCAGGATCTGCAGGTCGATGGTGTACGCCGAGTAGCGGATGAGCAGGCGCGGTTCCTTGGAGAGGGCGACCAGCGCGATGCTGCCGAGGGCGGGCACCAGCATGAAGGCGAACAGGATGAACGGCAGCGCCTTGGCCTTGGCGGGCCGGCCGAGGCCGTAGGCCGCCCGCAGGTTCTGCACGAACAGGGAGCGGAGGATGTAGGCCCGGCCGAGCCTGGGACCGTCGTAGTGGCGGTAGCCGATGTCATGGATCGCGCTAGGGGTGGCGCTGGGGGTGGTCATGCGGTGAACACCTCCTCGATGTGGTGGCGGCGCTGCTCAAGCCGGATCAGGCACAGGCCGAGGTCGGCGACCCCGTCGCGGATCAGGTCGTAGGTCTGTTCACCGGCGATGTCGACCTGCAGCAGCCGTCCCTCGGGCCGAACTTGCAGGCCCCCGGCGGCCAGCTTCTCGGCGAGCGTGTCGGCGCCCTGCTCGACCTCGACGGTCAGGACACCGCTGGTCGTGGTGAACGCGGCCACCGCCTGGGAGCGCAGCAACCGGCCGCCATCGATGATCACGATGTGGTCGCAGATCCGCTCCAGCTCGCCGAGCAGGTGCGAGGTGACCAGCACGCTGATGCCGAAGTCGGTGTAGATGCGCCGGATCAGCCCGAGCATCTCGTCCCGGCCTGCCGGGTCGAGACCGTTGGTGGGCTCGTCCAGGAAGACCAGCTGCGGGTCGTGCACGAGGGCCTGGGCGAGCTTGACGCGCTGCCGCATACCGGTCGAGTACTCGCCTATGGGCCGGTAGCGCTCCTCGTAGAGCCCGACATGGCGCAGTGTGTCGGCGGTGCGCTCACGGGCGGCGGTGGCGGGGAGCCCGGACATCCGGGACAGGTGCACAACGAACTCGGTGGCCGACACGTCGGGCGGCAGGCACTCGTACTCGGGCATGAAGCCGACACGGCCGCGGATCCGGGTGCCCTGGCGGGCCACGTCCAGGCCGAGCACCGAGGCCTGGCCGCTGGACGGCGGGAGCAGGCCGAGCAGGATCTTGATGAGGGTCGACTTGCCCGCGCCGTTGCTGCCGACCAGGCCGACGACGCCGGGCTCGACGGCGAAACTGAGCTCGTCGAGCGCTCTGACCCTTGGGTACTGCATCGTCAGCCCTTGGGCGGTGATGATGGGCATGCCGCCGAACCTAGTCGAGCGATGCCTTGATCGTCGTCACCCTGGCGGGGGACGCCGGCGAGGCCCGAGCCCCCTCTTGCGGACGAATTCCCAGACCACCTTCCGGACGAGGAGGGCCGGGCGAGGTTGCCCGCGGCGGCGGTCCCGGAGAAACGCCGTAGTCTCGTCACCATGACCACCGGCTGGGACGGGGTACCGAGCCCGTATGTCGAACTGGACCGGGCGGCTTGGAGGTCGCTGCGCGCCAACATGCCGCTACCGGTCACCCCGGGGGAGCTGGACGCGTTGCGCGGGCTCCGTGAGCCGCTGGAGATCGGTGAGGTCGAGGACGTCTACCTGCCGCTGTCGCGGCTGCTCGGCCTGTTCGCCTCGGCGGACGTACGGCTCAGGGACACGGTCGGGGACTT
>JAOPYM010000051.1 GCA_025964615.1 Actinomycetes bacterium
CCCAGCGGACCGGCCCCATCCGACGCCCACCCGCCCATGCCTCCGGCTGAACCATCGTCAAGCGGGCACGACCAGTCAGCTGCCCGGCTCAAGGTGATCGCAAGAGAGGATCTCCACCTGTACCGCCCCACCTGGCTACCCACCAGTGCCGGCGGCCGCAGGTACTTCGGCCTGTCGGCGGCGAGCACATCGTCGATGGACCAGGGACTCCGCGCGTGCATGGACGTACCGCTTTCATGAGGACAGTGATGTGACCGTATGGGCTTCGGTGAGGTCGGGGCCCTAGATCCTAGGACCTGACGGGCTGGATCATGACGGCCCCGAACGACACGAGTGGGCCTCTCCAGACCTTCTGGTCACGGTGCGGATCGCTGACCGATGGAGGGAATGGTCCGGCTGGACAACTTCACGTCGGTCCGCAAGGACCGGGTCGGCAAGCTGGTCGGGCGGATCAACCCGGACACTATGGAGCAGGTGGCCATAGTCCTCCGCGCCGCGCTTGACCTGTGACCGATGCCCTGAAGGCTGATCCGTTCTGGTCTCAGTTTTGGTCTCGTTCACCTACGTTCGTGGTCGTTCAGGGGCGTACGGCGCAGCACGCGGACGCAGGTCACGGCCCCTGCTGACCCCTCGTGAACCCCGAGACGGAGAATTGGAAAGCGTGTTGGGTGCAAGCCCTCACGAGTTCGAATCTCGTATCCTCCGCGTCACTGACCAGGAACGGCACGAAGCCGGTACCCAGCGGGTACCGGCTTCGTGACCTTGTAGTCTCATTCCTAGTCTTATTAGCAGGGCGAGCTGGCCGGCGCCGGCCACGTGATGGTCATCCGGCTCCCGAACGGATGACCTTGTTCAGGCTGAGTTGGTTCAGCGCCTGACGGTGACGTCAGCCGTGTCGCTCAGGCTGCCTACGGTCACCGTTACCTGGTAGGAGCCGTACTTGATGTTGCTCGGCACGTACAGGGTCTTGGCGGCCGTGCCGTTGTGGACGGTCACCGTGTACGTCCTGCCGTTGATGCTCGTAACGGTCGCCGCAGTTCCGTTACTGATGTTCTTCGTCGCGATGTTGACCGTGTAGGATCCGCCCCGCCTTACCTTCCCGGGAGTCACCGTCGCGCTGAGCGTGGCGGTTGTGCTCTTGTGGGAGTGGACCGGGGTCCGAGGGTCGGCGTGGGAGGTGTCCGCGTACGCCGCGCCGGACAGGGCCATTCCGGTGAGCAGGCTCGTGCTGAGGATGCCGACGGCGGCGAGTGGCTTGCTGAAACGCATGGAGGTATCCAATCCCGGGCACCTCCGAGGAATCCGGTGATCCCCCTCCGCGAGGTGCCCACGTCCAGCAGCCTGATATCTCTAAATGATAACAAGATGAGAGACTCTCTTGTTTTCACTGACACCACCGGATACGACCCCCCACCGTACAGCGCTCGCCTCGAACCGGGCGGCGTCCTTCGCGTCCCGTGCAAGATTCACTCGCCACGGTAGAAAGTACGGATCTCCTCGGCTGCCCTGAGCTCCGCGGCGCCGGCCGCGTTCCAGCCCTGGGCCTGGAAGCGCGGGGTGAGGGAGGCCGGGGTGGCCTCCGCGCCGCAGTGGCGGCAGACGACAATGGAGTCGAGGTCGGTGCCGCAGGAGTGCTCGAAGACGACCGGCGGCCGGTCGGCGAGGTGCCGGTCTCCCCACTGCAAGAGGGTGAGCAGCACCGGCTGGAGCTCCCGGCCCGCGGTGGTGAGGCCGTACTCGAAGCGCGGTGGGCGCTCGTTGTAGGGGATCTTCTCAAGGACCCCGGCCTCGACAAGGTGGTGCAGGCGCGCGGTCAGAACGTCCCGGGGGGCACCGATGTTGCGGGCCATGTCGTTGAAGCGCCGTACTCCGAAGAAGACCTCGCGGAGCACGAGCAGGGAGTACTTCTCGCCGACCACGCTGAGCGTGTCGGCGATCGAGCAGGGGCGCGGGGTGGTCATACCTCCACCGTAAGGCAGTGCGTTTGCTTCTCCAACTCTCCGAGGTACAGTGAGTTCAGATTTCAAACTCTATGGAGATGATCACATGCGGGACGCCGTCATCGTGGAGGCCGTACGCACTCCGATCGGGAAGGGCCGGGCGAGCGGCGCGCTCGCGGGCGTACACCCCGTAGAGCTGCTCGCCCACACCCTGCGCGCCCTCGTCGGCCGCAGCGGGGTCGATCCCGCGCTGGTAGACGACGTGATCGGCGGCTGCGTCGACCAGGTCGGCGAGCAGGCCATGAACACCACCCGGTACGCCTGGCTGTCGGCCGGATTCCCGGACACCGTGCCGGCGACCACCATCGATCGGCAGTGCGGGTCCTCGCAGCAGGCCGTCCACTTCGCCGCCCAGGGCGTGATCTCCGGGGCGTACGACCTGGTGGTGGCCTGCGGCGTCGAGTCGATGAGCCGGGTACCGATGGGGTCGAACGTGCCGCCGGGCACCGATCCGTTCGGACCTGGCATCGCGGAACGCTACCCCGAGGGTCTCGTCCCGCAGGGCATCAGCGCCGAGCTGATCGCGGCCAAGTGGTCGCTCAGCCGTACCCAGATGGACGCCTTCGCCGCCACCTCACACCAGCGCGCGGCCAGGGCGCACACCGGCGGGCTGTTCGCCGCCGAGCTCGCCCCGGTCGAGACGGACGCGGGTACGGTCACCACCGACGAGTCCGTACGGCCGAACACCACCGTGGAGGTGCTCGCCGGACTCCGGCCCGCCTTCACCGACCCCGCCTTCACCGAACGCTTCCCGCAGATCGACTGGTCGGTGACCGCAGGCAACAGCAGCCCGACCAACGACGGCGCCTCGGCCGTCCTCATCACCTCCAGCGAAACAGCGGCACGGCTCGGCCTGCGGCCCAAGGCCCGGCTGCACAGTTTCGCCGTCACCGGCTCCGACCCGCTGCTGATGCTGACCGGCGTCATCCCGGCCACCGAGAAGGTGCTGCGCCGGGCCGGCCTGGGGCTCGGCGACATCGACCTTTTCGAGGTCAACGAGGCGTTCGCCAGCGTGGTCCTCGCCTGGCTGCAGGAGACCGGCGCCGACCCCGCCAAGGTGAACGTCAACGGCGGCGCCATCGCGCTGGGCCACCCGCTCGGGGCCAGCGGCACCCGCCTCATGACCACCCTCGTCAACGCCATGCACCAGCGCGGCGCCCGCTACGCGCTGCAGACCATGTGCGAGGCGGGCGGCCTCGCCAACGCCACCATCCTGGAAGGCCTGTCATGAAGATCTCCGGTTCTGTCGCCCTGGTCACCGGGGCCAACCGCGGCCTCGGCCACGCCTTCGCCCGCGCGCTCATCGAGCGGGGCGCCCGCACCGTCTACGCGGGCGCCCGCGACCCTGCCACGATCACCGACTCGGACCTCGTCCCCGTCAAGCTGGACATCACCGACGCCGCGGACGTGGCCGCCGCCGCCGCGCTGTGCGGCGACGTCACCCTGCTGGTCAACAACGCGGGCGTCTCCTACGACAGCCCGCTGCTCGCAGCGCCGGCACTGGACGGTGCACGGGCCGAGATGGAGACCAACTACTTCGGCACGCTGGCCGTGTGCCGGGCCTTCGCCCCGGTCCTGGGAGCCAACGGCGGCGGGGCACTGGTCAACATGCTGTCCGTAGCCTCGTTCATGAGCTTTCCGCAGATCGGCTCCTACAGCGCGTCCAAGGCCGCGGCCTGGTCTCTCACCAATGGCGTACGCCTTGAACTGGCCGCACAGGGCACCCTCGTGGTCGGGGTGCACGCGGGCTTCATCGACACCGACATGGCCGCCCGGATCGACCAGCCGAAGATCAGCCCGATCGAAGTGGCCAGGCAGACCTTCGACGCCGTCGAAGCCGGGCAGCTGGAGGTACTCGCGGACGGGCAGAGCCGCGACGTCAAGGCCGCACTCTCCGCCGAGCTCGAAGTCCTCTATCCCGCGCTGCGCGGCTGAGCGGACAACAGCGGGGCCGCAGGGAGGTAAAGGAGTCACCGGGCCGCCGCGTCAGGAGCGCCGGCCCTGTGATGGGTGTGGTTGTGTCGCCCGGAAGTGTTCGTCCGGGCGGGAGGCGGCGGTGTTCGGACCACAGAGCCCGGTGACGTTCGTCCTGCTCATCGGCGCCTTCGCGGGGTTGATCGTGCTGCTGGTCCGGTCCAGGACGGTGGTCTCGAAGACCTTTACCGGGACGATGGCGTTCGTGCCGGCGATGGTGTTCGGGATCGCCGGGGTGAACCGGTACTACGACTACTACAACTCCTGGTCCGACGCGTGGGACGACCTCGTCGACGCCCCGCAGCGTGGTGTCACCAGCATGGCGGACCTGAAGACCCTCGACCGGGTCCTGCACGACGCCGTCACCAACCGCGAGGCCCCCCGGCTCGGGCTGACCCTGCAGGCGCCGCTCCCGGGCCAGGCCAGCGGGATCACCAGACCGGGCCTGATCTACCTGCCGCCCCAGTACTTCCGGAAGACGGCCGCCAATCGGCTCTTCCCCGTGGTGGAGCTCCTGCACGGCGGGCCTGGGACCCCGTCGGACTACACCCGGGTCATGAAGATCGCCAGCGTGTACCTGAAGCTGATGGCCTCGGGGCTGGCCCGCCCCGCAGTGCTGGTCATGCCCGACAGCAACGGCGGGCGGGACGTCGCCGAGCAGTGCCTGGACACGGTCAACGGGCCGAAGGACGAGACGTACCTCGTCAACGATGTGCCCGCCGACCTCGTCGGGCGGCTCCGCATCCAGCCGCCGGGACGCGGCTGGGCGCTGGCCGGGTACTCCGAGGGCGGGTACTGCGCGGCCAACCTCGGGCTGCGGCATTCAACGGCGTACGGCGCGGTCGCGGTGCTCAGCGGCTACTTCGCCGCGCTGCACTTCAGCAAGCTGCCGCAGCGGGTCGATCCGTTCGACGGGAACCAGCAGCTGCGCGACGCCAACAGCCCGTTCAGCATGCTGCGGACACTGCCTCCGGGTGCGAAGCCCGCCCTGCCGCCCTTCTGGGTGATGGCCGGTACCGACCGGATCAACGACGTCACCGATGCCCAGCACTTCGTGGCCCTCATCCGGCCGCTGCAGGGCGACGTGACGTTCGTCGGGATCAACGGGGGCGGCCACGACTACCAGACCTGGCGGCGGGCCCTCCCGCAGGCGCTCACCTGGATGACGAACGAGATCAGCGGGCGTCCAGATCCAGGACCCGCGCATGCAGCACCAAGCGCTGCTGCAACGCCGCCCGCAATGCCCGGTGCAGGCCGTCCTCAAGGAACAGGGCACCCTGCCACTGCACCACATGAGGGAACAGGTCCCCGTAGAACGTCGAGTCCTTTGCCAGCAGGGAGTGCAGGTCCAGCTCGCGTTTAGTCGTGATCAGCTGGTCGAGGCGGATCTGGCGCGGCGGAATCTGCGCCCAGTCCCTGGAGCCCATGCCGTGCTCCGGATAGGGGCGACCGTCGCCCACCGCCCTGAAGATCACGCCATGAGTGTACGGCCCAGCCGAGATATCCATCAGGCCCTCCCGTGAGCCCCCTACCCACAAAAAGGGCCGCTGATCCGTTTCAACAGGTCAGCGGCCCTCGGGATGGCGGTGGTGGTGGGATTCGAACCCACGGAAGAGTTGCCCCTTCACACGCTTTCGAGGCGTGCGCCCTCGTCCACTAGGCGACACCACCGCCGGAGAGCCTACCCGACTCTGCGCCGGGCGAAGAACTGGGTTAGGAGCGCGCCGCACTCGTCGGCCAGCACACCGGAGATCACCTCGGGCCGGTGGTTGAGGCGCCGGTCCCGTACCACGTCCCAGAGGGAGCCGACGGCGCCCGCCTTCCGGTCATACGCCCCGAACACCAGACGATCGAGGCGGGCGGCGACCACGGCGCCCGCGCACATGGTGCAGGGCTCCAGGGTGACGACCATGGTGCAGCCGGACAGCCGCCAGGAGCCGAGGGCTGCCGCGGCCGCGCGGATGGCGAGGACCTCGGCGTGGCCGGTGGGGTCGCCGGTCAGCTCGCGCTCGTTGTGGCCGGTGGCGACCACCGCGCCGGACGGGTCGAGGATGACGGCGCCCACCGGGACGTCGCCGCCTGCCAGCAGGGCCTCGGCGAGCGCGAGCCGCATCGACGCGTCGAAGGACTCAGTCACGGAGGCGATCGAACTCCTCGGCGAAGCCGGCGGTCTCGGCGACCTTGAGCAGGGCGTCGCCGGGCAGCATCCGTTCGGACAGGTCGCCTAGGTCTGCGGCGCTGGTCCCGAGGTCCTCGAGCAGCAGGGGGTCGCCTTCGGGCTCCTCACCCGGCTGCCACTCCTCACTCCCGATGAACTGGTAGAGCAGCCCGGCCAGCTTGCTGGTCTGGCTGGCCCTGGCATCGGACAGATAGACCCGGGGGTCCTCCTCACCGTCGAGACGAAGGACCGCGAACCACTCGTCATCCTCCTCGACGAGGAGGATGACGGGGTCGCCGGTCGTCTCGACGGCGGTCTCACGCATGAGATCGGCGACGTCGTCCATGGCCGAGGCGTCGGCGAGTTCCGCCTCGGTCCCCATCCATCCGGTGTCGGTCTGCGCGAACATGGCGGCGAAGTACGGCACGGTCCCATTGTCCCCACCAGGTCAAGCCAGCGCGTCGAGGGCTCGCTCGAAGGCGTCCGCGAAACCGATGCGGCCGGCGATGCTGGACAGCATCTCGTCGGGATAGAGGTCGAGATCTCCGGAGATCGCGCCCAGTTCCATCTCGTCCAGCCCCAGGTCCGCGAAGATCGACATGTCGCCCACCGGGAGCACCTGGTCGAGTTCCTCGTCCTCCGGGATCGGGATGTCAAGGTAGTCCAGGACCTGCCCGGCCAGCCGCCACTCGACGGACGCGGTGACATCGGACAGGAAGACCATCACCTCGTCGCCGAGCATGCGGATCGCGACGAAGAAGTCGTCTCCCACCGCGACCAGCCCTATGGTGCCCGCGATGCTCGGCTGCTGCCGAAGCGCGTGGATGAGCTCGTCGAGGTCCTCGGTCAGCGCCACCGGGAGGAGCTCGATCTCCCAGCGGTCGTCCTCGCGAAACACCACGACGGCGAAATCCGTCGTACTCAAATCCGTCAACTCGTCCACCCCACCGGCGCCGTACTGCCCTGCGAATGGTCGCAGATACGGTGGGTGGACACGTACTCCACCCGGAAACTCAGCTGCGCAGGCTGCGCCTGCGCAGCGTTGCGTAGATCTGCGCACGCCGGGACCGGCGTGGCGTCACCCGGCGGCGCAGCTCCCGGGCCTCGGCGAGCTCTCGCAGGAAGATCGCGCGACGGCGGAGGCGCTCATTGATCTCCTCAGGGCTTGGCGGGGGGCTCGGCTTGACGTCCATGCGGATGTGGTTCCCCCTTCCGGGGAATCCATTCGTTACCGTGACGGGCATGGACATCCTGGCCGTCGACCACCCGCTGGTGGCCCACAAACTGACCACATTGCGCGATGTGCGCACCGATTCGCCCACCTTCCGCAGGCTGGCCGACGAGCTGGTGACGCTGCTCGCCTACGAGGCGACGCGGGAGGTACGGGTCGTACCGGCGACCGTGCAGACGCCGCTGGCGCCCGCGGAGGGTGTGCAGCTGTCCCGGCCGTCGCCACTGGTGGTCCCGATCCTGCGGGCGGGCCTTGGCATGCTGGACGGGATGGCGCGGCTGCTGCCGACGGCCGAGGTCGGGTTCCTCGGAATGATCCGGGATGAGACGACCTTGCAGGCGCAGACGTACGCGACCAGGTTGCCCGACGACCTGTCCGGGCGGCAGTGCTACGTGCTCGACCCGATGCTGGCGACCGGCGGCACGCTGACCGCGGCGATCCGGTTCCTGCTCGAGCGGGGCGCCGACCATGTCACGGTGATCTGCCTGCTCGCCGCCCCGGAGGGGCTGCGGCACATGGAGGAGGCCTTCGCGGAAACAGCGGTGCCGATCCGGGTGGTGACGGCGGCGATCGACCCCCGGCTCAACGAGGTCGGTTACATCATGCCCGGGCTCGGCGACGCCGGAGACCGGCTGTACGGGGTCGTCTGAGGTTCGCCCGCTGGTCACTATGGGTAGGAGGTCGCTACGGAAAGTCTCCGTCGCCCTGTCCAAGGGGGTGTGAGCGAGGCTTCAAGGAGCGTCATGGACCACGGCGACGAGCCCGAGTACGAAGCGGTGGCGGTACGCCTCAAGGAGGAGTTCGCCAAGCTCCATCCTACGGAGGTCGTGTCACGCTGCGTGAACGCCGCGCGGCACGGCGCCGAGGATGTGACCGGCTCCGCCACTCCTGACCTGGTCGAACGAATCGCCCGAAAACACCTGCAGGTACTCGCCGTAGTCGCAGCGGAACGGCGGCAGCAGTCGACTCTGCGCAACGCCGCCACTTGACGGTGTTTTACCGTCGGTAGCCGCTACAGTGGGCTGAGCAGGGGTCCAGTGGGTTCGGCGCGCTCCGGAGGCGATAGTGCCCGCAAAGAAGGTTCTAATGCTACTCGGCGGGGCCTTCGTGGCCTTCTACCTGATGAAGTCACCTGAGGGCGCGGCCGCCGCCGTGCACAACGCCGCCGGTGGAATCGCCAGCGCGGCGAACTCCCTGGCCCGTTTCGTGAACGCACTGGCCGCATGAGGCTCGTGACGCCAGGCGACTCCGCGCCGGCGTCGGTCAACCGGTACCTGCTCCCGCATGAGACGCAGGTCATCACCGTACGCCGGCACCCCGCCGTGCTGATGAAGCCGGTCCTGCTGGTACTCGGCGGGCTCATCCTCGCCGGTTTCCTCAGCAACACGATCACCAGCAACACCTCGGTGGTCAGCTGGATCTGGTGGGGCTGGCTGGCGCTGCTCGCCTGGTTCGTCTACCAGGTGGCCAACTGGTCGGTGGACTACTTCGTCATCACCAACCAGCGCATGCTCCTCACCACGGGCCTGATCACCCGCAAGGTCGCGATGATGCCGCTGACCAAGGTCACGGACATGAGCTTCCAGCGATCGGTGCTCGGCAGGTTGCTCGGGTACGGGACGTTCGTGCTGGAGTCCGCCGGGCAGGACCAGGCGCTGCGCATCGTCGACTTCCTGCCGTACCCCGAGCAGCTCTACCTCGAGGTGTGCGAGATGATCTTCCCGAACAAGAACAAGTCCTCCGACGACTGATTCTGGCTCTCGTTGATAACGATGTCCATGTTGCTTGGGTTACTCTCCATGTGCGACCGCGCAGGGCATGCAATCATGTCGGCACTTCTGCCGCCTGATTCCTTCCGCTAAGTGAGTTCACATGCCGGGTCCTGGCAACGTCGGTGAGCGCGTACGCAACCTGCGGTTGACGCGCCGTCTGTCGCAGGCACAGCTTGCCGGTCACGACCTTTCCGACAGCTACATATCGCTGATCGAGTCGGGCAAGCGCACGCCGACCCCGACCGTTCTGCGCCTGCTGGCCGAACGGCTCGGCTGTACGGCCGAGTACCTCGCCGACGGGATCGAGCCCGAACAGCGCGCGCACCTCGAGGTGCGCGAACGCCATGCCCAGCTGGCGCTCCTGAACGGTGATCCGGGGCCGGCACTCGCCGAGTTCGAGGATGTCATCGACCGCAGCGACGACGCCGAGCTGACCCAGCGCGCCCGCTGGGGACGGGCCACCGCGCTGGAGGAGCTGGGCCGGATCGAGGCCGCGATCGGGGCGTTCGAGGAACTGCGCGAGCTCTCCGAACGTGATCCGGGCCGTACCAGCCGGTTGCCCGCCGTGATCGCCCTCGCGCGCTGCTACCACTCCGTCGGCGATCTGGGCCAGGCGATCGCGCTGGGCGAGCGAGCGCTGACCCTGCTGCACGACCTCGGCCTGGGTACGGGCCCGGAGCACGCGGAGGCGGGGCGGGTCCTGCTGCTCGCCTACATGGATCGATCCGACATCGACCGGGCCCGCAGGCTGGGCCGCCAGGTCCTCTCCGCGCCGTCCACGCCGGTCTCCGAGGCCTACCGGGCCGCCAGTGTGAAGGCTCTGCAGTCGGGGTCGCTGGGTGAGGCGCTGCACTTCGCCGACCGGGCCATCGACACGCACGCCGAGGGGGCCGGGAGCCGGGCCCAGGCCCGCCTGGGCATCGCGGCTGCGCGGGCGCTGCTGCGCGGTGTCGGGTCGTACGAGACGGTGCCGTCCGGGCAGGACGCCGACGTGACCGCCGCCCAGGAGGCGCTCGAACTCCTGCGCGCCGCCGCTCCCGCGCTCACCGGGGACGCCGCCCTCGAGTGCGTCATCGAGACCGCCCGTGCCCTGGTCCTGATCGGCCGGCTCGACCAGGCGGTGGCCACCGCCGAGGCGGCCCTCGCCGGGCTCGGCCCGGAGTCTGCGCTCGGCATCGTGCAGACGCGCCTTGTGCTCGCCCGTGCACTGGTGGCCAGGGAGGACCGGGCTGCGGCGCTGGAACTGCTCCGGGCCGCGGCGGCCGCGCTGGGCGGCCTGTCGCCGAGCCGGGAGGTCGCCCAGGTCTCCAGGGAGCTCGGCGACCTCTTCGACTCCGCGGGCGACGCGGCCGGGGCGACGACCGCCTACCGCAGGGCCCTGGAGTTCGCGGGGCTCCGCCCGAGCAGCCGCCCGCAGACCGCCGTCCTGCACTGAAACCGTCCTTCCCGCCCCGATCAGGGCATGATCGGAGATGTCCTAACATAGAGACATGGGATGACTGGCTCTTTGGAGGGATCTTGACGCTGTACACGGCCCGCCGTGCGTCCTTGGTCGATCAGGTGATCGGCCAGCTCAAGGACGAGATCGCCTCGGGGGCGTGGGCCGTGGGCGACAAGATCCCTCCGGAGCCGGCCCTGTCGGAGAGCCTCGGCGTCGGGCGCAACACGATCCGCGAGGCCGTCAAGGCGCTCACCCATACCGGGCTCCTTGAGTGCCGGCAGGGCGACGGCACCTACGTACGCGCCACCAGCGAACTGTCCGGCGCCATCAGCCGCCGCCTCCGTACCGCCGAGCTGATCGAGATCCTGCAGGTCAGGCGGGCCCTGGAGGTCGAGGCCGCCCGGCTGGCCGCCCAGCACCGTGACGAGACCGACATCGCCGCGATCGACGAGGCCTCCGCCCGCCGGGACGCGTCCCTCGCCGCCCATGACTTCGGCTCCTTCGTCGATGCGGACCTGGATTTCCACACCGCGATCGTCGCGGCCACGCACAACCAGGTGCTCATCGAGCTGTGGCACGACTTCACCGCCGCCGTACGGTCCACGATCACCTCGGCCGGCCACGACATGGCGAACAACCTGTCGATCCCGCACAAGCCGATCGCCGAGGCCATCCGCGCCGGGGACGCCGAGATCGCCGCCCGCGCGAGCCAAGCCTGCCTGGACGAGATCTTCCGCCTCCTCAAGGCTCCCCCCTGTCCCCGTTGACTCGTGGCGTTTACCGCACCATTTCTCGAAACGGTGCGGGAAACGCCACGAGTCAACGGGTCAGGTGACCGTTACAAGGGTCACGCCTATGGCGGCCAGGCTGAGGCCCAGGCGTTGGATTGTGCGGAGGCGTTCGGCGTAGACGATGCGGGCGAGCAGGACGGTGATGGCCGGGTAGAGGGAGGCCAGTACGGCGGCGAGGCTGAGCAGGCCCGCCTGTGAGGCCAGGAAGTAGAGGATGTTGGCACCGGCGTCGAGGAGGCCGGCGCACAACGCGAGCAGGAGGGTCGCACCGGCCGGTCTCCGAAGGGGCGCCCCGCCGGTCTTCAGGCGGAGGGCTCGGACGGACGCGAGGATGACAACGAGACCGCCGGCCCGGGCGGCCGCCACCGGCCAGAGGCCGGAACTGGAACCGGCCTCGCGGAGCAGGACGAAGAAGCAGCCGAATCCGATCCCGGCGGCGATGGCCAGGACAGGCCCGCTGTCGAGGGTCCGGCGCCGTGTGGCTGACCCGGAAGGCTGCTTGTCCTCCATGCAGACCAGTCCGATGGCGAGCAGGCAGAGCACGACGCCGGTCAGCACGGACGGCACGAAGTGCTCGCCGCGCGCCACCCCCACCGCGACCGGGAGCACCGCGGAGGCCAGCGCGGACACCGGAGCGACGACGCTCATCGGCCCGGCGGCCAGAGCCCGGTAGAACACGATCAGACCTGCCCCGCCGATCATGCCGGCGGCGAACCCCCAGGCCAGCCCGGACCCGGTCGGGGAACCGCCGTGCAGCAGGGAGATCAGGGTCAGGATCGCCAGGCCGGTGGGAACGCTCATCAGCAGCACGGACAGGGCGCCGGCCCGGCGGGACGCGGCGCCGCCGAGGAAGTCGGCGGCACCGTAGACCAGGGCCGAGGCCAGCCCGAGCAGGGTGACCATCAGATGGGCTCGATCAGGCGGCTCTCGATCCGTACATCCGGGGAGATCGCGCGCAACCGGGCCGCCAGCGCGTCGCCCGCCGCGTCCAGCCGCTCCAGGGAGTACGGCTCAAGGCGTTCGAGGAGGAACAGCGCGTTCTTGGTCGACTCGGTGATGCGGGTCCGCAGGCACTGCCGCCAGTTCCAGCGGCGGCACGTGACACCGAGATCGTCCCGCCACACGACCTCGCCCTCCTCGGGGTGCTCGACCCCGGAGGCGACGTCGAACGGCTCGGTGCCGGTGGCACGGATCAGCCGGGCCGCGCCCTGGTACGTGTCGAGGTCCTCGCCGCCGACCGGCAGCGCGTACTCCACGCTCACCGCGTTGTAGGCGTCCACGACCAGGTTGATGGGCGGCAGGTCGGCGGCACGCTTGAGCAGGGCGTCGACCGACGGCCGGAACCGCTGCGGCCTGGCGCCGAAGGCCTTGTACGCCGCGCGCCAGGCGTCGACGTGCGGGTCCTGGAGTGCGGCGCCGCTCCCGGCGGCCGTGAGCCAGCCGGTGGACCGTTCGTCGCTGGGACCGTTGGCGAGGCCCTCGGCGGTCAGGACGAGCACGGCGAAATCGGGGCGCAACTCCCGGACTGCGGCATCGACAGCGATCTGCTCCAACATATCGGTCATCTTAATGCACTTCATAGTTCAACAAAACGACCGGTAGGCTGGTCTCCGTGAGCGATGCCGAAGAGATCGGTGAGGCGGTGGCCCGGACCGTACGGTCCCTGCGGTCGGCGCACGGCTGGAGCATGGACCAGCTCGCCGCCCGCGCCGGTGTCAGCAAGGGTGTGCTCGTCGCGCTGGAGCAAGGGCGCGGCAACCCCAATCTCGGCACGCTCATCCGGATCTCCGAGGCGCTCGGGGTGGCGCTGACCCGGCTGGTGCAGGTGGAGGCGGAACCGGCGGTACGGCTGTTCCCGCCGGAACGGCAGGTAGCGCTGTGGCACGGCCCGGCCGGTGGGATGGGCACGCTGCTGGGCGGCAGCGACCCCCGCCCGTCCATCGAACTGTGGAAGTGGGAACTACTGCCCGGTGAACCGCACCCCAGCGACGCGCACACGCCGGGCACCCGAGAGATCCTCTACGTCGAGGAGGGGGACCTCACGCTCACCGTGGACGGCACTCCGCTGGTCGTCGCGGCGGGCAGTGCGGCCGTCTTCGCCGGGGACCGGCCGCACGCGTACGCCAACCACGGCGAGGTCCCATGCCGATATGTTCTCGCGGTGATGGACCTCTTAGCTTCCTGCTAAATGTCGGAAAAGCGGGATTCTCTGGCGGCTCGTTCGTTCTACGGTCAGGTAACGTCCTCTGCCGGGGAGAGGTGGGATGTCCAGGTGGCGCAGGTAGCGGGGCTGACCGCCGTGGCCGGGGTCGCGATGGTCCACGACGCGGACACGGGCTGGGCCGCGGCGACGAGCGTCGGCCCCGGTACGCCGTACTCCCTGAACGCGGTCACCGCGTACTCCCCCGCCGACGCGTGGGCGGTCGGGCAGACCCAGCGGGCTCCGCTGATCGAGCACTGGGACGGCGCCGCCTGGCGGCTGGTGCCCTGCGACTGGCCGGCGTCGCTGGTGGGCGCCGGGCTGCTCGGCGTGGACGCCTCGTCCGCGTCCGCCGCCATCGCGGTCGGCGGCGCCTACGACCGGCTGGCCGGCACCGAGGTCGCGCTGGTACGGCACTGGGACGGAAGCACGTGGCATCCCTGCGACGCGGGGACGGGACTGGTCCTGACCGACGTGACCATGCCCTCGGTCCGGGAGGCCTGGGCGGTGGGGCACGGCTCCGGCGGGCCGGTCGCCCTGCACTGGGACGGTACGGCCTGGACCCCTGCCGACGTGCCGAGAACACCCAGAGGAAGGCTCCTCGCGGTCGCCGCCCCGGGTACGGGCGAGGTGTGGGCGGTGGGGGCCGACGACCGGGCGGCGTTGATCATGCGCTTCGACGGGCAGGCCTGGCACCGGGTGCGCCCGCCCGCGGGCACGCCGAAGCTCACCTCGGTCGTCGCGTTGCCCGACGGCGAGGTCTGGGCGGCGGGTGGTTCCGGGCTGCTGCGCTGGAACGGCAGGCGCTGGCGGCAGGCCGGCCCGGGAATCCCGTCGGTGAACACGCTGGCCGCGCTCTCACCGGCCGATGTCTGGGCCGGCGGGGCCAGTGGGCTCGCCCATTTCGACGGGCGCCGCTGGCAGCGGGTCACCTCGGTGCCGGAACTGGACAGCTCGGCGACCTGGCTCGGCTCCGCCGCCGTGGCCCCCGCAACGGTATGGATGGTGGGCTCCCGGACGGCCAGCGTGGACAGCGTCCCGCTGACCGGCCGGGAACTCGGCAACCAGGAGAGCCACGCTTCTTAAGGTGCTTGGGCCGCGTGGCCAGGCCCAAGCGCCGCGCGAGCGGAGCGAGCGCCAGCAGCTAAAGTCCCGTCCCGTGGATCAGCCCGTCGACAGAACCCGAGCTCAACCGGACAGCCGGATGGGCATCAGGAGGTATCGGTAGTCGTCGCCGCCCAGCCCGGTGATCAGCGACGGCTTGGCCGGGGTCACGAAGGAGATCCGGGCGGTGCCGGTGCCGACACCAGCCAGGCCGTCGAGCAGGTACTGGGCGTTGAAGGCCACGTCGATGTCGGGCCCGTCGAGCTCGGCGGGCAGTGCCTCGTTGGCGCGGGCGGAGTCTCCGGTGGCGGCCCGGACCCGTACCTCCCCCTGGGAGAACGCGAGCCGCAGCGGCGTGCTCCGCTCCGCGACCAGCGCGACCCGCTTGATCACATCGATGAACGGCCCGACCGGAACGTCGGCGTGAATCGCCCAGTCGGCGGAGAGCCGGGCCCGGTAGTCGATGAACTGGTCGTCGAGCAGCCGCGCGGTGGTGGTCCGGCCGGCGTTGGACAGCCCGATGAGGGTGTCCCCCGCGCCCGTGAGGGCCAGCTCGGTCTCGGTGCCGGCGCGCAGCGACTTGGCGGTGTCGGCCAGGGTCCGCGCCGGGACCACCACGGCCGCGGCGAAGTCCGGCTGCGACGGTTTCCAGGTCAGCTCGGACGCCGCGATCCGGTACCTGTCGGTACACGCGAGCCTGATGAGATCACCCTCGATGTCGACCCGTACCCCGGTCAGCATCGGCAGGGTGTCGTCGCGGCTCGCGGCGACCACCACCCGGCCGATCGCGGCGGCCAGCGCTCCGCTGTCCACGAGCCCTGCGACGGACGGGAGGCCCGGCGGGGTCGGATAGTCCTCCACCGGCATGAGCTGCAGCCCGAACTCCGCGCTGCCGCAGGTGAGCACCGCCTCAGAACCGGTGGTCTCGAAATGCACGGGCTGTGCGGGAAGGCTCCGCACGATCTCCGCGAGCAGCCTGCCCGGCACCAGCACCCGCCCTGGTTCGGCCTCGTCGACCTCCACGGCCGCCCGCCCGGAGACCTCGTAGTCGAAACTCGACAACGTCAGATCCGTACCTGTCTCCAGGACCATCCCGGCCAGCACCGGGACCGCGGGCCGCGCCGGCAACGTGCGCGCAACCCATGCCACCGCCTCCGCGAGAACCTCGCGACCGACCTGGAATCTCATCCGGACCACCCCTCCTCGACTGCCTTCCGCACGCTATCCGTGGGGTCCGACAGAACCGGGTCAGCCGACCACGCTCGGCATCACCGCCGTTCAGCCGTCACGGCGGCTGTCAGTGGTGGAAGCCGGTCCGTGCGGCGTCGGCCGGCGCGCCGACGGTCAGGCGCTTGAGTGAGGTACGGATGTCGGCGGCGAGCAGCGACATCGCTTCGCGGCCGATTCCGTGCCGTACCAGCACACGCTGGATCACGACATCCTGCTGATCGGGCGGCAGCGGGTAGGCGGGCACCTGCCAGCCGCGCATGCGCAGCTGGTCGGACAGGTCGTACAGCGAGAAGCGGGCGTCCGGGTCGGTGAGCCGGTACGAGACGGCCGGCAGCGCGCCGCGCCCGTCGTACAGCAGCGTGAAGACCCCCATCTCGGCGATCTCACCGGCGAGGACCTGGGCGGTGTCCAGGCAGGCCTGCTGGACCCTCCGGTAACCCTCACGGCCAAGGCGCAGCAGGTTGTAGTACTGGGCGATGACCTCACCACCGGGGCGGGAGAAGTTCAGCGCGAAGGTCGGCATGTCACCACCGAGGTAGTCGACCCGGAAGATCAGCTCCTCCGGCAGCAGCTCGGCCGAGGCCCACACCACCCAGCCGACACCGAGCGGGGCGAGCCCGTACTTGTGGCCCGAGGTGTTGATGGAGGCGACGCGCGCCACCCGGAAGTCCCACACCAGCTCCGGCTGGACGAACGGGGCGATGAACCCGCCGCTGGCGGCGTCCACATGGATGGGCACGTCAGTGCCGGTGGCGGCCTGGATCCGGTCCAGCTCGGCGGCGAGCTCGGCGACGGGCTCGTAGTCGCAGGTGAAGGTGACGCCGAGAATGGCGATGACGCCGATGGTGTTCTCGTCGACGTACGAAGCCAGCTGGTGCGGGCGCAGCCCGGTGGCACCGGGTTCGAGCGGCACCTGCCGTAGCTCCACGTCGAAGTAGCGGGCGAACTTCTCCCAGCACACCTGGACCGGGCCGCACACCAGGTTGGGCCGGTCCGCGGACTTGCCCTCCGCCTGGCGCCGCTGCCGCCACCGCCACTTGAGGGCGAGCCCGCCGAGCATGGCGGCCTCACTCGATCCGGTGGTCGAACAGCCCACCGTCTCCCGCCCAGCGGGTGAGTTCCACAGATCGGCCAGGATGTGCACACACCGGGACTCGATCTGTGCGGTCTGCGGGTACTCGTCCTTGTCAATCATGTTCTTGTCGAGACAATCGTCCATCAACCGGCGGGTCTCGTCGTCGCTCCACGTGGTGCAGAAGGTGGCCAGGTTCTGCGAGGAGTTCCCGTCGAGCGCCAGTTCCGCGCGGAGCAGGGCGTAGACGGCACGGGGGTCCGACTGATCATCCGGGATGCGGTACTTGGGCAGGACCTGCTCGCTCAACGGCATGGTGTAGACGTCGTCGTACCGGCCGGTATCGGCCACCTTGTGCAGAGCCATGTTCCAGCTTCTTCCTATTCGGGGAGATCCCACCCACCCACGTACCCGTTACGCGATCTCTAGCCCCAGTCGCCCGGCCTCGAATGACCCGACATCGTCAACTCCGGGTTGACGATCGAGGATCGTCAACCTATGGTTGACGCATGACGAATCCAGTCCGTATGACGAATCCGGTCCGGCTCGACGATCTGATCGAGGCCATCAAGAAGGTGCACTCCGATGCCCTCGAACAGCTTTCCGACGCGGTCATCGCCGCAGATCACCTGGGCGAGGTGGCCGACCATCTGATCGGCCACTTCGTCGACCAGGCACGACGGTCGGGCGCGTCCTGGACCGACATCGGCAGGAGCATGGGGGTCACCAAGCAGGCAGCCCAGAAGCGTTTCGTCCCCAAGAGCCCCAGCGAATCCTCTGATCTCGATCCCAGCCAGGGATTCAGCCGGTTCACCCCGCGGGCGAGGAACGTCGTGATGGCGTCGCAGAACGAGGCCCGTGCGGCGGGCAACGCCGAGATCCGCCCCGAACACCTGGTGCTGGGGCTCCTGAGCGAGCCGGCCGCAATCGCCGCGCTGGCGATCGTCGCGCAGGACGTGCCGCTGGAGACCGTCCGGCAGGCCGCGACCGCGACGCTGCCGGCGGCGGCCGACCAGCTGCCCGACCTCATCCCCTACGATCCACAGGCGCGAAAGGCCCTGGAACTCACGTTCCGGGAGGCCCTGCGGCTCGGCCACAACTACATCGGGACCGAGCACATCCTGCTCGCACTGCTGGAACTCGAAGACGGCACCGGCGTACTCACCGACCTCGGCATCGACAAGGAGGCCGCCGAAACCAGCATCACCGCCGCCGTGGCCGCCGCTGTCGCCGCCCACGAACAGAAATGAACTCAGACCCTCCAGAGAGCCTCGGAGGGTGATATCCGCGCGGCGCGCAGGGCGGTCAGCTGCTGGTCTCGTCGTTCATGTCGTACCCCGCCGCCGGCCGTCCGCGCGTGCCCCCACCCTGCGCGCCGCAGAGATCGAGCCTGATCCCCTGTGGCGCACAGTCACCCGCGACAGGCGGCAGCTCGACCTGTCGGTCAAGGAATTCGGAGTCCTCGAAGCACTCCTGCGTGCCAGCCCCGCCTTCCTCAGCGCCGAGGACCTGCTCGAACAGGTCTGGAACGAGTACGCCGACCCCTTCACCAACACCGTCACCGTGACCATCGGCCGCCTGCGACGCAAGCTCGGCGATCACCGGTCATCACCACTACCCCCACCGTCGGCTACCGCATCACCGACCCACCCGCCCACAACCCGGCAACCCGCCCCGGCTGAGCAGCGAGCGGCACGCCTCAGTGCGCCATGTCCACGAAGCGGCTGTAGTGACCCTGGAAGGCGACAGTCACAGTGGCGGTCGGTCCGTTACGGTGTTTGGCCACGATAAGGTCAGCTTCGCCCGCCCTGGGTGATTCCTTCTCATACGCGTCTTCACGATGCAGAAGAATGACCATATCCGCATCCTGCTCAATACTATTGTGAAGAAATATCCCATTTGCGATGAAATTATGCGTCTTCAAGACCGTCGCGTCATAAACAGGCTGCTCACCCAGACTCTCGATTGACACGATCTCATCCCAGAAGACATCGTTGGTGGCCAACATCTCAAGTTGAGGGTCCTGAAGGACGTCCGCAATACGTCCCAAACGGTTCCGGGATGGGCAGCTGGGACCACCAATGGCCCCACGACCACCCACACCAACCGAGGCATTCAGCTGAGCTCGCGTCATCGATCGCATGCCCATAGCGGCACGCACCCGCTCCCATACCTCTACCGGGATTGTATCGAATCTGCCCACGGCCTTCATTTCCCCCAGCCGGTCCGCCGCTTTGACTGCATCGCGTCCACGCGCTCCATGCGCGCCAATGTCACGTAGGAATTTCCGTTGATCTTCAACGCCGCAGACATCAATGGTCCACTGCGGGTGGCCATACGTGTTGTTAACAGCTCGCACCCGAGCTTTGAGATCGAAGCGAAGCAGCAGAATCTGTAGCTCTTGAAGCATCTGACGACTCGTTGATCCGTAGTAGATACGAACCGCACCGTTACGAGCCACCGTTATCGATCCATCCGTCGCCCAGAGGTGACGAAGGAAGAGCGCAAGCTGCCGCTTAGGCAAAGAGAAGACTCCAGCCGGAATATACTTCTCATGACTGCGTAGACCGAATAGGCCCAGCGAATCGAGCCATTGAGCGATGGGATTACGGCGCCCATGGGTCAGCCGATACGGAGCCGGAAGTCGCAGCGAGGTACACCTCGCGGCCTCGTACTCATCCCGAACAGCCGTCACGCCAAAATACCGAGCGGCATCAGTGACCGCAGACAGATTCTCCTCGTCGATGCTCGCATAGCGAATGGGCTGCCGCTCCACGAACGATCCGTCACCGATGAGATGCGCCAGCATCACTATCTCCGGCTCAGGCCATTCGATCGTTTGTTGAGGTTCCGGAACATGACGCGGCACGCCTACGCGCGCTCCCAACGACAACTCCCCCAGAGCCTGCCATCCACCAAGAGTGAAGAATGGGTGACTGGCCGTTGCGTCTACCTCTCTCCCAGAGGCGAGCCGAACTCTGAATACTTCTCTTATGCCACTGGGAAAGGCATGTGTCAAAGTACGAGGAACAACCGCCAGATGATCATCCAGCGACCACACAGGGACATCACGAAGCTGGCCATCCATGAGCTCACCAAGTGTGATCTCTACCCCAGTGTCAGCTCGAAGTAGCCGCGTCGCTGAGGTCACACAGCCCGACTCGCGCAAATCGGAGACCATTGGCTTTTTGTCCGTTCGCTGTTCCGGGCCACGGTTCAGCTGGGACAGTGCGATGAC
>JAOPYM010000064.1 GCA_025964615.1 Actinomycetes bacterium
CTGGTCGACGCTGCGGCCGGTTTTGCCCATGTCTTTGGACACTCGCGTGTAGATCAGCGCCCGCAGCAACTGGCCGGTGCCGATCGAGATCGCCTGATCTGTCATGTTGGGATGCTAACTCAGTGGAACGCTTGACGGCACGGCTTCGCGTGCTTGAGGCCGACCTGCTGTAACGGTTCATACGACGCGTTCAGGACGAGCACACTCATCGGTCACACCTCCCCGTCTCATCGCTCCCCTGCCAGGCTTCGAACCTGGGGCATCCGCATGAACAGTGCGGCGTTCTGCCAGTTGAACTACAGGGGAAGGGCTGCGGAATTCCCGCGGCCAGCAACAGAGTGCCGCCCGCACTCGGGGCCCGGCAACGGGTTTTCTGCCCGATGCCGGGCCCCTGCGTCAGGGCTCTGTGGCCACCTCGGTCACGGGCGGGATCACCTCCAGGTCCCGGTCGTCCCACCAGGTCTCCTCCGGCCGGTCGTCGGGTGGGCCCACGACGAGCAGGTTACCTTCCGGGGCAAGCCGTACCCCCACCCCGCCGTCGCTGACCGGCCGGGCGCCCCAGAACCGCCACAGATCCTGCGCCCCGGCGTACTGGTCGGCGGCGATCTGGCGGGTCCTGCCGCCCGGGTGGTCCGACAGCCAGCGCCAGTGCTCGGCGAGCAGCCGGTAGGACAGGGCACGCAGGATGTTCGCGGCGGTGAGCATCCGGCCCAGCGGAACCCGCCGGGCCGCCAGGTCGGGCAGCCCGAACCTGGCCAGCCCCGCGGTTTCGGCCCGTACCCCTCGCTCATCTGCCGACATGAAGACGAGCACCCAGTCGTCGGCGAGCACGAAACGCTCCCGTTCCAGACCTGGCAGGTCGCCGCCGGGCAGGACGTGACCGGACCTGAGGTCGGCGACGACCCCGCCGGTGCGTTCGGCGAGGACCCGCGCCGCGTACCGCGAAGCCTGCGCGTACAGCGGCTGGGCGGCGGGCGGTGCGTCCAAGGTGAGCACCAGATGGTGGTCGGCCTGCCGCAGCCTGGTGAGCTCGGTGTCAGGCCCGGCGATGCCGTCCAGGACCGGGGCCAGGCCCGACCAGGCGGCAGGTTCCCCGCTGAGCAGCAGCAGCGGGGAGGACAGCAGTTCTCTCGCGGTCGCCGCTAACGCCGCCGTGTGCGATCCCCACCACCCGTTCTCACCGAGCAGGCCACAGAGGTCTGCGGCTTCGACCTTGACCTGTTCGGCGGTGGCGACGAGGAAATGGGTGGTGACGGATTCGGGTATGTCGCGGGTGAGCATTCGGGGCCTCCTACGTCGGCGACGTAGGACCAGCCTGACCTCGCACGACCTCCGAAAGCCGGCCGAACGAGATTCTGTGGATAAGTCAGACCGGGAGATCGGCTACCTCGGCCTGGTACTCCCGGTACTCCCGCTGCTCGCCGAAGCCCAGCTCGGCGTTGACCGCGAGCATGTGCCGGTTGTCGTCGGCGTTGTCGGTCTCGATCTCGGTCACCTCCGGACGCTCGGCCCGAAGCCACTCCAGCATCGCCGCCTTCACCCAGATGCCGAGCCGCCTGCCCCGGTGTTGCGGGGAGACGGCCGTGTCGTACTGCGCCGCCCGCGCCGGGTTGGCGCTCTCCACGACCACCTCGGTGAAACCGGCGACGGCGTCCCCGTGCAGGGCGGCCACCGTGTAGAGGTCGTCACCGCGCTTGGCGACCATCTCGGCCATCTCCCGTACCCGGTCGGCGTCCCAGCGCAGCTGGTCGGCGGCGGCCGGGCCGGACATGGCGACCTTGGCCGCGGCGAAGGCCCCAGCCAGCTCCGCGGGCACCGTACCGGTCCAGCGCACCAGGCGGTAGCGGGGCGGGCCCGCCTCGACGAGCGCCCGCAGCCGGTCCGGGTCAACGTCCGCGACCCGCAACAGAAGCTCACGCAGGGTCAGCACACAACGGAAGCCGTGCGCCTCCAGGAACGGCACCGCCGGTGTACCGGCGAGGACCTGGGCGATGACGGTGCCCGATCCCCGCGCGCGTAGCTCATCGGCGGCGACGGCCAGTAGTGCGGTGCCCACACCACCTCGCCGGTACTCCGGGCGGACGTGGATGTCGATCTCCCCGGCACGCCCCGGCTCGACGGGCGGTCGCAGCCACACGACGCCCGCCATGACGCCGTCCAGTGCCGCCCACTTGCGGGGGCCCCGCGCCAGCATCCGGGCGGATGTCTGGCTGAGTGTCGGGAGGTCGGCGTGATCGCCGGCCTGGGCCGCGACGACCACAGCGTGCCACTCGAGGATCTGCGCGTCCGTCGGATCATCGATCGCGATGATGTCCATCAGGCTGTTCTACCGGATACCGGACCGCCGCAACCGGTTCACGCCGGAAGAGATGACCGCCGGAACGGACCTTCCGGAGGATCTCCCCACAGATCGTCTTCCGCGCCCGGAAATGCGATCACCCCGGCGGCCGCCGGGGTGATCGAGCCCGTGTGGTCCTACGGCGTCGCGGTGCCGGTGGGGGTCACCGAGGCCGTGGCCGAAGGGCCGGCGGAGGAGTCCGCGGCGGCCGGTCCGGTGCTGACGGAGGCGTTGGCCGCGCTGCCCTTCACCCAGTCCTTCCACGACATCTGCCAGAACCCGTAGCCGTTGTTCCATTCCAGGGGCCGGTCGGTGCCGGTGACGACCACCACGTCGCCCCACTGCTCGGTGTTGTAGAACCAGGTGGCGAAGGCCGGGCTGGCGTTGACGCAGCCATGGCTGACGTTGTAGCTGCCCTGGGCGCCCACCGACCACGGTGCGGAGTGCACGTACTCGCCGCTGTTGGAGATCCGGACGGCGTCGTAGACGGTCTCGGTGTAGTAGCCGGGATCGCCCTTCTTGAGACCCGGCGAGGTCATCGTCACCGGGCTGACGGCCTCCATCGTGAGATGGATGCCGCTGGTCGTGGTGTACTTGCGGACCCCGCCACGACCGGCGCTGATCCCGACGTCCTTGACCTTCCTGCCGTTGATCTTGACGACCATCCGGTGGGTACGGGTGTTGACGGTGCTGATGTGCGAGTCGCCGACCTTGAACTTCACGGTCTGGTCGGCGATGCCGTAGGTGGCCCTGCCGACCTTGACGCCCGCCAGGTGCGCGGTGAGGGCGATCTTCTGGTTCGGGTCCCAGTACTGCTTGGTACGGAAGATGGCCTCGGTGTCGCTGGTCCAGTACCAGGCGCCCTCGTTGGGCTGCTCGGAGGTGACCTGCAAGGCCTGCTCGACGGCCTTTTTGGACTTGTTCGGGATCGAGGTGTCGAACTGCACGGTGACGGGCATCCCGACGCCGACCTTCTGCCCCGCGGTCGGGAAGACCGAGGTGATCCCGATCGTGTACGTCGGCTTGAGCGTGTGGAAGCCGCTGGTCGCCGTGGTCGTCTTCTGAGCGTTCTTCGCGGTGGCCGACACCCGGTAGGCCGCGTTCGGCGTCAGCGTCCAGTCCGACTTCCAGGAGGCCTTGTCGGCAGAGAACTGGCCGGGCACATCCTTGCCCTTGAGCTGGACGCTCACCGTGTCCAGGGTGCCGTTCGCGGCCGTCACCTGGATGCCCTTCTCGGGCAGCGCCTTTCCAGTGCCGTCCGCCGGGGTGATGGTGACCACCGGGGCCGCCACTTCCTGCTTGCCCGCCACCTTGGCACCCGGGCCAGTACCGCCGCCGCCGCCGCCGCCACTCGAGCAGGCGGTGACGAGGACGAGCACGGCCACCGTCATTCCGGCAGCCGCCCGAACCCCGCGCGGCGCCCCCGCCGTAGGTCTCCGATACACCATGACCTCCAAGACCCTCCCGTGATCTTAGAGACATTAGCGACAAACGCGGCCGGTCATGTCACGGGGCCGTAATTCCCCAAATGCCGAGACCTAGGTGTTATCGAGGCTATGTCAGCCGCGGGCTGGATGGACCCTGTGCAGAAGACTGCGGAAGCCCAGTATCGAGACCACCACGGCCGCGGCCCCGAGCGCGGCCACGATCCCGGTACGTGCCCACAGGAAGACCCCGATCGACTGGTGCAGCAGCAGCCAGAGGCTGACGGCGGCGTTGACCAGGAAGACCAGGGACCACAGCAGCGAGATCCGCAGGAAGAAGCGCCGGACCCGCTGCTGCCGCAGGAACGCCTCCGGCATCGGCACCAGGTCGGTTGCGATCTTCTGGGCGAGCGGCCGGCGGAGCGGTACCGAGCACAGGAACGACATGCTCACCAGGAGGGTGCCGAGCGTCGGCTGCAGGAAGTAGACCACCATGCTCCCGGTCGCGGCGGCCAGGACGGCGCGCACCGTCACACCGACGGCGGCCAGCATGAGCGCCCCGGGCACCGGCTTGCGGCGCACCACCCGCCAGAGCACCCCGGCGTACACCCATCCCACCGCGACGATCAGCGCCCCGTGGAAGCCGAGCAGCAGCAGGCCGCCGTAGAAGACCGCGACCGGCGCGATGACCCCCTCGACGAACCTGGGAAGGGCGTGCCGCAGCATCGCCGCCAGGCGCGGCATCTCGAAGCCCTGGTGTGCTCTGGTGAGATCCATGTGGTGCTCAAGTCCCCGAGTTGACTGGAGGGTCGGACGCCCACGGTACGGGAAGATCGGTCACGCGTTGCCCTGTTTCACCCCGAATCGGAATACGGCCAATGGCCGGGGATGGCCAGTTCCGGCCTCCACAGAATGTGATCAATCCATCACTTAAAGGTACTGGACCGACCCAAAGTTCAACCTGGATCTCCCGTACGTGATAGACCAAGCAACGGCAATTCGACTGATGTGGTGATAGACGGCGAAGGGGGCCCGCCATGAGGCATGCACGGGATGGGGCTGCGGCGGCCATGAACGCAGCCTCACGGGTACTCGTCGTCCGGGGTACGAACGAGCCCCAGGAGTTCGAGAACCCCGACGTCGCCTGGGCCAATCGGGCGCGTGAGGGGGTCTGGGCTCCCACCAAGGACGGCCAGCGGATCCACATCGGCATCGAGTGCGCGGACGGGGACCGCACGGCCGAGATCCTGCGGCCCAGCCTCCGGGTCTTCGTCGGCGTCGAAGTCGACACCGACATCGTCGCGCAGACCACCTCCTCGGGGATCCGCCTGGTCACCGTGGTGCACGGTCCCGAGGCCCCGCCGGAGTTCCGGTTCCCGGTCACGCTGGCCGACGGGCTTGCCCTGGAGCCGATGCCCTCGGGCGGCTTCGACGTGGTGCACCTGCGGTACGGCGCGACGGTGGGCCGCTTCTACACCCCCTGGGCCTGCGACTCGATGTTCAAGTCGATCAACGCCGACTATCGTCTTGAGGGGACCACGATCGTGATGCGGATCGCCCACGAGGGTGCCACCTATCCGGTCGTCGCGGATCCGCTCTACGCGCGCTGAGAGCGCGGTCCACCCGCGCCCTGACGCCGGTGGGCGGCGTGCGGCGTCCGCAGGTCGTAGGGTGGGGCCAAGCCGGACGTGACGGGAGCTCCCGCCTTGATCTTCACTCATGACACCGAGCATGCGCTCGGCGCCGTGGCGGACCTGATCAACACCGGGTCGGCCACTGGCGGTGGTGAGTTGCTGCACGACGTGGCGGCGCTCCGCGAGTACGTCGAGCGGAACCGGATCAGCGACGTCTCGGAGCTGACCAGCGCCGACGTGGCCGCCGTACGCCGGCTCCGGGCGCGGTGCCTTGAGATCTTCACCGTCGGGTCGGTCCGGGAGGCGGTGGTACTGGTCAACGGGCTGGTCTCGACCACGCCCACCACACCCCACCTGACCGACCACGACGGGCACGACTGGCATGTCCATTACTTCGCCCCCGGCGCGCGCCTGGCCGACCATCTGGCCGCCGAGCTCGGGATGGCGCTGGCCTTCGTGGTGGCGGCCGGCGAGCTGGACAGGCTGCGCATCTGTGAGGCCCCCGACTGTGCGAGGGTCCTGGTGGACCTGTCCCGCAACCGATGCCGGCGGTACTGCGACAGCCGGACGTGCGGCAACCGGATGCACGTGGCGGCCTACCGGGCCCGGCAGCGCGAGACGGCCTCATAGCCAGCGGTAGTAGGCACGGGCGCGATCGAGAACGCCCGCGAGGCCCGCTGGTACTCCCGCAACGCCTCCGCCACCGGTTCCGGCAGGCCGTCCTCAAGCCCGAAGCACATCTGCTCACCGTGCCCCAGGGGCTCCCACCAGGCAAGCGAAAGGTGATCATGCGCTCACCGGCCGCATGTCCGGGGTGCGGATACCTACAACCCGGGCGAAAGGACCTGAACCGCGTCCAGGGCCTGGCGGGCGCCGGCGGCGTCGTGGACCCGGAAGACCCGCGCGCCCAGCCAGGCGGACACGCCCAGGACCGCCATCGTGCCCACCCCGCGCTTGTCCACCGGCCGGCCGAGGGTCTCGCCGATGAAGTCCTTGTTGGAGACCGCCACGAGCACCGGCCAGCCGGTCGCGGCCAGTTCGCCGAGCCGCCTGGTGATCTCCAGTGAGTGCCTGGTGTTCTTGCCGAAGTCGTGCGCCGGGTCGATGAGGATCGCGTCCCGCGCTACGCCGAGCGCCGCGGCCCGTTCGGCCTCGGCCGTCACGTGCCCGATGACGTCGGCGACCACATCGTCGTAGGCGACCCGGTGCGGCCTGGTGCGCGGCTGCTGACGGCCGGCGTGCGCGCAGACGAGGCCGATCCCGTGCGCGGCGGCCACCTCGGCCAGTTCCGGGTCCACGCCGCCCCACGTATCGTTGAGCAGGTCCGCCCCGGCCAGCGCCACCGCCGAGCCGACCTCCGCCCGCCAGGTGTCGACGCTGATCACCAGATCGGGGTGCCGCTCCCGTACCGCGGCGACCAGGTCAACGACCCGGCGCAGTTCCTCTGCGACCGTGACCACGTCGCCGGGACCGGCCTTGACGCCGCCGATGTCGACGATGTCAGCGCCCCCGGCGACAGCCTCGTCCACCGCGGTCAGGGCCGCGTCGAAGCCGTAGGTCGCACCACGGTCGAAGAAGGAGTCCGGGGTCCGGTTGACGACGGCCATCACCGTGAAGCCGTCGAGGGAGCGGCCGCGGAGCGTCAGGGGCGGCTTCACCGGTGCAGCAGACCCGGGCGCCGCGGATACCGGGCCACATAGACCTGACCATCTCGTACCTGGACCTCGTAGGACGCCAGACGGCGCCGGGCCGGGCCGCGCCTGACCTCTCCCCCGTCCAGCGCGAACCGGGCGCCGTGCAACGGGCATTCCAGGCAGTCGTCCACAAGCCGTCCCTTCGCAAGCCGTGCGGCCGCGTGCGTGCACATCCACCCGACCGCGAAGAGCCGGTCCCCGCTGCGGCAGAGCAGAACGGGCAGCCCGTCCACGCGCCTGATCTCTCCGGGTGAGATCTCACCGTACGCGCAGGCCCAGACGAAGCCGCCGGGACCCCTGCGCCGCAGCCACCTCCACATGATGATCAAAGACTCACACATCGCCACCGTCCAACGCCATAGTGGACACGTTCGGTGATGAATTGGTGACACACTCGTGACATGGCCCACGAATCAGATTCGGTAACCGGCGCCCTGAACTCGTCAGCATGCCAAGAGGGTCGCTAACCTCGTCGTTCACACCCATCGGGGGAAATCTCACCCGATGATCACCGACCATTCGTCCCAGCCCAGGAGGTTCCGCTGTCCAGGCGAGCACTCATCACCGGGATCACCGGGCAGGACGGCTCCTATCTCGCCGAACACCTGCTGCAGCAGGGCTATGAGGTCTGGGGGCTGGTCCGCGGCCAGGCGAACCCGCACGTCTCCCGGCTGCGCAAGCACATCGGCGATGTCAAGATCGTCACGGGCGACCTGCTCGACCAGGGCAGTCTCATCTCCGCGGTGGAGCGCGTCCAGCCCCAGGAGGTCTACAACCTCGGCGCGATCTCCTACGTGCCCATGTCCTGGCAACAGGCCGAGCTGACCGGCAACATCACCGGAATGGGCCCGCTGCGGGTCCTGGAGGCGATCCGGGTCGTCAGCGGCATCAGCCCCTCGCGGACCCCCGGCGGCGAGCAGATCCGCTTCTACCAGGCCTCCTCGTCGGAGATGTTCGGCATGGTCAGGGAGACCCCGCAGGACGAGCTGACCCCGTTCCACCCGCGCAGCCCGTACGGCGTGGCCAAGTGCTACGGGCACTACATCACGCAGAACTACCGCGAGTCGTACGGCATGTTCGCCGTCAGCGGCATCCTGTTCAACCACGAGTCGCCGCGCCGGGGCGCCGAGTTCGTCACGCGCAAGGTCACGCTCGGCGTGGCCCGGATCAAGCTGGGCCTGGCCGGTGAGCTGCGGCTCGGCAACATGGAGGCCAGGCGGGACTGGGGTTTCGCGGGCGACTACGTCGAGGCGATGCACCTGATGCTGACCCAGCAGACCCCCGAGGACTACGTGATCGGCACCGGTCACACGCAGTCGGTGCGCAAACTGGTCGAGTTCGCCTTCGAGAGCGCGGGGCTCAACTGGGAGGACCACGTGGTCCTGGACTCCACCTTCACCCGCCCCGCCGAGGTGGACCTGCTGTGCGCAGACCCGAAGAAGGCCCGCGAGCAGCTCGGCTGGGAGCCGAAGGTCGCCTTCGCCGAACTGGTATCCATGATGGTGGAGTCGGACCTCAAGCTCCTGTCGCGCTCCGACCGCCCGTCCGACGAGCCGTTCAGTCCCGATCACTGGTAGCGGCCGTGACCCGTGCGAGCATGACCGCATGAGCATCCGGTTGTCCTCACCCCCCGGCCGCTGGGTCCTGCTCGCCACCGTGCTCGGTTCCGGGGTCGCGATGCTGGACGCGACGGTCGTGAACGTCGCGCTGCCGAGCCTCGCCCGGGATCTGGGCGCGTCCATGGCGGGCCTGCAGTGGACGGTGAACGCCTACGCGCTGACCCTGGCGGGGCTCATCCTGCTCGGCGGGTCACTCGGCGACCGCTTCGGGCGGCGCAAGATGTTCGTGATCGGCGTGATCTGGTTCGCCGCCGCCTCCATCCTGTGCGGGGCCGCCCAGAGCATCCCCATGCTGGTCGCCGCCCGGGCCTTGCAGGGGGTCGGCGGCGCGCTGCTCACCCCCGGTTCGCTGGCGATCATCCAGGCCTCGTTCGCGCCGGAGGACCGGGCACAGGCGGTCGGCGCCTGGTCCGGGCTCGGCGGCATCGCGGGTGCGGCAGGACCCTTCCTCGGCGGCTGGCTGGTGTCGACTGCGGGCTGGCGCTGGGTGTTCCTGCTGAACGTGCCGCTGGCCGTGGTCGTCGTGCTGGTCGCCGTACGGCACGTGCCCGAGAGCGTGAACCCGCAGGCGCACGGGCGCTTCGACGTGCTCGGCGCGGTGCTCGCCGCTACCGGCCTGGCCGGCGTCGCCTACGCGCTGACGGAGGCTCCGCAGGGTTCGGGCGACTTCGCCCTGGTCGTGGCCGCCGCCGTCGCGGGGATCGCGGCGTTCACGGCGTTCATCCTGGTCGAGCGGCGCCGTGCCCGGACCGGCGACCCGCAGCCGATGCTGCCGCTCGAGGTCTTCAGGTCGCGGCAGTTCAGCGCCGTCAATATCGTCACCTTCGTGGTGTACGGCGGGATGAGCGTGATGTTCTTCCTGCTCGTGGTGGATCTGCAGGTGGTCGCCGGATTCTCGCCGATCAAGGCGGGGACCGCCCTGCTCCCGGTGACGGTGCTGCTTCTGCTGCTCTCGGCCAGGGCGGGTGCGCTGGCACAGCGGATCGGGCCCCGGCTGCCGATGGCGATCGGCCTGGTCATGGCGGCCGCGGGGATGCTGCTGATCAGCCGGATCGGCCCGCACGCCTCCTACCTGCGCAACGTGCTACCGGCCGTGACGCTCTTCGGCCTGGGCCTGGCCGGGGTCATCGCGCCGCTGACCGCCACCGTGCTGGCCAGCGCGGAGGTCCGGCACGCCGGGATCGCGAGCGGCGTCAACAACGCGGTGGCCCGCGCCGCCGGCCTGCTCGCGGTGGCCGCCGTACCCCCGCTGGCCGGGCTCACCGGTGACGCTTACAGCAACCCGGCACTGTTCGCGACCGGTTTCCGTACCTCGCTGACCGTCTCGGCCGTCTGCCTGCTCGCGGGCGCGGGGCTCACCCTGCTCACCGTCAGGGACGACGCGCTGCGCGTCTCCCCCGCCGAGGCCGCGCCGCAGTGCAAGAGCCACTGCGCCGTCGGTGCCCCACCTCTGGAACCCAGCCACGAGGTCTGACCACCGATCACTCCAGGCAATCTGACCAGCATCTCATCCATGTCCGGACCGGTGCTGTACATATTGTTCAGCAAATGATGGCTCTCTTGTCAATTTGATGAGGCTCTGCAGAGAATTAAGGACAAGTTGCCGAGCTGAGGAGATGACCGTGGACGAGTTCCCGGTGAAGGGCATGGACGCGGTGGTGTTCGCCGTCGGCAACGCCAAGCAGGCCGCCCACTACTACTCGTCGGTCTTCGGCATGCGGTGCGTGGCGTACCAGGGACCTGAGACCGGCAACCGCGACGAGGCGGCGTACGTCCTGGAGTCCGGCGGCGCCCGCTTCGTGATCAAGGGTGCGGTGCGCGCGGGCACAGAACTTGCACGCCACGTCGCCGAGCACGGAGACGGCGCGATCGACCTGGCCATCGAGGTGCCCAACGCGCAGGCCGCCTACCGGCACGCGATCACCCACGGCGCCACGGGGCTGCGTGAGCCGGAGGTGCTGGAGGACGACTACGGCAAGGCCGTGGTCGCGGCCATCGCCACCTACGGCCAGACCAGGCACTCCCTTGTCGAGCGCACCAACTACGCCGGCCCCTACCTGCCCGGCTACGTCCCCAGGGACCCGATCACCGAGCCGCCCGCCGGACGGCTGTTCCAGGCCATCGACCACTGCGTCGGCAACGTGGAACTCGGCAAGATGGACGTGTGGGTGGACTTCTACCACCGGGTGATGGGCTTCACCAACATGCAGGAGTTCGTCGGCGACGACATCGCCTCGGAATACTCCGCGCTGATGTCCAAGGTCGTCGCGGACGGCACCCGCAAGGTGAAGTTCCCGTTGAACGAGCCGGCGGCCGGGAAGAAGAAGTCGCAGATCGACGAGTACCTGGAGTTCTACGGCGGGCCCGGGATGCAGCACATTGCCCTGGCCACCAACGACATCCTGCGCTCGGTGGATTCGATGCGGGCGGCGGGCTGTGAGTTCCTGGACACCCCGGACTCGTACTACGAGGACCCGGCGCTGCGCGAGCGGATAGGCAGCGTGCGGGTACCGGTCGAGGAGCTGGCGACGCGGAGGATCCTGGTCGACCGCGACGAGGACGGCTACCTGCTGCAGATCTTCACCAAGCCGGTGCAGGACCGGCCGACGGTCTTCTTCGAGCTGATCGAACGGCATGGCTCGCTCGGGTTCGGGAAGGGCAACTTCAAGGCTCTCTTCGAGGCCATCGAACGCGAACAGGACCGGCGGGGAAACCTCTGATGCCGTACTACCGCGCCGTGGGCGAGATCCCGCGCAAACGTCACATCCAGTTCCGCCGGCCGGACGGCGGGCTGTACGCCGAGGAGCTGATGGGCGAGGAGGGCTTCTCGTCGGACTCCTCGCTGCTCTACCACCGGTATCCGCCGACCGCCGTGGTCGGGATCGAAGCCGTGGCCGCCCCCGCGGAGGGCCTGACCACGAACCTGCCGCTGGCGCCCCGGCACTTCCGCACCCAGGACCTGAAGCCCGGCGGGGACCTGGTCACCGGGCGGCAGCCGCTGTGCGGCAACGAGGATGTGCGGATGTCGTACGTCTCGGCCGATCAGGCGAGCGGGCTCTACCGCAACTCGACCGGAGACGAGTGCGTCTACCTGCAGTCCGGTTCAGGCCGTTTCGAATCGTCGTACGGGGTCCTTGAGGCCGCCGAAGGCGACTACGTGGTCGTCCCGGCCGGGACGATCCACCGGTGGGTGCCGTCCGGGCAGGTCCGGGCGCTGGTCATTGAGGGGCGCGGGCACATCCGCCCGCCGCGCCGGTACCTGTCGGCCTGCGGGCAGTTCCTCGAGCAAGCCCCCTACAGTGAGCGGGACCTGCGGGTCCCTGCCGCGCCACTGCTGGTCGAGGAGGGTGAGACGCCGGTTCTGGTACGGACCCGGGGTGGTCTGACCCGGATGACGTTCGCCCACCATCCGTTCGACGTGGTCGGCTGGGACGGCTGCCTCTACCCCTACGCGTTCAACATCCACGACTTCGAGCCGATCGTGAAGCGCACCCACGCCCCGCCACCGGTGCACCAGACCTTCGAGGGCCAGGGGTTCGTGATCTGCTCGTTCTGCCCCCGTCCCCTGGATTTCCACGACCAGGCCGTACCGATCCCGTACAACCACCACAACGTCGACTCCGACGAGTTCATGTTCTACGCCGGAGGCGACTACACCGCCCGGCAGGGCTCGGGCATCGACGTCGGATCGATCTCGCTGCACCCGGCCGGGTTCACCCACGGACCGCAGCCGGGTTCCGTCGAGGCCGTCCTGGCCGGCGGCGCGACCACCACCTCGGAGCTGGCCGTAATGATCGACACCTTCCGCCCGCTGAGCCTCGGGCCCGCGGCGCTGGCCTGCGAGGACCCCGGCTACCCGTGGACCTGGGCCGTCGGGAACGGTTCAACATGACCTCTTCGAGGTCCAGTTCCTGAAGCATCAGCCTTGCCCCTTGGCGAAGGCCAGGAACTCGCGGGCCACCGGGGGCAGCGGCCGGTGCGCGTGCACCAGCCCGATCGTGCGGGTGATCGGCGGCAGGAACGACCGGACGATCAGGCCTTCGGTGTCCTCGACCTGGTTGCGGTACCAGAGCAGGGAACCCATCCCGGCCCGTACCCAGCCCAGCCAGGAGCTGCGCTCGTCGGACTCCACGGCGGGCACCGCGGTCGCGCCGACCCGGTGCAGCATGGCGTCCATCTCAGCGCGCCTGGCAGTGCCCGGGGCGGGCATCACCAGGCGCATGCCGTCCAGGGCGCTGAGCGGCACCGGGTCGCGCAGCCGCAGTCCAGGCGGCGAGATCAGGACGACCTCCCGCTGCTCGAACGGGTGGGCCGACAGGTCACCGGGCACCGGCAGGTCCGTGATGGCCAGGTCGGCCCGGCCGGCCCGGACCGCGGCCCCCACCGCCTCGCGCCCCTCGCACCGGACGACCCTTACCCGGACGGCGGGCTGATCACGGGCGAACCGCGGAAGCAGCCGCCCGGTCAGCTCCGGCTCCAGCGTCGGAGTGGCCGCAATGCGCAGTTCGGCGCCACGCCCGCTACCGCGGGCCGCCGACAGCTCCTCGATGGCGTCGGTGGCCTCCAACGCGATCCGGGCCTGCCTGACGATCGCCTCGCCCGGCACGGTGAGGACGACGCCCCGGCCCGACCGGGCGAACAGTTCGACGCCGAGCTCGCGCTCCAGCTCGCGGATGGCCCGCGACAGAGCGGGCTGAGCGACGTAGAGGGCTTGCGCGGCGGAGGTCATCGTCCCGTGGTCGGCGGTGGCGACGACATACCGCAACTGCCGCAGATTCATGCCCCGACGGTAGGGCACCAGGCCGGACCGGTCTCGGACATAGGCGGATTCGCCTGGCGACATTTCCCGGTTACGCGGGCTAATCCGTAAAGTCACCACAGCGACCGGGCGCGTTGAATGTCCGGATCCCTCACCCGCCCTCAGGCCGTTCGGGGAGTTCGGCGGCGTGCGACTCCTTGATGATGTCGAGGTGCTGCCAGCAGTCCCGCAGGATGACGCCGCGGACGCCGCGGATCGCGTCGAGTGCGTCGACGAGGTCCCGGCGGGATCTGGCCTCCACCTGGCCGACGATGTCGTACCGGCCGAAACCAGTGGCCACGTACCGCACGCCCGGCAACCGGGCGACCTCACCGGCCGGCCCGCTCACCCCGCCACCGGTGACGGCGAGGCCGAAACCGGCCAGCTCCGCCGAGCCCAGCGCGGCCGGGTCGGCAAGGCCGGTGACCTGGATGACGCCGGACCGCATCAGCCGTACGACCCGGGCCCTGGTGGCCGCCTGCGACAGCCCGATGATCCCGGCCAGCCGAGTGTAGGGGGCGCGCCCATCGCGCTGGAGCTCACGCAGCAGCCGCCAGTCGATGTCGTCGAGCGAGACCTCACCGAGCTCGCGGACCACCGAGTGGGCGTCGCGGACCACCGACACCGAGCGGAACACCTCGGCCGCCCGCACGCCCGGGGTGGCGCGGATCTCGTCGGTCTCGGCCGCCAGAGCCTCGTCGTCCCTGGCCCGTACCTCCGCGACGAGCGCGAACGGACCGGCGGTCAGCGCCGCGAAACGCACAGCGGAGCGCTTGGCGACGGCAAGGCCCACCTCGCGGGCGGCTCCATCGACGGTCACCGACACGTGCCCGATCGCGCCGGTCCCGATGACCGCGGAGTGCACGATCCCCACGACCTGGACGATCCCCGTCTCCAGCAGATGCTGCACGCGGGCCCGTACGGCGGTACGGGACAGCCCGACCCGGTCGGCCAGGGCCTGGAACGTCGCCCTGCCGTCCCGCTGGAGCTCGCGGACGAGCACCGCGTCCACCGCATCCAACACTGGGGATCCTCCTCGATATCCACTGAATCGTTCTGTGACCGACTGCAAGATCATTCCACTTACCAGGGGTTCGCCGCGAAATGCGGCTCTTGCCCGTGTTGGGGGTACTGGGGGGCGAAGGATGCGTCTGTGATCCGGTGTCCCGGCGGGGGATCTGATGGGGGCCGCCACACTCTGACACCGCCTCCTGACCGCCGGACCGCCCGGCATCGGCGGAGGGCTCCGCTGACTCGCCCAGATGACCTGCATGCACCCTCCCGGTTGGTGAGCGAATGTCTTCGAAGGACAGGCATGTGTAAGAAAAGTGCAATGATGCCGCATTCACGTCAAGTAGCGGCACGGTAAACGGTGAAATCTCACCTTGCCCAGGAGGCTCCCGGAACCCCGGCGCCACCGTCCCGTCACGCCGGCCACGCTCCGGATCGCCCAACGAGGAGTTGTATGGGGCATTTGCGGGAATAGATCACAATTAAGGGTGGCCTCCACGCGCCACGCCCCTTGACCTGATTGGTAACGCAGCGGTGCGCCTGCTCAACAGTGAGAATCTCGCCTACGACCTCACCTACAACGACGTCTTCATGGTCCCCCGCCGGTCCTCGGTGGGGTCCAGGCTCGAGGTGGACCTGTCCACCTGCGACGGCAGCGGGACCACCATCCCGCTGGTGGTCGCGAACATGACGGCGGTCTCCGGGCGCCGGATGGCCGAGACGGTCGCCCGGCGCGGTGGCCTCACCGTGATCCCGCAGGACATTCCCATCGAGGTCGTCGCCGATGTGATCGACTGGGTGAAGCGGCGGCACCTCGTCGTCGACACCCCGATCACGCTCGGCCCCGGGGACACGGTCGGCGAGGCGCTGAGCCTGCTGTCCAAGCGGGCGCACGGCGCGGTCATCGTCGTCGAGGACGACCGGCCCGCCGGGGTGGTGACCGAGGCCGACTGCCAGGGCGTCGACAGGTTCGCCAATCTCCGTGACGTCATGTCAAGGGATCTGGTCACGCTGCCGGACACCGTGGACCCACAGGAGGCGTTCGAGATCCTGCACGGCCGAGGGCACCGGCTCGCACCGGTCGTGGACGGCGCCGGGAACCTGACCGGTGTCCTGACCCGTACCAGCGCGCTGCGCGCCACCCTCTACAAGCCCGCTGTAGACGCCTCGGGGCGGTTGCGGATCGCAGTGGCGGTCGGAGTCAACGGGGACGTCGCGGGCCGCGCCAAGGCCCTCCTGGAGGCCGGGGCCGACCTGATCGTGGTCGACACGGCACACGGGCACCAGGAAAAGATGATCGGCGCACTGGCCGCGGTGCGCGGGCTCGACCCGCAGGTGCCCGTGGTCGCGGGCAACGTCGTCACCGCCGACGGTGTACGGGATCTGATCGAGGCGGGAGCCGACATCGTGAAGGTCGGTGTCGGACCCGGCGCGATGTGCACCACCCGCATGATGACCGGCGTGGGGCGGCCGCAGTTCTCGGCGGTCCTGGAGTGCGCCGCGCAGGCCCGCCGCCTGGGCAGGCACATCTGGGCGGACGGCGGAGTCCGGCACCCCCGCGACGTGGCGCTCGCGCTCGCCGCGGGTGCCGCGAACGTGATGGTCGGCTCCTGGTTCGCGGGGACGTACGAGTCGCCCGGTGACCTGCAGCGGACCGCCGACGGGCTGCTGTACAAGGAGAGCTTCGGGATGGCCTCGGCACGCGCGGTACGGCTGCGCACGGCCGAGGACTCGCCGTTCGAGCGGTCCCGCAAGGCACTGTTCGAGGAGGGCATCTCGACCTCGCGGATGTTCCTGGACCCGCAGCGTCCCGGTGTCGAGGACCTGATCGACTCGATCGTGGCGGGCTTGCGCAGTTCCTGCACCTATGCGGGCGCCCGCACACTCGAGGAGTTCCACGAGCGTGCAGTCGTCGGAGTGCAGAGCTCGTCGGGGTACGCGGAGGGCATGCCATTGTCTACCAGCTGGTAGCTCGACCCGGTCTTCGTGGCTGCCTATGCTGGGCGGAACGCACACCTAAGTACCTATTCGCCCCTTTTCGGGGTCGTTTTGCCGGTCCCGGTGATGGGGCGGAGGGAAGCTTTGCCGTGCGGTGGGAATCGGAGTCCATGTGATGAGTCCAAAGGCCGACCGGGGCCTGATCGCCGCATTGGGCCTGACCCTGGCCTCGACGGTGATCTGGGGTGTGGCCCACGTGCGCGCCGGCAGGCACGTCGCGGGCGCGCTGCTGTTCAGCGTCTTCGCCCTCCTGGTCGCCTTCGCGGTCATCGTGCGCGTCGGCGTCCGCAGGCCGGACTGGGAACAGATCGCGGTCCATCCCGACTGGCTGTTCGCCATCCTGATCGCCCTCCTGGTGCTGGCGCTGGTATGGATCACCGTCGTGATCCGGTCCTACCAGGTGGTGAGCCCGGCCCGGCTCGACGTGCTGCCGAGGGCCGCCGGCGTCCTCGCGGTCACCCTGCTGTGCACCGCCGTGTGCACGCCCTTCGTGTACGCGGCGGTGCGCACCTACAGCCTGCGGGAGATGCTGACCAGCATCTCCCACACCAGCGGCACGAGCCGCGCCGAGGGCCCGTGGAACGGCCGGCCCCGGGTCAACATCCTGCTCATCGGCAGCGACGCGGCCGCTGGCCGGGACGGTACCCGCACCGACAGCGTGACACTGGCCAGCATCGGCACTCGTACCGGGGACACGGTGCTACTCGGCCTGCCGCGCAACCTGGAGCACGTCCCGTTGCCCACCGGACCCGCCCGTGAGCGGTTCCCCGACGGATTCACCGGCGACGGACCGCAGACGCCGGGCCTGCTCAACGAGATCTTCCAGTACGCCGAGGACCACCCGGAACTGGTGCCCGGCATGCCCGACAAGCAGCGCGGGCCGAACCTGCTGAGCCGGACGGTGAGCGGCATCATCGCGCAGCCCGTCGACTACTACATCGTCATCGACATGTTCGGGTTCGCCGATCTCGTCGACGCGATGGGCGGCGTGAAGCTCCAGATCACCCAGGCCATCCCGTACGGATTGCAGGGCGGGGTACTGCAGCCCGGCTACCGCACGCTGTCGGGCAAGGACGCGCTCTGGTACGGCCGGTCCCGCACCGGAAGTGACGACTACGCCCGGATGGCCCGCCAGAAGTGCCTGCTCCGGGCGGTCGCCATGCAGGCCGACCCGATCAAGATCCTGACCAAGTTCGACGCGCTGGTCTCGGCGGCCAAGCGGACCATCTCCACCGACATCCCGACCGGGCGCTTCCCGGAGCTGGTCAGGCTCGCGGGCAAGGTCAGGGAGGGCGCCCGGATCAGCAGCCTGTCGTTCGTACCGCCCCTGATCTACACCGGGGATCCGAACTACACGCTGATCCGGGCGCTGGCCGCCAAGGCCATCGGCGACGTTCAGCGGACCGTGACCCCGGAGCGCAGCACATCCGCCTCTCCGGCTGCGGCGGCCTCTCCGTCCGAGGGGCCGAGTGCGGCCGCCGTCCCGGGTCCGGCCTCCGTAAGCAGCCTGCAGCCGGGTGGCGGCACGCCCAGGGATATGCCCCTGGACATGACCTGCCCATCCTGAAACAGGGGCCTGCTCTTCGCGGCCGGCGGTCCCACACTGGTGCCATGGAGACGCGGTACTGGGCGCGCATGGTCGTCAACATCCTCAACCTGTCCACCCCTGCCGGGCTGCTGCTCCGGCTGATCGGCGGGACCGGCATGCGGCTGGGCCCGCGCGGCCTGATCGTCGCGACCGGCTACCGGCTGCCGCTGCCGGTCGCCCCGGCGTTCACAGTGGGCAACGTCATCCTGCTGCGTGACCAAGGCGAGGACCTCGAGGCGAGACCCCGGCTGCTCCTGCATGAGGAACGGCACGCCACCCAGTACGTGTGGAGTCTCGGCGTGGTGATGTTCCCGCTGTACCTGATCTGCGCGGCGGTGTCGCTGGCCCTCTCCGGAGACCTTGCGTCCTACAACCCCTACGAACGCCTCGCCGGCCTCGCCGACGGCGGCTACGAGTTCCACCCCCTCCGCTGGCTCCGTTGACCCGTGGCGTTTCCCGCATCTTTTACGCGCGAGGTGCGGGAAACGCCACGACTCAACGTGTCAGAGGCGTTCGAGGATGGTGACGTTGGCCTGGCCGCCGCCCTCACACATCGTCTGCAGGCCGTACCGGCCGCCGGTGCGCTCGAGCTCGTGGAGCAGGCTGGTCATCAGGCGGGCGCCGGTCGCGCCGAGGGGGTGGCCGAGCGCGATGGCCCCGCCGTTGGGGTTGGTCCTGGCCGGGTCGGCGCCGGTCTCCTTGAGCCAGGCGAGCACCACCGAGGCGAAGGCCTCGTTGATCTCGATGCTGTCGATGTCGCCGATCGACATGCCGGCCTTCTTGAGCGCGTAGGCCGTCGCCGGGATCGGCGCGGACAGCATCCGGATCGGGTCCTCGCCCCGGGCGGACAGATGGTGGATCCGGGCCCTGGGCGTCAGGTTGTGCTCCCGGACGGCCCGTTCGGAGGCGATCAGCAGGGCCGCGGACCCGTCGGAGATCTGCGAGGCCAGCGCGGCGGTGAGCCGGCCCCCCTCGACCAGGGTCTTCAGCCCGGCCATCTTCTCCCTGGTGCTGTCGCGCCGGGGCCCCTCGTCGGTGCCCACGCCCTCGCAGGGGGCGATCTCACGCTCGAACCGGCCGGAGTCGATCGCCCGGATGGCGCGCTGGTGGGACTCGTATGCGAAGGCCTCCATGTCGTCGCGGGACAGGTCCCAGTGCGCGGCGATCATCTCGGCACCGTTGAACTGGTCGACCGGCTGGTCGCCGTACCTGGCCCGCCAGCCCTTCGAACCGGCGAACGGTCCCTCGGTGAAGCCGAGCGGCTCGGCGGCCGTCATCGCGTACCCGATCGGTACTTGCGACATGCTCTGCACCCCACCGGCCACCACCAAGTCGCAGGTGCCCGACAGTACCGCCTGGGCGGCGAAGTGCACGGCCTGCTGCGAGGAACCGCACTGCCGGTCCACGGTCACGCCCGGCACCTCCTCGGGTAGCCCGGCCGCAAGCCAGCAGGTACGGGCGATGTCCCCGGCCTGCGGCCCGAGAGTGTCCACACAGCCGAACACGACGTCCTCGACAGCGGCCGGGTCGACTCCCGACCGAACCATCAGGGACTTCAGCACGTGCGCGCCGAGGTCGGCCGGGTGCACGCCGGCCAGCCCGCCGTTACGGCGGCCCACGGGGGCCCGGACCGCCTCGACGATGTACGCCTCTGCCATGAACGTTTCTCCTTACGGGTGCTGGCTGCTGACCGAGATGACCTCGCCGGTCATGTACGACGACAGGTCGCAGGCGAGGAAGACGATGACGTTCGCGACCTCCCAGGGCTGGGCGTACCGGCCGAAGGCCTCACGGGCGGTGAGCTCGGCGAGCAGTTCCTCGCTGGTCACCTTCACCAGGTGCGGGTGCATCGCGAGGCTCGGCGAGACCGCATTGACCCGTACGCCGAACTCGGCGGCCTCCAGGGCCGTGCACCGGGTCAGCGCCATCACCCCGGCCTTGGCCGCGGCGTAGTGCGACTGACCTTGCTGGGCCCGCCAGCCGATCACCGAGGCGTTGTTGACGATCGCGCCAGTACCGCCCTGCGCCCGCATGATCCGCAGCGCGGCGCGGGTGCAGCGCATGGTCCCGTTCAGAGTGATGTCCAGGACCCGGTCCCACTGCTCGTCGGCCATGTCGACCAGGTTCGCGGTGCCGCCGAGGCCCGCGTTGTTCACCGTGACGTCGATGCGCCCGAACCGCTCCACGGCCGTGTCGTACAGCGCCTGGACCTGCTCCTCGTTCGTCACGTCACAGGCCTGGGCCGCCACCTGACCGGCACCGAACTCCTTCTGCAGCGCAGTCAGGGACTCTCCGAGGCGCCGCTCGTGGGCGTCGCTGATGACGACCTGCGCTCCCTCCTCCAGACAGCGCCTGGCCGTCGCCCCGCCGATGCCCGCACCGGCGGCCGCGGTGATGACGACGATCTTGTCCTTCAACAGCCCGCGCCCCTCGGGGTACGGCGGCACATTGCTCATGACCGAAGGTTACCAAGCACTTGTTTGGGTTCAAGGACCGGGCGTTCGCCCAGGTCCCGGAAGGGTGGATCATTGAAGGGCAGGTCTCGAACAGGGAGGTGGCCGCGACGTGCCCAAGGTCGAGGGCTTCGACGCCTTCCGGGTGACGATGCCGCGCGGACGGCGCCCGGAGAGCATCCTCGTCCGTCTTACAGCCGACGACGGCTCGGTCGGCTGGGGCGAGGTCTCCCCCGCCGTCGACACCTCGGACACCTCGGAGGCGGACCGGATCTGGTCCGACATCGAGGAGCGCATCGCGCCCGCCCTGCTGGGCCTCGACTGGGAGCGGCCCGAGGACGTGGCGGGCCTCGCCCAGCTCGGCACCCGTGACGCCGCCGCTGCCGTCGACATCGCCTGCTGGGATCTGTGGTGCCACGGCCGCGGTGTGCCGCTGGCCCACGCGCTCGGCGGCACTCGCACCTCCGTCGTCACCGGGGCCCGGATCGACGGCGAGCCACCCCTGGACGCCCTGGTCGCCCAGGTCAACAAGTACGTGGGCGGCGGCTACGCCCGTGTCACCCTCGGCATCCGGCCCGGCTGGGACATCGAACCCGTACGGGCCGTCCGGCACACCTTTCCCGCGCTGGCCCTGCACGTCGACGCGGGCGGCTCCTATACCGAATCCCCTGCGCACCTCGACGCGCTCGGGGCCCTGGACGCTTACGGTCCTGTGGTGATCGAGCGACCCTTCGCCCGGGACGACCTCAGCGCCCACGCCCGCTTGCAACAGCAGGTCGCCACCCCCGTGGCCCCGGATCTGCGCGACCTCGATTCGCTCGTCGCCGCGATCGCGATCGAGGCGGGTCGCGCCCTCGGCGTCCGCCTGCACCACTTCGGCGGGCTGACCGCGTCCCGTGCCGCGCACGACCGCGCGTACGCGGCGGGCTGGGACGTATGGTGCGGCTGCCGGGCGCCCTTCGGGATCGCGCAGGCCGCCACGGTGGCGCTCGCCGCCATGCCCGGCTGCACCCTGCCCAGCGACGTCACCGATCTGAGTGGCGGCCCCGAGTTCCTGTCCCCGCCGGTCCGCTCACACGGCGGCGTCGTCGCGGTCCCCCTCACCCGATCCGGGCTGGGTCACGACATCGATGAGGCCCGCATCGCCAAACGCGCCACCCGAACCCTCCGCCTCCCCATCAAGTAACGCCCCACCTAACCTCCAAGCAACCCCCGCTTCCGTTGACTCGTGGCGTTTACCGCACGGTTTCGCGATTCGGTGCGGGAAACGCCACGAGTCAACGGGTCAGTAGGACTTGGGGAGGCCCAGGGAGTGCTGGGCCACGAAGTTGAGGATCATCTCGCGGCTGACCGGGGCAATGCGCATCAGGCGGACCACACCGGCGAGCATGCCCACGCCGTACTCACTCGTGAGGCCGTTGCCGCCATGGGTCTGGATGGCCTGGTCGACAGCATGGATGGCGGCCTCCGCGGCGGCGTACTTGGCCATGTTCGCAGCCTCGGCGGCGCCCAGGTCGTCACCCGAGTCGTACAGCCATGCGGCCTTCTGACCCATCAGGCGGGCCAGCTCCAGCTCGACCTTCGCCTCCGCCAGCGGGTGCGCGACACCCTGGTGCGCGCCGATCGGGACCTTGAAGACCTGCCTTTCCTTGGCATAGGCGACGGCCTTGGCGAGCGCGAGCCGGCCGATCCCGGCCCCCATCGCGGTGGCCATGATGCGCTCCGGGTTGAGCCCGGCGAACAGCTGGAGGAGCCCGCCGTCCTCATCACCGACCAGCGCGTCGTACGGCAGGCGGACATCGTCCAGGTGGCAGATGAACTGCTTCTCCGGCGAGACGATCTCCATCTCGATGGGCGTCCAGGTGAAGCCCTCCGCGTCCGTCGGGACGATGAACAGCGAAGGCCGCAGAGTGCCCTTCTGATCCTCGGTCCGCGACACGAACAGCACCGCGTCGGCTTCGTCCACACCGGAGATGAACGTCTTCTGCCCGCTCAGCAGCCAGCCGTCCCCGTCCCGGCGGGCGGTCGTGGTGATGCGGTGCGAGTTCGAGCCCGCGTCCGGCTCGGTGATCGCGAACGCCATCTTGACCGAACCGTCCGCGAACCCGGGCAGCCAGTGCTTCTTCTGCGCCTCGGTACCCGACCGCGCAATGATCGTCGCGCAGATCGCAGGTGAGACCACCATCAGCAGCAGCGGACAGCCCGCCGCCGCCAGTTCCTCACAGACCGCGGCGAGGTCGCCGATGCCGCCGCCCCCACCGCCGTACTCCTCCGGCACGTTGACGCCGAGGTAGCCGAGCCGCCCGGCCTCCGCCCACAGCTCGTCGGTCTTGCCGCCGTTCCTGGCCTTCTCGAGGTAGTACGACGAACCGTACTTCGCACCCAGTTCGGCGACCGCGGCCCGGAGCGCGAGCCGCTCCCCGCTCTCGATGAAGCTCATGTCAGGGGGTCTCCTCAGAGATGACGACGAGGACCGAACCGGCCTCGACCTGCTGTCCCGCTCGTGCGTTCAACTCGGTCACCACACCCGGGGCCGGGGCGGCGATGCGGTGTTCCATCTTCATGGCCTCAAGGACCACCAGCGGCTGCCCGGCCACCACTGTCGCGCCCAGTTCCGCCTCGACCCTGATCACCGTCCCCGGCATCGGCGCGAGCAGCGAACCCGGGGCGAGCAGGCTGCTCGGGTCGGGGAAGCGCGGCAGTGCCCGCAGCCGCACCGGCCCCAGGTCCGAGTCGACAAATACGTACTCGCCGGCGACCGTGACCTCGAACCGATGGTGCGGTCCCCCGAGATCCAGCGTCACGGTCCCCGGCGCCGCCGAGACGAGCCGTACATCGTCATCGGATTCGGCGAGGAGCCCCTCGCGGCGCAACCTGTAGGCGACCTCCACCGGACCGTCCGGACCTTCGTAGGTCTTGCGCTGCGGCTGGGACGGCAGGTTGCGCCAGCCGGACGGCAACCCGCCCTGCACGCGGGCCATCGACCGGTTGGCGGCGGCGTCCGCCAGTGCCGCGGCCAGCGCGGAAAGTTCGACGCCCACGCGGTCGGCCAGCGGCGTCGCCAGCCGGGCCAGGCCGATCCGGTCCAGATACCCGGTGTCGGTGTCCCCTGCCAGGAAGGCGGGCTCGGCCAGGATCCGGACCAGCAGCTCGCGGTTGGTGGCCGGCCCGTGGATGCGGGCACCACGCAGCGCGGCCGCCAGGCGTCGCGCGGCGGCGGTACGGGTCGGTCCCCAGGCGATCAGCTTGGCGAGCATCGGGTCGTAGTGCACCCCGATCTCGGTGCCGCTCCGCACGCCACTGTCGACCCTCAGGCCGTACGACCCTGGTACGCGGAACTCGGCGTCGGTTTCGGGCACCTCGAACGTGTGCAGGATGCCAGACGAGGGCAGCCAGTCGAGCGCTGGATCCTCCGCGTAGAGCCGGACCTCGATCGCGTGGCCCTTCGGCTCCGGGGGCGTCTCCGGCAGCCGCGCGCCTTCCGCGACCTCGATCTGCAGCCGTACCAGATCCAGCCCGTAGACGCACTCGGTCACCGGATGCTCGACCTGCAGCCGAGTGTTGACCTCCAGGAAGAAGAACCTGCCGTCCCCGTCGAGCATGAACTCCACGGTCCCGGCACCCTCGTAGCCGATCGCCTTGGCCGCGTTCACGGCCGCCAGGCAGAGTTCCGCCCGCAACTCCGGGCCGACCACCGGCGACGGCGCCTCTTCGATGATCTTCTGGTGCCGGCGCTGGATGGAGCACTCCCGCTCCCCCAGCGCCCAGACCGTACCGTGACGATCGGCGAGGATCTGCACCTCGATGTGCCGGGCACCCTCGAGCAGCGGCTCACAGAAGACGGCCGGGTCACCGAAGGCCGACTGGGCCTCGCGCTGTGCGGCGGCGACCGCGCCTGGCAGCTCTTCGAGGGCCCGGACGATCCGCATCCCCCGGCCACCGCCGCCAGCCGACGCCTTGACCAGCAGCGGCAGGTCCGCCGCCGACACCGTGGACGGATCGAGCTCCGGCAGCACCGGGACACCGGCGGCGGCCATCAGCTTCTTGGCCTCGATCTTGGAACCCATCGCGGCGATCGCCGCCGGGGGCGGTCCGATCCAGGTGAGCCCCGCGTCGAGGACCGCCTGGGCGAAGTCCGCCCGCTCGGACAGGAACCCGTACCCCGGATGGATCGCGTCCGCTCCGGCGCAGGCCGCCGCAGTCAGCAGCAACTGGCCCCACAGGTAGGTCTGGGACGGGGCCGCACCCGGCAGCCGTACGGCCATGTCCGCGTCGGCCACATGCGGATGGTCGGCGTCCGGGTCCGAGAACGCGGCGACCGTGCCGATGCCGAGGTCCCGGCAGGTACGGAAGACCCGCCGGGCGATCTCGCCCCGGTTGGCCACGAGCAGTTTGCTGATCATGCGATCACATCCGGAAGACCCCGAAGCCATCGGCTCCGGAGATAGGCGCGTTGTGGATTACGGACAGGCAGAGCCCCAGGACGGTACGGGTGTCGCGGGGGTCGATGACCCCGTCGTCGTACAACCGCCCGGACAGGAAGTACGGCAACGACTCCGCCTCGATCTGGCCTTCCACCAGCTCACGCATCGCCGCGTCCTGCGCCTCGTCGTACACCTGCCCTCGGCCCTCGGCTGCCGCCCTGGACACGATCGACAACACCCCGGCGAGCTGCTGCGGACCCATCACCGCGGACTTCGCGCTCGGCCAGGTGAACAGGAACCTCGGGTCGTACGCCCGCCCGCACATCCCGTAGTTGCCCGCCCCGTACGAGGCCCCCATGACGACCGTCAGATGCGGGACCTTGCTGTTGGAGACGGCGTTGACCATCAGCGCACCGTGCTTGATGATGCCGCCCTGCTCGTACTCCTTGCCGACCATGTAACCCGTGGTGTTGTGCAGGAACAGCAGCGGAGTGTCGCTCTGGTTGGCGAGCTGGATGAACTGTGCGGCCTTCTGCGCCTCCTGACTGAACAGCACACCCTGCGCGTTCGCCAGCACCCCGATCGGGTAGCCGTGCAGGGTCGCCCAGCCGGTGATCAGGCTGGTTCCGTACAGCGGCTTGAACTCGTCGAACTCCGATCCGTCGGCGATCCTCGCGATCACCTCCTTGGGATCGAAGGGGATCTTGAGGTCTTCCGGGACGATGCCGAGCAGTTCCTCCTCGTCGTAGCGCGGCTCGATGGCGGCTCCGGGCGCCGGGCCCTGCTTGCGGTGGCCCAGGCGCTTGACGATCTGCCGGCCCAGCCTGAGAGCGTCCTGCTCGTCGGCTGCCATGTAGTCGGCCAGGCCGCTCTGCCGCGCGTGCATCTCGGCGCCGCCGAGCTCCTCGTCGTCCGCCTCCTCACCGGTCGCCATCTTGACCAGCGGCGGTCCGCCGAGGAAGACCTTCGCGCGCTCCTTGACCATGACGACGTAGTCGCACATCCCCGGGATGTACGCCCCGCCCGCCGTCGAGTTCCCGAAGACCAGCGCGATCGTCGGGATCTTGGCCGCGCTCAGTCTCGACAGGTCCCGGAACATCCGCCCGCCCGGGATGAAGATCTCCTTCTGGGTGGGCAGGTCCGCGCCACCGGACTCGACAAGATTGATCACCGGCAGCCGGTTCTCAAGCGCGATGTCCGAGGCGCGGAAACTCTTCTTGACCGTCCACGGATTGCTCGCACCACCCCGTACCGTCGGGTCGTTGGCGACGATCATGCACTCGACACCCTCGACCACGCCGATACCGGTGATCACGCTGGCGCCGACCGGGAAGTCGGTCCCCCACGCGGCCAGCGGGCTCAGCTCAAGGAACGGCGAGTCCGGGTCGAGAAGCAGCTCGATACGCTCCCTCGCGAGCAGCTTGCCGCGTTTGTGATGCCGCGCGACGTACTTCTCACCGCCGCCCTGCAGCGCCTTGACGTGCTCGGCGTCCAGCTGTTCCAGCTTGGCCAGCATCGCCTCCCGGCGCTGCCCGAACTCGGAGCCGTGCGGGTCGAGCGCACTCTTGATCGCGTTCACTGGTTCCTCTCGTTCAGCAGGCTCTCCGGGATGTCCGCCTCACGGGCCCGCAGCCACTCGCCGAGGGCCTTGCCCTGCGGGTCGAACCGTGTCGACGCCGAGACGCCCTCCTGGAGCAGTCCCCGGATCACGAAGTTCACCGCTCGGAGGTTGCCGAGGACATGCCTGCTCACCTCGTGTTCGCGCGTCTCCGGCAGCAGTTCCCGCAGCCTCTCCACCGTCAGGAAGCCCTCCAGCCAGTGCCACTGCTCATCCGTACGGGCCCAGACGCCGATGTTCGCGTCACCGCCCTTGTCCCCGCTCCGCGCCCCCGCGATCCGCCCCAGCGGCACCCTCCGCGTCACCCCCCACTCGTTGACTCGTGGCGTTTCCCGCACCGGAGGGGGGTCCTGGTGCGGGACACGCCACGGCTCAACGGTGGTGCGGGTGCCGTCGGGGAGTACGGCGACGTGGGTGATCTGGTCGTTGGGGACGTACGCGGGGGTGTAGACGCCGTACGGGGTGGCCGGGCCGGGCGGGGAGGTCATCGTGAACCCGGGGTAGCTCGCGAGGGCGAGTTCGACGGCCGCGTTGCTGAACGATCTGCCGGCGGTGTTCTGGTCGGGGTCCTTCACAGCGCAGCGCAGGAGCGCCGACGCGGCGCCCTGGCTGTCGGCGTCAGGCCTCGGCTCACCGATCAGGGTCCACTCGAGTTCGCGTGGCCTCGTCGTGAGGGCACTCTCAAGTTGTTCCTGTACGGCCCGTGCCTTCCTTTCAATGTCCAGGCCGGTGAGCACAAAGGTCATCTCGTTGCGGAAGCCGCCCAGGTGGTTCAGGCACACCTTGGTGGTGACCGGCGGGGGTTCGCCCTTGGTACGGCTGATCCGAACCCGGTCCGGGCCCTCCTGCGCCAGTTCGATCGTGTCGAACCGGGTGGTGACATCGGGGCCCTGATATCTCGGGCCCTGGATCTCATAAAGCAGCTGGGCGGTGACCGTTTCCGTTGTGACGGCACCGCCGGTGCCCGCGTGTTTGGTGATGACGCTGTCGCCGTCGGAGCGGATCTCAGCGATCGGAAAACCCAGGGCCTTTACATTGTAGATCTCTTCGAAGAAAGCGTAGTTGCCTCCGGTGGCCTGCGTACCGCACTCCAGCACGTGGCCTGCGACCGTGGCGCCCGCGAGCGCGTCCCAGTCGTCCCTCGCCCAGCCGAAGTGCGCGGCTGCGGGACCCACGACCAGCGAGGCGTCGGTGACCCGGCCGGTCACGACGATGTCGGCGCCGTTCCTCAGGCAATCGGCGATGCCCCAGGCGCCGAGGTAGGCGTTAGCGGTCAGCGGCTGCCCGTATGGCCCATCCACCAGGCCCAGTTCCTTCGCCCTCGGCAGCAGGTCGTCGCCTTCCACGTGGGCGACCTTCACGGCGATGCCGAGTTCTCCGGACAGTTCTCCGAGCTTGGCGCACAGCCCCTGCGGGTTCAGGCCGCCGGCGTTGACGACGATCTTCACGCCCCGCTCCCTGGCCAGGCCGAGGCACTCCCGCATCTGGCGCAGGAACGTGGTCGCATATCCGGCCTGGGGATCCTTCATCCGGCTCCGGCCGAGGATCAGCATCGTCAGTTCGGCGAGGTAGTCCCCGGTCAGCACGTCCAGCGGACCTGCCTCCAGCATCTCCCTCACGGCGCTGAAGCGATCCCCGTAGAAGCCCGAGGCGTTACCGACCCTGAGGAGGTCCTGCTCACTACCGAGCGGCGTTCGGTCCATGGCCGAAGCCTGCCAGGATCCCTCGAAAAAATCAATCGCGCTTGATTGTTTTATGTGGTTGACTAGGTGCTTCGGCTCATACAGGAAGTTCCATGATCACCCAGGCAGCGTCTCGTGAACCGCGGCAGGACCGCAGCCGCGCCACGCGGCAGCGGCTGCTTGAGGCGGCCATCGGCTGCCTCGCCTCCGTCGGCTGGGCGGGCACGACCGTGGCGGTGGTCGCCGAACGGGCGGGCGTGTCCCGGGGCGCCGCGCAACACCACTTCCGCACCCGCGAGGACCTGGTCACCGCAGCCGTGGAGTACGGCACGGAGGTACGGCTCCAGGAGATGAAGGATCAGCTGGCCGGCGGCGCACCGCGGTCCACGCTCGAAGTTCTCGGAATGCTCGCCGGGATGTACACGAGCCCGCTGTTCCGTGCCGCTCTGCAGCTCTGGGTCGCGGCCATTTCCGATCCGATCCTGCGCGCCCAGGTACTTCCCCTGGAAGGCCGGGTCGGGCGAGAGGCCCACCGGCTGACCGTTCAGGTCCTGGGCGCCGACGAGAGCCGGCCCGGCGTACGGGAGAGTGTCCAGGCCACCCTTGACCTTGTCCGCGGGCTGGGGCTCGCGGACCTCCTCACCGACGACTCCGTCCGGCGCACGCACCTGCTGGAGCAGTGGGCCCGGCTTCTCGACTCCGCTCTCGCGGTGCCCTGAACTCTGTGACCCGGTAAATGAGAAAAGGCCCCACCGTTATGGTGGGGCCTTTCCTTATTCACGTTGTGTCCGGCGGTGTCCTACTCTCCCACACAGTCTCCCGTGCAGTACCATCGGCGCTGGAGGGCTTAACTTCCGGGTTCGGGATGGGACCGGGTGTTTCCCCTCCGCCAAAACCACCGAAACGC
>JAOPYM010000096.1 GCA_025964615.1 Actinomycetes bacterium
TCCGTACCGAACTGCGCACGCAGCGCAGCGCGTCTTCGCGTCGTCCGTATGATCAGCGCCGCCGCGACGACCACCACCACCACGATGGCGACCACGACGACGACTATGAGTGTGGTAGTCATACGCGGCGGGTACCCGGAAGAACTCCCTCAAACCCCCCCAATCCGGCCACGAATATCCCATAGTTCAACCGCAGCGGACCCTGCCCCCGCGGCCGGCAGACTGCCGCCAGATCGGGGGATGCGCGGTGGCCTGGTAAGGGGCGAGTCTCCCTTGCATGAGCGGCTTCGGAGGACCGCACGGACCCGCACGCCAACCGTCGCCGTACGTGGCTTCTCCCGACAGGCGGCACGGCTGGATACGGGTGTTCCTTGGCGGCCTGCTGCTGTGGCTGGCCAGCCTGGTCGTGACCCTGCTGACCGCCAACGCCAACCTGGTGCCGACGCTGATCCTGCTCGGCAGCTTTCTGGTCCCGGTGACGTTCGTGGGGTGGGCGTTCGAACGGTGGTGCGACGAGCAGGTCACCACGGAACTGGTGGTGAACTGTTTCGTGACGGGCGGGGTTCTGGGGGTGCTCGGTGCCTCGCTGCTGGAGACCTACCTGCTGCACCCCTCGCCATACCTCTTCCTGGGGGTCGGGCTGATAGAAGAGGCGGCCAAGCTGGCCGCGCTGGTCTACCTCACCCGGCATCTGGAGCGCAGGGATTCGCGTGACGGTGCGGTACTGGGCGCAGCGGTCGGCTTCGGGTTCGCCGCCCTCGAGACCGCCGGGTACGCATTCAACGCGCTGCTGACCGTCCGCGGTCTGTCCCTGGGCAACCTGGTCGAGACCGAGCTGGTCCGCGGCCTGTTCGCGCCGCTCGGGCACGGGCTCTGGACCGCCATCCTGGGCGGGGTCCTCTTCGCCAGGCCCGGGCGGCCGCTGCGCCTGTCCGGCGCGCTGCTGGCCGCCTACCTCTGGGTCTCGGTGCTGCACGCACTCTGGGACTCGGCCAACGAGATCGCGGTCATGCTGACCTTCCTGCTCACCGATTCGCCCTGGCAGCTGCGGCTGCTGCAGTACGGCTACATGCCCAGCCCGACCCCTGAACAGGTCCACCTGTTCACCGTGCTGTCCAACGCCTGGCTCGCCCTGGTGGGCCTGCTGGGGATAGGCACGCTGCTGGGAGTCTGGGCTCGCGGGCGACGAGAGGTCTGACCCGTCACAGCAGCAGGTCGAAGAGTTCGTGAATGCCCTCCCACTCCGCCGTCTGCGGGTTCTTGCGGTCCGGATAGACGAGCTTGAAGGCGCGGGCGAGCGCGACCGAGAGCCCACCCACGATCTCAGGCAGCCGGCTTTCGGTGGAGTCCGCGAGGGTCACGTCCAACGGGGGCCGGGCGGCGAGCTGCTCCAGGATGGGTGCAAGCTCGACCTGCTCGTCGATCTGCCGGAACCGGTGCAGATTCTCCTGCAATCCCTTGGTGATCGGCAGGTCGTACGGCTGCATGATGTCGCGGCCGTTCGCCTTGGCCGTGGCCCTGCCCGCCAGCAGCAGGTCGTAGAGCTTCTGGTCGACGAACTCGCCGTACCGCTTGAGATCGTTCTTGTCGACGTGCAGCCCGGCAGCCACCCGGAAGAACCTTTCGAACCTTGTCGCGCCCATGACCGGCATGGCGCCACCTCCTTTACTCGGACTTGCCTGGACTTGCCTGGACTTACCTGGATCGGATCGGCGTGGTGCGCCGGGAGGGCGGCGAGGTGTAAGGGGCGGGGATGTACTCCACCGAGGGCCTTCTGTTGCGCGCCTGCGGGTAGAGCCGGATGATCTCTCCGACCTCGACCGGCGGGTCGGTGGTCACCGGCAGGCCCAGCGCCTTGGCGGCCTCCGCAGTGATCGGGTAGTCATGGGTCCACTGGCCTTCCGAGAGCGTCTCAGCGAGCTTTTCGGCGTCCCCCGTGTCCATTCCGGAGCGGGTGAGCAGCCGGGTGACGGTGTCGCGCACCTGGTTGAGTGCCTTCCCCGCCATATCGGCCAGGATGAGCGTCTCGTCGTCGATCTTGTTGATGTCCTTCCGCTGGACGACCTGGATGATCGAGGCCGCGGGGTGCTGTCCGATCTGCGGGTCCAGCGGGCCGAGGACGGCGGACGGGGAGAGCATGATCTCGTCTGCGGAGAGCGCGATGAGGGTGCCGCCGCTCATCGCGTAGTGCGGGATGATCGCGGTCACCTTGGCCGGATGGCGCAGCAGCGCATTGGCTATCTGCTCGGCGGCCAGCACCAGTCCACCCGGCGTGTGGAGGACGATGTCGATCGGCACGCCGGTGCCGGTGAGCTCGATGGCCCGTAGCACCGCCTCGGAGTCCTCGATGTCGATGTGGCGCGCGAACGTCAGGCCGAACAGGGCAAAGGACTCCTGGCGATGGATCAGTGTGATCACCCGGCTGCCGCGCAGCTTCTCCAGCCGTCTGATCGCCTGCACCCTGCGGGCCCGCAGGGTTTGGTACATCAGCAACGGCTGCAGCGCGGACAGGAGGAAGATCAGCCAGAGGATGTTCGAAAAGACCATCGCAGCCTCCCGCCGCCAGGGCATGCGAGGAAAAAGGAACTTCGTCTCAGAGTGTGGTCGGCGACCCGGAACTCCCGCATCCTCAATGCTGGTAGTCCTCAGCGGTTGTGGCGTTCCAGTACCAGCCGGGCCAGATCGACCCGTGAGCCGATCTCAAGTTTGCGGAAGACCTGGCGGAGGTGGAAGGCGACGGTATGCACGCTGATGAACATGCGGTCCGCCGTCTGCTGGTTGGTCAGCCCCTGCGCCACCAGCTCGGACACGGCCAGTTCGGTGTCGGTGATGCTCTCCCAGCCGCAGACGGGCCGGTCGCCCTCCGCGCCGGCGGCCCAGTGCCGGTTCCGTACGCCCAGTATGCGCAACCGCTGACGTACTCGCGCGGCATCGCGCGGCGCGCCCGACTCTTCGAAGCCCGTCACTGCGGTCTGCAGACTCCGCACGGCCTGCCGTTCCTTCCCGGCCTCGGTGAGCAGCCGCCCGAGGTCCTCTGCGGCGGAGGCACGGGCCCAGTGATCGGCATGGTGGGCCACCGCCCGTTCGAGCGCCCGGGCGTCGCGGTTCAGCAGCCCCCGGGCGTGGGCTGCGGCCGCCACGACGGCGGGAAAGCCGGAGTTGGTCTGGGCCAGCTGGTCGGCCGTGGCCGCGACGATCTTCGCCTGCCCCGGCTCGCCGGTCGCGAGGGCCAGCCGTACCAGCCAGGCGGCGGCGGACAGGTCGCCGACGAGTATGCCGCAGTGCCCGGGAAGTGCGTCCAGGTGCGCCGCCACCAGGTCCATCGCGTCGTCCGGACGGCCGCACGACTCCGCGATCCGCGCGCGCGTCAGGGCGCACCGGTCGTTCCCGCCGAGCGCCCCGAAGGAGGAGAGATCGGCACGCGGATCGGCCAGGAACTCCTGCGCCCCGCGCAGATCGCCATGGCGTAGCGCCGAGGTGCCCAGGACCGTCAGCGCGGGCGCGGAGAACAGGTGCGTGCCCTGCGACTCGCCGGTCCGCAGTCCGCTGACCGCCTCGGCCACCGCCTCGTCCGCGTGCCCGCCGACCAGCAGGACCCCGGCGCGCAGGACGGCGGGTCCGCTGCTCCAGACGCCATGCCCGAGCTCCTCCACCTCGTCCTGCGCGGTGTGGACGGTGGCCGCGGCCTCCTCCAGCCACCCGATGTCGCAGAGCCCCGCAGCCAGCACCAGCCGGGGGTGGAGCCGCCGGGCGTCCACCGACTCGGATCCGGTCCGCCGGACGGCCTCTCGGGCCAGGGTCAGGGCCTCCGCTAGCCGTCCTTCGTACCGCCGGGCCGTGGAGAGCGCCAGCAAGGCCGCCACCAGCGCCGTCTCCCCCCACGACTCGGCGTCGTCGAGGATCGCAGCGGCCCGCTTTCCCGCCGGCAGTGGATCGGGTAGCCCGGTCAGCGCCAGCAGCCTGGTCGACTCGGCCTCGTCCCGGACCGAACGGGAGGTCAGCGGACTGGCCAGCGCCAGGGTCGCCTCCGCCACGGCCGCCTCGGCCCGGCCGCCCAGGTAGCAGATCTGCGCCCGTGCAGCGTGCAGTCGCGCTTCGGCCCCGCCGTCCATGGCCCGGTTCAGAGCCGACTCGGCGATCGCGTCGGCCAGGTGGAGCCGGCCCGCGAGGGTGTAGTTCTCGACCGCGTTCAGCGTACGGGCGGGACGCTCGGGATCGCCGGGCTCAGTCAGCTCGAGGGCGCGGAGCGCGAGATCCGCGGCGGCCTGCGGCGCCGAGGAGCGGATCTCGGTCACCGCCTGGTCGAGCGCTCTGAGCGTCCGCATGTCACCGGCGCGAGCGCCCTCGGCGAGGTGGTCCGCCGCTGCGGCCGCGGAGCCGCTGCGCTCCATGACGGTCTCCGCCGCCTGACGGTGCATCGCGGTCCGTACCGGTTCCGGTAGGGCTTCGAGGATCGCCTGCCGGACCAGAGCGTGCCGGAAGGCCATCTCATCGCCCACGGCAGTGAGGATCCCGGCCTCCAGCGCCTCGTGCAGGCTGGGCCACAGCGCCGCGGGGCTCATCCCGAGCATCGCCGCCGCATCGTCGATCGAGAAGGAGCCGCCCAGCACCGCCGCGGTGTCGAGCAGATGGCGGGCAGGCGCGCCCAGGGCATTGAGGTGAAGGCGGATGACCGCCTGCACAGAGCGCGGAAGGCCGGCCGAGGTCAGCCTCGGCTCGTCGCCGGACAGGTCCAGCAGGTCCTCCTCGACCAGCCCGGTGGCGAGCGCGGTCAGCAGCGACGGATTGCCGCCCGCACCGGCCGCCAGCTCCAGAACCTCAGGTCCCGGCGTCACGCCGAGCAGACCGGTCAGCAATGCATCGATCGCCGCCGGATGCATCGGCTCGAGATCGATCCGCGCCGCTCCCTCGCTCTCCAGCGGCCCGAGCAACCGGCCGGCATCGGTCTCCGGCCCGCTGGCATAGCAGGCGAGCATCCACACCAGGGGGGACGCCGCGAGGCCACGGCAGAGCATCCGTACGGCCACCAGCGTGTCCGGATCCGCCCACTGCAGATCGTCGATCGTCACCAGCACCGGCGCGGCCAGCGCCTGTTCCTTCAGCCGGGCGGCGATCCATGAGATCGCCTGCGCCGGTTCGGCGGGCCCGACGGGGGCTCCGGCGAGCATCGGCAGCAGCGGAGCGAACGGGATGGACCGTCCCAGCCCGTCCACCACCAGGTCGATCAGCGAGAATCCCCTGGCCCCGGCGATCTCCGCGGCCTGGTGGAGCAGCCGGGATCTGCCCGACCCCCGCTCCCCTCGGACGAGCAGGATCCCACCGCCACCGGACTCAGCGGCACGTAGAAGATCCCTTACAGCATCCAAGCCATGCTCCAAGCAGCTCCAAGCCGGGAATCCGAGCCGTACGTCTCCTACCAGCAAATACTCGTTTTCGAAGGGGCGCAAACGGCCGACCGGCCTTGACCGGCCTGAGGACTACCCGGTCGGAGGATACGGGCGCCCCTGCGGAGGGGCAGCGTCATGAGTGAGGAACCGGGCTAAGGAGCAGACATGGCGAGAGCGGTGGGCATCGATCTGGGCACGACCAACTCGGTCATCGCTGTGGTGGAGGGTGGTGACCCCACGGTCATTCCGAATGCCGAGGGTTCCCGGACCACCCCGTCGGTGGTCGCCTTCACCGATCAGGGTGAACGGCTGGTCGGACAGCTGGCGCGCAGGCAGGCGATCCTCAATCCCAAGGGGACCATCTCCTCGGCCAAACGCTTCATCGGCCGGCACTACGACGAGGTCTCCACCGAGGCCAAGGCGGTCTCGTTCGACGTCGTCGAGGGCCCGGACGGCACGGTCCGCTTCCAGGTGGGCAGCAAGCAGTACGCCCCGGAGGAGGTCTCGGCGCAGGTGCTGCGCAAGCTCGCCGAAGACGCCGGCAAGTTCCTCGGCGAGCGGGTCACCGAGGCGGTCATCACGGTGCCCGCCTACTTCAACGACGCGCAGCGCCAGGCCACCAAGGACGCCGGCAAGATCGCCGGCCTCGAGGTGCTGCGCATCATCAACGAGCCGACCGCGGCCGCGTTGGCCTACGGCCTCGACAAGACCAAGACCGGCACCATCGCGGTGTACGACCTCGGCGGCGGCACCTTCGACGTCTCGGTGCTCGAGATCGGCGACGGCGTGTTCGAGGTGAAGTCGACCAACGGCGATACCTTCCTGGGCGGCGAAGACTTCGACATGCGGCTGGTCAGCTATCTGGCCGACGAATTCCAGAAGGAGCAGGGCATCAACCTGCGCAACGACAAGCTCGCCTTGCAGCGCCTGAAAGAGGCTGCCGAAAAAGCCAAGATCGAGTTGTCCTCGACCACGCAGACCGAAATCAATCTGCCGTTCATCACGGCCGATGCCTCCGGGCCGAAGCATCTGACCATGAAACTGACGCGGGCCAAGTTCGAGGCGCTGGTCGATGATCTGATCCAGAAGACCATCGAACCCTGCCGCAAGGCGCTGAAGGATGCGGGCCTCACCGCCGGCGAAATCGGCGAAGTGGTGCTGGTCGGCGGCATGACCCGGATGCCGAAGGTCCAGGAAGTGGTGAAGCAGCTGTTCGGCAAGGAGCCGCACAAGGGCGTCAACCCCGACGAAGTCGTCGCCATCGGCGCGGCGATCCAGGCCGGCGTGCTGCAGGGCGACGTCAAGGACGTGCTGCTGCTCGACGTGACGCCGCTGTCGCTCGGCATCGAAACGCTGGGTGGCGTGTTCACCCGCCTGATCGATCGCAACACCACGATCCCGACCAAGAAGAGCCAGGTCTTCTCGACTGCCGAAGACGCTCAGCAGGCTGTCACCATCCGCGTCGCCCAGGGCGAACGCGAAATGGCATCCGACAACAAGCTGCTCGGCCAGTTCGACCTCGTCGGCATCCCGCCAGCACCGCGCGGCGTACCGCAGATCGAAGTCACCTTCGACATTGACGCCAACGGCATCGTCCAGGTTTCGGCCAAGGAC
>JAOPYM010000097.1 GCA_025964615.1 Actinomycetes bacterium
TGGGCGTAGTCGATGCGGGCGGGCTTTTCGGCCTCGTTGAGGACCAGCCAGATCGCCGGGGCGTGCCAGTGGACGGCGCTGACGAGCTCGGGGTGCAGGTCGCTGACCACGGCCAGCGTCTTGCGGCCTGTTGCGGCTGCGGCTCCGGCGGCGCCGGCGGCCATGCTGCCGGCGGCGGCGAAGCCCGCGGTGGTCCGGTAGCGGCCGGGTTCGGGGATGCGCAGCCAGTGGTCGCACCAGCGCCGGGCGCTGCCGGGCTCGGCCATGATCGTGGCTGCGCCCGGCCGCACCACCAGGCGCTGCAGGTGGTCCATCAGGACCTGGGGGCGTACGGCTCCGGTGGCCGGTTCGTCCAGCGGCGGTGGGAACGGCCGGGTGACCTCGGGGGTGCGGCGCTTGATGTCGCCGGGCAGCTGGGCGAGCAGCGAGTCCAGGAAGACGCCGATCTCGCACGGGATGCCGAAGGTGTCGGCGTACGGATAGGCGCGGCCGAACACGCTCGGGTCCATGTCCACGTGGATGAAGGCCTTGCCGGGGACCAGCTCCGCCCGCCAGCCGGAGGTCGTCTCGCCGAGCCGGGAGCCCAGCACGATCACGTAGTCGGGCCGGTTCCGCTCGAAGTAGTCGGTCACCCGCCGGTGGCCGCCCCGCCCGGTGACCCCGAGGAACTGGTCGCTGTCCTCCGGGTAGATGCCCTTGGCACGGGCCGAGCACATCACCGCCACACCCGTGCGGTGGGCCAGTTCGAGCACCTCGGCGGCGGCGTGCCGGGCACCGTACCCGATCCAGAGCACCGCTGAATGGTCGCCGCCCAGGACCCGTACACACTCGGCCATGCTCGCCCGTGAGCAGTTCCACCGGGTCAGCGGGCGGCCGGGCAGCGGCCGGGGCGCGACCGACGGCATGGTCTGCACGTCCAGCGGGACGCTGACGTGCGCGACGTACCCATGCGGCCGGGCCAGCCCGCTCGCCAGCTGGTGCGCCAGCTCGCCGAAGGCCCCGGGCCGCTCGACCGAACCGGCGAAGTCGAAGAGCGGGCCCGGCTCGAACAGGTCCCGGCCCAGCTCCAGGTGGTGCGTCTCCTGCGCGGGGAAGGCACCCCGGCGATGCACGGGTGTGGCCGCGGAGACGAGGATGACCTGTGCCCCCTCGTCGCGGGCGGTGAGCACCCCGGTCACGGCGTTGGTGAGGCCGGGACCCGTGGGGGTGAACACCAGGCAGGGCCGCTGGGCGGCGAGCGATGCCTCGGCCGCCGCGAACATGGCGCCGCCCTCGTTGCGGCAGTGGAACTGGTTCAGCTCCGCGCGGCCGAGCGCGTCGACGACCGGTGCGATGCTGTCGCCGCCCACCCCGAAACAGTCCCGTACCCCCAGGTGGCGGACCAGGCCGGCGAGCTCGTCGGCGAACACCCGCCCGGCCGTCGCCGCCGGCGCATAGGCAGCCTGCCGGAACCCCCGTGTCCTCATCAGTCCCCTTTCGCGCTGAAGCCCCTTCAGTGGTAACACGAAGCGTAATGGATCGTCAACGAAGAGTAAGCACGGGAGGTTCTTCCGCCTTGCCGCTGGCCGCGCCGGGCCGCATTCTCACCCGCTGAACGGGCTTGTCACCGGCGGCGATTTGATCCACAGTGTGTGCTGTGTCGTACTCCGCGTATCCCCAATATCCGGCCGGTCAGTCGATGTCGCAGGCCAAGCCGCCGGCGCCCCAGCCGGTACGCACCGCATTCGGCCTGATGCTGGGCGGCACCGCGCTGGCGGTGCTCAACGGCGTGATCACGGCCGCCTCGACCAGCACGCTCAAGTCGTACTACGCCTCGCATTTCTCGTCGTACGACCAGAGCCAGATCGACACCCTCGCCAACACGGCGGTCGGCAGCGCGATCGTGGGGGGCCTGATCGGCGCCGCGCTGTGGCTCTGGATGGCCTTCATGATCAAGGGCGGCCGCAACTGGGCCCGGATCACCGGCACCGTGTTCTTCGGGATCTCCTCGCTGAGCCTGCTGGTCTCCCTCGCGCTGACCACCTCGAGTTTCGGCTTCCACGGTTCGGCGCTGGCGATGGTCGGCGGGATCGTGAGCTGGCTGCTCGGCCTGGTCACGATCATCCTGATCTACAACAAGCAGTCGAACGCGTACTTCAAGCCGCAGAACCCCTACCCGGGCGCGTACGGCATGCCGCAGCAGCAGCCGGGCTACCCGCAGCAGCCGGGCTACCCGCAGCAACCCGGCTACCCCCAGCAACCCGGCTACCCCCAGCAGCAGGGTGGCTACCCGCCGCCGCAGCAGCCCGGTTACCCGCAACCGCCGCAGCAGCCCGGCCCCGGCGGCTACTACCCGCCGCAGTAGGCGCGACTGTGATCCGTACGGATAGCGTTGAGTCGTGACACGTCGAAGCGAGCAACTCAGCCCCGAACTGCACGACTACCTGGTCTCCCGCAGTACGCCGCCGGACGCCGTACTGCGGGAGCTGGCGGCCGAGACGCTGGAACGCACCGGGGCCAGCGCGGGGATGCAGATCGGCCCGGAGCAGGGCACCTTCATGACCCTGCTGGCCCGCATGATCGGTGCGAGGAACGCAGTGGAGGTCGGCACCTTCACGGGCTACTCCTCGATATGCCTGGCCAGAGGGCTCGCCCCGGGCGGCCGGCTGCTGTGCTGCGACGTCAGCGAGGAGTGGACCTCCATCGCTCGCCGGTACTGGGCGAAGGCCGGGCTCGGTGACACGATGGAGCTGCGCCTCGCCCCGGCGCTCGAGACCCTGCGCGCCCTGCCCGACGGCACGTTGTTCGACCTGGCCTTCATTGACGCCGACAAGGAGGGGTACATCGGCTACTGGGACGAGATCGTGCCCCGGATCCGGCAGGGTGGCGTCGTCCTGGTCGACAACACGCTCTCGCACGGCCGGGTCATCGACGAGACCGAGCACTCCTCGCAGGTGCAGGGCATCCGTGACTTCAACGATCACGCCCTTGCCGACGACCGGGTGGACCTGGTCCTGCTGCCGGTCGGCGACGGCCTCACCCTGGCGTACAAGAAGTAAACTCGGGAAGCGTGCCGACCACGCTGAGCGATGAGCTGTTCAACCCTCTCGATCTTGAGGATGCCCTCGAGGCCGCCTTCGACGAGGGCGGAGACGAGGCCGGTGTCGCCCTCCTCGAGCGGGCGCTGGCCGACCCCCGGGCGGGCGGGGATCCGGCGCTGGCCGACTACCTCGACGTCCTGACCGAGGCGCAGGCGGACCTGGAGCGCTACGACGACGCGATCGCGACCGCGTACCGGCTGATCGACGTCGAGCCGGGGGAGCGCGCCGCGGAGCTGAGCTGGATCGCCCAGCTGCACGCCCGCAACGGCGACGCCGAGTCCGCGACCGCGATCCTGTACGAGCTGAGGGCCGAGCACCAGGCCGGGGCGCCCGTGTCGCGCGACTACCTGCACGCCCTGGAACTCGCGATGACCATGGCCGACCACGTGGGGGACCAGTTCACGGCGGTCGAGTGGCTCGCCGACGACCTGCGCACCGGGATGGCCGCCCGCGTCGACTTCAGCCTGATCGCCGCCCTCGACGGGCACCGCAGGCGGATCGAGCAGGAGGCGGCGCTCGTGGACAAGGCCCTCGACGCCGAGACGGCGCGCTACATCGAGGCCGGCCGGCGGACCACGGTCCCGCAGGCGAAGGTCAACCCGGCTGCGACGGCCGACGGGCTGCCGTACCTGCCGGAGGCGGAGTTCGCGCAGGCCAGGGAGCGCGGCCTGGTCGGCGGGGAGCACGCCGACCACCGGCGGGAGATCGAACTGGCCCTGCAGGCGCTCCCTTCGGGCAAGATCAGGGTCTGGCCGGTGGAGGTAGGGGAGGTCGTGGCGTTCGCCGAGGCCACCGGGCTCGACCCGGCTTCACCCGGTACGTGGCGGGACCTCATCGAGGACCCGGACGAGGGCGGGATCGCCTGGCCGCCCAACCGCAACGATGACTGCTGGTGCGGTACCGGGCGCAAGTACAAGAAGTGCTGTGCGGCTCCGGCCTTCCTGGCTCAACTACCATAGTCCGCAGCAGGGTCTCCCCAGCCGGGGCAACACTCAGGTGAGCGGCGCGATCGCCCTGCCTAACGATCAAGTTGAGGAGTGAGTCTGGTGACGGCCGTGCACACCGAGTCGGATCAGGTCTCGGCGCAGGCGGCCAGGCGCCGTACCTTCGCGGTCATCAGCCACCCCGACGCAGGAAAGTCCACCCTCACCGAGGCACTGGCGCTGCACGCGTCGGCGATCAGCTCGGCCGGGGCCGTGCACGGCAAGGGCGACCGGGCCGGGGTCACCTCGGACTGGATGGAGATGGAGCGCAGCCGCGGCATCTCCATCACCTCCACGGCGCTGCGCTTCGACTACGGCGACGTGCTGCTCAACCTGCTCGACACCCCCGGTCACTCCGACTTCTCCGAGGACACCTACCGGGTGCTGGCCGCCGTCGACAGCGCGATCATGCTGCTCGACTCGGCCAAGGGCCTGGAGGCGCAGACCCTCAAGCTGTTCGACGTCTGCAAGCACCGGGGAATCCCGGTCATCACCTTCGTGAACAAGTGGGACCGGCCCGGCCGCGAACCGCTGGAGCTCCTCGACGAGGTCGAGCAGCGGATCGGGCTGCACGCGGCCCCGCTGAACTGGCCGGTCGGCATCGCGGGCGACTTCCGCGGCCTGCTCAGCCGGGCCGACGGGATGTTCACCCGGTACGAGCCCGGTACGGGTGGCGGGCTCGCCAAGAGCATCATGCTCAGCCCGGAGGATGCGGCGGCCGAGCAGGGTAAGGAGTGGACGACCGCGCACGAGGAGCTCACGCTGCTCACCGAGATCGGCGCGGAACTGGACATGGAGGCGTTCCAGGCCGGGATCTCCACGCCGGTGCTGTTCGGTGCGGCGCTGCACAACTTCGGGGTGGGCTCCCTGCTCGAGGCGCTCTGCTCGTACGCCCCGCCGCCCTCCGCCAGGCCGGACACCCAGGGCGACCGGCGCCCGGTCAACGCGCCCTTCTCCGGCCAGGTGTTCAAGATCCAGGCAGGGATGGACCGGGCGCACCGGGACTCGCTGGCCTTCATCCGGATCTGTTCCGGCAAGTTCGAGCGCGGGATGACCCTCACCCAGGGGACCTCGGGCCGGCCGCTGGTCACCAAGCACGCCCAGACCGTGTTCGGCCGGGACCGCACGACCGTGGACGTCGCCTACCCCGGTGACGTCCTCGGCCTGCCGAACACCACGGGCATGACCGTCGGCGAGACCCTGTACGAGCGGACCCCGGTCGCCTACCCGCCGATCCCGGCCTTCGCCCCCGAGCACTTCATGGTCTGCCGGGCCAAGGACTCCGGCAAGTACAAGCAGTTCCGCCGGGGCATCGAGCAGCTCGACGGCGAGGGTGCCGTACAGGTGCTGCGCAGTGACGCCCGAGGCGACCAGGCCCCCGTCCTGGCCGCAGTCGGACCCCTCCAGTTCGAGGTGGTCAGCCACCGGATGGAGCACGAGTTCAACTCCCCGGTGATCCTCACCGGCATGGACTACGGCGCGACCCGGCTCACCGACGCGGCGTCCGCCCCGGCCCTCGCCGCCCTCCGGGGCGTCGAGGTCTTCACCCGCAGCCTCACCGGCGACCTGGTCGTTCTGATCACCGACAA
>JAOPYM010000109.1 GCA_025964615.1 Actinomycetes bacterium
GTCCGCGGGAAAAGCTGTGATGGCATGGGGACTAAGGGTTACATAGACGTACTTGACGTCGACTGCGGGAGGTCACCCGTGAGCATCGAGGCCGTCGAGCAACGGCTCGTCTGGACGTTGCCGACCGACGCGACCTGCGCCAAGCGGGCACGTGATCTGGTCGATGACACGCTCACTGTGCTCGGTGTGGACCGGGAGGTCATCCGTGACGCGAAGCTGATGGTCAGCGAGCTGGCCACCAACTCCTACCGGCACGCGCACGAGCACCCGCCGCACGAGCTCTGGTTCGACCCCGGGCCCCGGGAGGTCGTCTGCGCGGTCTTCGACTCGCTGCCGATGGCCTTCGACGGGGACACCACGTTCTCCGACGACCACGGTCGCGGGCTGAACATCGTGGAGGAGCTGTCGGGCGGCCGCTGCGGCAGGCACCTCACCGTGTCCCGCCTTGAGCCGTACGCCGAAGGCAAGGCCGTCTGGTTCGCAGTTCAGCGCGGCTAGCGCCCGGCCGCCGTGCCGAAGGCGCGGCCATAAACACGAACTAGCTTCGCTCGACCGCTGGGGCGATCTCGGTGATGAGCGCCACCAGCGTCCGCGCCAGCAGGGTGTGCACCTGGGTACGGGTGAGGGTCTTGGTCTGCAGCCACTCACGGGTCGCCGAGTCGGCCAGGCCCGAGTAGGTCCGCAGGACGGCGCGCAGCGTGCCGGTCGGGGCGGGCAGCCGCAGCACGGCCAGCATCCGCTCCACGGTGGCGTCCCGGATCTTCGTGACGATCTTCACCAGCTCGGGGTCGTGCCCGAACCCCTCCGCGTCGAGTGCGGCGAACCAGGTCGACGCGTTGGCCTCGGCGGCGTCCAGGAAGAGGGTGACGCACAGGTCCACCACCTCGTCCGAGGACAGCTCATCGCCGATCGGCGGCGCGTCGTAGGCGACCTGTGCCATCAGATCCCGTACGACGGTCAGGAAGAGCTCGCGCTTGGTCCCGAAGTAGTAGTGGATCAGTCCCCGCTGGATACCCGTCTCCCGGGCGATGGCGGCCGTGGACACGTCCGCGTAGGGGAGTTCGGTGAACACCCGCCGGGCGACGGCGAGAATCTGCTCCTGACGCTCGTCCCGGTCGAGACGGCGGTAGCGGGGTACCGGCGTAGCCATCCTCCCAGCATATCTATTGACGTATCGCCAATAAACCGCCTGACTTGGGTGTCCTGTCCGGGTGTGTCATCCTGTGCAGGCGACGGAAGCGGAGGAACCCGGTGCTCAATCCGGGGCTGTCCCGCAACTGTGACCAGCACGAAGGCTGGAAGCCAGGAACTCCATCCGTCGGAGTCGCCGCAGGCACGTCGTGCCGGAGGCGCACTACCGCCACGGGCGTGGACACCCGAGGGAAAGGGCATATGTATCCGTTCTCCGCGGTCGTCGGCATGGACGACCTGAAGCTGGCCCTGCTCATCAACGCGGTCTCACCCGGCGTCGGCGGCGTCCTCGTCCGAGGCGAGAAGGGCACCGCCAAGTCAACGATCGTCCGGGCGCTGGCCGCGCTGCTGCCCCCGGTCTCCGTCGCCTCCCGCTGCCGCTTCTCCTGCGACCCGGCAGACCCCGATCCGCAGTGTCCCGACGCCCCGCACAGTGGCGGCGGTACGACCCGTACGGCCAGGCTGGTGGAGCTGCCCGTCGGGGCCTCCGAGGACCGGCTGACCGGATCCCTGGACATCGAGCGCGCCCTCACCGAGGGGGTACGGGCCTTCGAACCCGGCCTGCTCGCCGCCGCGCACCGGGGAGTCCTGTACGTCGACGAGGTCAACCTGCTGCACGACCACCTCGTCGACCTGCTGCTCGACGCCGCCGCGATGGGCCGCTCCTACGTCGAGCGCGAGGGCGTCTCGGTCCGGCATGCCGCACGGTTCCTGCTGGTCGGCACCATGAACCCCGAGGAGGGCGAGCTGCGGCCGCAGCTGCTCGACCGGTTCGGGCTCACCGTCGAGGTCGCCGCCACCCGGGACCCGGTGGAACGTGCCGAGGTCGTACGGCGGCGGCTGCGCTACGACGACGACCCCGCGGGGTTCGCCGGGCGCTTCACCGCCGACGACGAGGAACTCGCCCGGCGCATCACCACAGCCCGTACCCTCCTGCCGCAGGTCACGCTCACCGACACCGCGCTCCGCCAGATCACCGCGGTCTGCGCGGCCTTCGAGGTGGACGGGCTCCGCGCCGACCTGGTCACCGCCAGGGCCGCGATCGCACTGGCCGCCTGGCACGGCCGCGACACCGTGACCGACGACGACGTACGGGTCGCCGCCCGGCTGGCGTTGCCGCATCGCAGGCGCCGCGACCCGTTCGACGCCCCCGGGCTCGACCAGCAGCGGCTCGACGACCTCCTCGACGAACACGGCTCCGGCACCGACGACCCGGAACCCCCGGACCCGTCAGGCCCTCCCGAGGGCCCCGAAGACCAGGGCCCCGAAGGCCAGGGCCCCGAGGGCGACGGCGCGCACGGCGGCACTGGCGAAGCCGATACACCTTCGTACAGCGGTGCCTCCCAAGGTCCGCAGGCGCGGCCCGCACCGGCCGACGCGGCGTACCGGCCCAGGCTCTTCACCGTCCCCGGGCTCGGCGCGGGCGCCCCCGGCCGGCGGTCCAAGGCCCGTACCCCCTATGGTCGGATCTCCGGAGCCCAGAAGGGCTCCCGCGACCTGCACCTGATGGCCACCCTGCGCGCCGCCGCCCCGCACCAGCGGGCCAGGAGCCGCACCGGGGCCGGCCTCGTCATCGCCCGCGACGACCTGCGTTCCGCGGTGCGCGACGGCCGGGAGGGCAACCTCATCCTGTTCGTCGTGGACGCCAGCGGCTCGATGGCGGCCAGGCAGCGGATGCGCGCGGTGAAGACCGCAGCCCTCTCGCTGCTGCTCGACGCCTACCAGCGGCGAGACAAGGTCGGGCTGATCACTTTCCGGGGTACCTCCGCGGAGCTCGCGCTGCCGCCCACCACCTCGGTCGAGGCCGGTGCGCGCAGGCTCACCGACCTGCCCACCGGCGGCCGTACCCCGCTCACCGCTGGACTGCTGCGGGCCGCCGAGGTGCTGCGGGTCGAGCGGCTGCGTGACCCGTCCCGGCGTCCGCTCCTCGTCGTCGTGACCGACGGCCGTGCCACCCACGGCCCCGACCCGGCCCGCGCGGCCGCACTGCTGCGCGGCGTCGCGTCGGTCGTCGTGGACTGCGAGTCCGGGCCCGTGCGCCTGGGCCTGGCCACCGCGCTCGGACTGCACCTGGGCGGTGAGGTCGTACGGCTCGAAGAGCTGGCCGCCGAGGCACTGACCGGTCTGATACGAGGGAGGGCGGCGTAATGCCCCAGGGGAAGCCATCGCAGGTCCCGGAGGACGGGCTCACCACCAGGCAGCGGCGCAACCAGCCCCTGGTCGTCGTGCACACCGGGCCCGGCAAGGGAAAGTCGACCGCCGCGTTCGGCCTGGCGCTGCGCGCCTGGAACCAGGGCTGGCCGGTCGGCATCTTCCAGTTCGTGAAGTCCGCCAAGTGGCGGATCGGCGAGGAGACCGCCTTCGGTGTCCTCGGGGACTCCCCGTCGGGCGGGTCGGTGACCTGGCACAAGATGGGGGAGGGCTGGTCGTGGATCCAGCGGCCCGACACCGAGGAGGACCACGCCAGGGACGCCCGCGAGGGCTGGGAGCAGATCAAGCGCGACCTGGCCGCTGAGACCTACCGTTTCTATGTGCTCGACGAGTTCACCTACCCCATCAAGTGGGGATGGATCCCGGTCGAAGACGTACTGGAGACGCTCCGGGACCGTCCTGGGCAGCAGCACGTCGTCATCACCGGCAGGGACGCCGACCCCGCGCTGATCGAGGTCGCCGACCTGGTCACCGAGATGACCAAGGTCAAGCACCCGATGGACCGAGGTCAGAAGGGGCAGAAGGGCATCGAATGGTGAGCCGCCTGGTCATCGCCGCGCCCTCGTCCGGTGCCGGTAAGACGACGGTCGCGACCGGGCTGATGGCCGCCTTCGCGTCCCGGGGTCTCGCGGTCTCGCCGCACAAGGTGGGTCCCGACTACATCGACCCCGGCTACCACGCGCTGGCGACGGGCCGCCCCGGCCGCAACCTGGACCCCTGGCTCACCTCCGCGGACCTGATCGCGCCGCTGTTCCTGCACGGCGCGCACGGGGCCGACGTGGCCGTCGTCGAGGGCGTCATGGGCCTGTACGACGGGGCCGCCGGACAGGGGGAGTTCGCCTCCACCGCCCATGTGGCGAAGCTCCTTCAGGCCCCGGTGGTGCTGGTCGTCGACGCCGCTTCGGCGGGCCGTTCGGTGGCTGCCACGGTGCACGGCTTCATGACCTACGACTCGTTCACCGGCGGGGTCGGGCCGGGTGGGCTTGGTGGGCTGGTTGGGCTTCGCATCGGCGGCGTCATCCTGAACCGGATCGGGTCGGACCGGCACGAGGAGATCTGCCGCGCCGCGATCGAGGAACTCGGCCTGCCGGTGCTCGGCGTGCTCCGCCGCGACGACCGTCTCACCACCCCGTCCCGCCATCTGGGCCTGATCCCGGCGGCCGAACGCCGGCCGGAGGCCGTCGAGACGGTCGAGCGCCTCGGTGCCCTGATCACCGGCTCGTGTGACCTGGATGCCCTGCTCGCCCTCGCCCGCAGTGCACCATCCCTGGCCGCCACCCCCTGGAACCCCGGCGTCGCCGGTGCCGAGCCCGGCGTGCAGGTGGCCGTGGCCGCAGGACCGGCGTTCACGTTCGGGTACGCGGAGAACGCCGAACTGCTCGAGGCGGCCGGCGCGCAGGTCGTGCCGTTCGATCCGCTGCGTGACGAGGCGCTGCCCGAGGGGACCGCCGGGCTGGTCGTCGGGGGCGGGTTCCCGGAGATGTACGCGTCGGAGCTGTCGGCGAACGAGCCGCTCCGCAAGGAGATCGCCGCGTTCGAGGGGCCCGTCTACGCAGAGTGCGCGGGGCTGCTGTACCTGACGAGGGCGCTGGACGGGAAGCCGATGTGCGGGGTCCTGGACGCCACGGCGGAGATGACCTCGAAGCTCACGCTGGGCTACCGGCGGGCCGTCGCCGTGCACGATTCGGTGATCGCCCGCGTGGGTGAACGCGTACACGGGCACGAGTTCCACCGGACCGCAGTGACCCCCGCGCACGGCGGGACCACGGCCGCGTGGCAGTGGTCGACGGAGGGACCGGAGGGGTTCGTCGCAGGCAGGCGGGTCGCGTCGTACCTGCATCTGCACTGGGCGGGCAACCCCGTGATGGCCGGGCGATTCGCGGGAGCGTGCCGGTGAGGCTCATCGGAATCGGGGTCGGGCCCGGAGATCCCGAGCTGATCACGGTCAAGGCCGTACGGGTGCTGCGCGAGGCCGACCTGGTGCTCGTACCGGTGATGGCGCCCGGCGAGCAGGGCCGGGCCGAGTCGGTCGTACGGGCCTACACCGGCAAGGCCGAACGGGTCGTGTTCGCGCTCAACGACCGGGGCGGCGTCACCGAGCGGCGCGCGGCGGCCTGGGACGAGGCGGCGCGACGGGTCCTGCGGGCGTTCGCCGAGGGTGCGGGCACCGTTGCGTTCGCCACCATCGGCGACCCGAACGTGTACTCCACCTTCACCTACCTGGCCCAGACCGTACGGGACCTGAGCCCCGGCGTGGAGATCGAGTCGGTGCCGGGCATCACCGCCATGCAGGACCTGGCCGCCCGTTCCGGCACGGTGCTCACCGAGGGCACCGAGTCCCTTACCCTGTTGCCGCTGACCGGCGGTGCACACCGGTTCACCAAGGCGCTCCGGGACAGCGAAACGGTCGTCGCGTACAAGTTCGGCGCTGTCGCGGACGAGGTACTGGCCGCGGTGAAGGACGCGGGACGCCTGGACGGTGCCGTCTACGGCGCCCGCCTCGGCCTGGAGGGCGAAGCAGTGGGACCGGCCGGCGAGATCGACGGCCCGGTCCCGTACCTGTCCACACTGATCGTGCCGGGCCGGCGGACCACAAGGGGAGGCATGCTCTGATGGGCAAAGTCGTATTCGTGGGAGCGGGACCCGGCGCGGCCGACCTGCTGACCTTCCGGGCCGCCAGGGCGATCTCCGAGGCGGACATCGTCATCTGGGCGGCCAGCCTGGTCCACCCCGACGTACTCCAGCACGCCAGGGACGGAGCGGAGATCGTCGACTCGGCGCTGCTGCCGATGGAGGGCGTGCTGCCCTTCTACGAGCGGGCGGTCGCCGAGGGCCTGACGATCGCCCGGATCCACTCCGGTGACCCGGCCCTGTGGGGCGCCATGCAGGAGCAGCTGGACCGGTGCGCCGCCATGGGCCTGGCGACCGAGGTGATCCCCGGGGTGTCGGCGTTCAGCGCGGTGGCCGCCGCCGTCCAGCGGGAACTGACCATCCCGGAGATCGGCCAGTCGGTGATCCTGACCCGGCTCGGCGGCGGCAAGACGCCGATGCCGCCCGGCGAGGAGGTCCGCGAGTTCGCCAGGCACGGCACGACCATGGCGCTGTTCCTGTCGGCGGCGCGGTCCGGGCAGCTGCAGGAGGAACTGACCGAGGGCGGCTACCCGGCCGAGACCCCGTGCGTGGTCGCCTACCAGTGCTCCTGGCCGGACGAGCTGATCGTGCGCTGCCGGCTCGACGAGCTCGAAGCCACCGTCAAGGCGCACAAGCTGTGGAAGCACACCCTCGTCCTGGTCGGTCCCGCGCTGTCGGCCGGTGGTACCCGCTCGCACCTCTACCACCCGGGTCACTTCCACGGTTTCCGGCGTGCCGAGCCTGCGGCACGGCGCGAACTCCGGGAGTCTCACCGTCCGTGATCTCTGACGAGCGCCCCGAGCTGCGCGAACCCGATCTGCCCCGCACCATGAAGGTGCGGCAGAAGGCGCTGCGCGCCGGCTGGACCACCGGATCCTGCGCCTCCGCCGCGGCGAAGGCCGCCACTCTGCTGCTCCGCGGGCAGGAGGTTCCCGGCTATGTGGAGATCGGGCTGCCCTCGGGCAACCGGGTGACCTTCGCCGTCGAGTCGTGCTCGGTGAGCGGGGGCAGGGCGTCAGCCGTCGTGGTGAAGGACGCCGGGGACGACCCGGACGTCACGCACGGCGCGCACGTCACGGCCACGGTGTCCTGGCGGGACGAGCCGGGCCTGGACCTGGACGGGGGAGAGGGCGTCGGTGTGGTGACCAAGCCGGGTCTCGGCCTGGAGCTGGGCGGCCCGGCCATCAACCCCACGCCCCGGGCGATGATCACCCAGGCCGTGACGGAGGCACTCGACAGCGAGGACAGGGGGGTACGGGTGGTGATCTCGGTGCCCGAGGGCGAGGTGATGGCCCGCAAGACCACCAACAAACGGCTCGGCATCATCGGCGGCATCTCGATCCTCGGTACCACCGGCATCGTCCGGCCGTTCTCCACCGCGTCCTGGCGGGCCAGCGTCGAGCAGGCCGTCTCGGTGATGGCCGCGCAGGGCCTGGACACCCTGGTCCTGTGCACCGGCGGTCGTACCGAGAAGGGCGCCATGAAGCTGTTGCCCAAGCTGCCCGACGTGTGCTTCGTCGAGGTCGGCGACTTCACCGGGGCGGCGCTGCGCAAGGCCGTCGAGCACGGGCTGAGGCAGGTGGTCTTCGTCGGCATGGCGGGCAAGCTCACCAAGCTCGCCTCCGGTGTGCTGATGACGCACTACACGCGCTCCCAGGTCTCGACCGAGCTGCTCGGCGGTCTCACCCGCGACATGGGCGGTTCCGTGGAGCTGGCCGCCGAGGTCGGGCGGGCCAACACGGCCCGGCACGCCTACGAGCTGTGGGAGTCCGCGGGGCTGCTCGGCCCGTGCGGCCGGGAACTCTGCCGCCGCGTCGCCGGGGTGCTCGAACGCTTCGCCGCCGAGCAGGGGGGCAGCCCGATCGCGGCCCAGGTGGTCCTGGTCGACTTCACCGGTCAGAAGATGATCGGGATGTACGGGCGGCTGGCCCGATGATCACCGTGCTCGGTTTCGACGGGTCCGCGCTCTCCGCTCAGGCTCAGGCCCGCCTTGACGCGGCCTCCCTGGTGGTCGGCGGGGGCCGGCATCTGGAGGCGGTGAGCCTTCCGGACGCAGTGCCCGTGGTCGTGATGGGCAACGTGCCCGCCGCCCTCGACGAGATCGACGCGGCCCAGAACCAGATCGACGCCCCCGAGGGCCGGATCGTGGTCGTGGCCAGCGGCGATCCGGGGTTCTTCGGGATCGTCCGGGCGCTGCGCGAACGAGGCCACGTCGTCGAGGTGCTGCCCGCGCTGTCCTCGGTGCAGCGCGCCTTCGCCGCGGCTGGGCTGACCTGGGAGGACGCCCTTGTGGTGTCCGCGCACGGCCGGGAGCTGCGGCGCGCGGTCAACGCCTGCCGGGCCCACCCCAAGGTCGCCGTGCTCACCGCGCCCGGTGCCGGGCCCGCCGAACTGGCCCGTGAACTGCATCCCTCGACGCCCCGCGCCTTCGTGGTCTGCGAGGATCTCGGCGGTCCGGCCGAACGGGTCACCAGATGCCGTCCGGCCGAGGCCACCACGCGCACCTGGCTGGACCCGAACGTGGTCCTCGTACTCGATCCAGCGCACGTCGACGGCCCGCGCAGATGGATCGCCGGAGCCCAGCCCGGACCGGCGGAATGGGCGCTCGCCGAGGCGGAGTTCGAGCACCGCAACTCCGTCGTCACCAAGGCCGAGGTACGGGCGTTCGTGCTGGCCAAACTGGGGCCCAGGGTCGGGGACCTGATCTGGGACGTGGGCGCCGGCAGTGGTTCGGTGGCCATCGAGTGCGCCCATTTCGGTGCCGCGGTGATCGCCGTGGAGCGGGACGAGGAGTCCTGCGAGCGCATCCGCGCCAACGTACGCCTGCACCACGTCAAGGTGCAGGTCGCGCACGGCCCGGCACCCCTCGTCCTGGAGTACCTGCCGGACCCGGACGCCGTGTTCGTCGGCGGCGGCGGTCCCGACGTCGTCCGGGCCTGCGCCGCACGCGCCCTGCGAGTGGTGGTCGCCGCGGTGGTCGCGCTGGAGCGGGTACGGCCCGTACAGGATGCGCTGACCGCCGAGGGTTTCGCCGTCCAGGCCGTACAACTGTCGGCCGCCAGGCTCTCCCCGCTGCCGGGCGACGTGCACCGGCTGGCGGCCACCAATCCCGTCTTCGTCATCTGGGGAGTCAGACATTGATCGGCGTCGTTGCCGCAACCGCGAGCGGAAGAACCGCCGCCACAGCCCTCTCCGCGGCCTGGCCCGGCGAGATCCAGGTCTTCACCGGTGAGAAGGCCAGTGACGATCTTCGGGAGGCATGGCGGATCTGCGAGTCCGTGGTGAGTTTCCTGGCGGTCGGAGCGACGGTTCGAGTGCTCGCCCCGCTCCTCGGCCACAAGACCACCGACCCTGCGGTGGTCTGTGTTGACGAGGGGATGCAGTTCGCGGTCGCACTCCTCGGCGGCCACCATGGTGCCAACGAACTGGCCACCCGGGTGTCGGGCGTACTCGGTTGCGCGCCTGTGGTGACGACGGCCTCCGATGCGGTGGGGAGGACCCCGCTGGACACGCTGGGCGCGGATCTGGGCTTCACGGTCGAGAACCCCTGGTTGCTGGCCCAGGTGGGTGCCGCCGTCTTGTCCGGCGTGCCGTACGAGGTTCACGATCACGGCAGCTGGCCGCTCCCGGCGATGCCGGACAACCCCCGGCCGGACGGCTCCGGTCCGGAAGTGCTGATCAGGATCGACGATCGGATCGCGACCCCCGCTTACTCGCCCGAGCTCATCTACCGGCCGCCCTCCCTGATCGTGGGCGTCGGTTCGGCGCGCGGGGTCTCCGCACGGGAGGTCGGGGAGCTGATCGATACGGCGCTTGAAGGGCTGAGCCCGCTGTCGGTGCGGTGCGTGGCGACCGTCGACCTGAAAGCGGACGAGGAGGGTATCCTGCAGGCCGCCGCGGAGCGCGGCTGGGAGGTCGTCACCTACCCGGCGCAGGTGCTGGCCACGGTCGAGGTGCCCAACCCGTCGGAGATCGTACGGGCCGAGGTCGGCACGCCCAGTGTCGCCGAGGCCGCCGCGCTGCACGCCGCCAGGTCGCAGGGCCGAGGCGGCGACCTGGTCGTCCAGAAGCGCAAGTCCGCGAACGCCACCGTGGCCGTCGCCCGGCTCAGCCCCAAGGGACGTTTGGCGATCATCGGCCTCGGCCCCGGCGCCCGCGACCTGCTCACCCCGAGGGCCGTGCACAGCCTGCAGAGAGCCTCGGTGGTGGTCGGCCTCGACCAGTACGTGGACCAGATCAGGGACCTGCTCAGACCCGGCACCAGGGTGATCGAGAGCGGTCTCGGCCAGGAGGAGGAACGGGCCCGCAGCGCCGTCCGCGAGGCGGAGCGCGGCCACGCGGTGGCGCTCATCGGCTCCGGTGACGCCGGCGTCTACGCGATGGCGAGCCCGGCCCTGGAGTTCGCCTCCGAGACGATCGACGTGGACGGGGTACCGGGCATCACCGCCGCCGTGGCCGCCTCGAACCTGCTCGGCGCCCCGCTCGGCCACGACCACGCGTACATCTCGCTGTCGGATCTGCACACTCCCTGGGAGGTGATCGAACGGCGGGTCAGGGCGGTGGCCGAGGGGGATTTCACCGTCTGCTTCTACAACCCGCGCAGCAAGGCCAGGGACTGGCAGCTTTCTGCGGCGCTCGCCATCCTCGCCGGCCACCGGCCCAGCGACACCCCGGTGGGATTCGTCCGGAACGCGACCCGTCCCGACCAGGCCATGACCCTTACTACGCTCGGGGAGGCTGATCCGGCCTGGGTGAACCAGGTGGACATGTTCACCGTGGTCCTGGTCGGTTCCAGCCGTAGCCATACGATCGCGGGGCGCTTTGTTACCCCAAGGGGGTATCAATGGTCTTCGTCGTGACCGGGCGGTGCCAGGGTTGCGGGGCCTGTCTGCTGACCTGCCCCACCCACGCCATCCGCCCGCACGGCAGCCCGCTGCTGGTGCTCGACGAGCTCTGTACCGGCTGCGGCGAGTGCATCGAGATCTGTCCCGTCGACGCGATTGAGGAGCACCGATGACGGCCCGCAAGCCGCACCCGATCGAGGTGGAGTCGTACGAGGTCCTGCGCTCACGCATCGATCTCTCCCCGATGCCGCCGCTCTGGCGGACGGTGGTGGAGCGGATCATCCATGCCAGCGCGGACCTCGAGTACGCCGTCGACGTGATCACCGATGAGCGGCACCTGGTGCGGGGCCTCGGCGCGCTGCGGGGCGGCGCCCCGGTCGTCACCGACGTGGCGATGGTCGCAGCAGGCATCACCGCCAAGGACACGCTCTGCATGGTCGGGGACCCCGCGGCGGCCCGGATGGCCCGGGCGGCGAACATCACCCGGTCCGCGGCGGCGATACGGCTCGCCTACGCGGAAGTGGGCCCCGGTGCGGTCTGGGTCGTCGGCTGCGCCCCGACGGCGCTGACGGAACTGGTCAGGCGCCGGGTGGACCCCGCGCTGATCGTCGGGCTGCCCGTCGGTTTCGTGGGCGCCAAGGAGTCCAAGCAGGAGCTGCGCGACAGTGGCCTGCCGCAGCTCAGCAACTTCTCCGAGAAGGGCGGTTCGGCCGTCGCCGCCGCCGCGCTCAACGCGCTGCTCTACTTCGAGGGCGTGCGCCGGTGACGCCCCCGCTGCTGCTGGTCGGGCACGGCACCAGGGCCGCCGAGGGCGTCGCGGAGTTCACCCGGTTCGTGGACCGGCTCGCGGCGCGGCTGCCGGTGGACGTGGCGGGCGGCTTCATCGAACTGTCGCCGCCGCCGCTGACCGACGCCGTCGCCGGGCTGTACGCCGCCGGGCACCGCAGGGTGGCCGCGGTGCCGCTGGTGCTGGTGGCCGCCGGGCACGGGAAGGGCGACATCCCGGGCGCGCTGGCCAGGGAGTCGGGCCGCCACCCCGGGTTCTCCTACGCCTACGGCCGCCCGCTCGGCCCGCACCCCGGCCTGCTCACCCTGCTCGCGGAGCGCCTCGGCGAAGCCGGTGCCGACACCGCGGTCCTGCTCGTCGGCCGCGGGTCCACCGACCCCGACGCCAACGCCGAGGTCTGCAAGGTCGCCCGGCTACTCTGGGAGGGCCGCGGGATCGGCGCGGTGGAGACGGCGTTCGTCTCGCTCGCCCGGCCGGGCGTCGCGGAGGGCCTGGAGCGCTGCCGGCTGCTCGGCTTCCGGCAGATCGTGGTCCTGCCATACTTCCTGTTCCCCGGGGTGCTCCCCGATCGGGTGGCCTCGCAGGCCAGGGAGTACGGCCACCCCGAGTTGGAGATCCGGACCGCCCCGGTCATCGGGGACTGCGACGGGCTCGCCGACCTGGTCGTCGAACGCTATGAGGAGGCGCTGGCCGGTGACATCCGGATGAACTGCGATACCTGCGTCTACCGGATCAGCATGCCCGGGTTCGAGGACCGGGTCGGCGCCCCCCAGCTTCCGCACCACCACCCCGACGACCATGCGCACGATCATGTCCACTGACGACCTGCGCCACCACGGCGATACCGAACTCGGTCCCGGCCTCGCAGACTTCGCGGTCAACGTCCGTACCGGCACCCCGCCCGAGTGGCTCGCCGAGCGGATCAAGGCCAGCGTCGCGGACCTGGCCGCCTACCCCGACCAGAGTGAGGCGCTGTCCGCGGTCGCCCGCAGGCACGGCCGGGCCACCGGCGAGGTGCTGCTCACCGCCGGGGCCGCCGAGGCGTTCGTGCTGCTCGCCCGGGTGCTTCGCCCCGAGCACCCGGTGGTGGTGCACCCGCAGTTCACCGAGCCGGAGGCGGCGCTGCGCGCGGCCGGTCACGAGGTCGAGCGGGTCGTCCTGGACGGTGACTTCACGCTCGACCCCGCCCGGGTCCCCGAGGACGCCGACCTGGTGATGATCGGCAACCCGACCAACCCGACCTCGGTCCTGCACCCGGCCTCGGTCCTGCAGGCACTGGCCCGGCCAGGCCGTACGGTCGTGGTGGACGAGGCCTTCATGGACTGCGTGCCCGGCGAACCGGAGAGCCTGTCGTTCGGCCCGCAGCCGGGAGTGGTCGTGGTGCGAAGCCTGACCAAGACGTGGGGCCTTGCCGGACTGCGCGCCGGGTACGTGCTGGCCGAGCATGACCTGATCTCGCAGCTGCGGGAGGCGCAGCCGCTCTGGGCGGTGTCCACGCCCGCGCTCGTCGCGGTCGAGGCATGCTGCTCTCCCCGGGCCCTGGACGAGTCCGACCAGTGGGCGCAGGACCTGGCCGTCGAGCGGGACCGGTTCGTGGCGGAACTGAACCACTGCGGCCTGCACGTGGTGCCGGGCGCGCGGGCCCCGTTCCTGTGCGTACGGGTGTCCGACGGGCTCGGGCTGCGCGCCCTGCTGCGGCAGCGCGGTTACGCGGTACGGCGCGGGGACACCTTCCCCGGGCTCGGCCCGGACTGGCTGCGGATCGCGGTACGGGACCTCAAGGCCGACGACGCGCTGCTGGAGGTACTCCATGACCTGGGAATTTGAGGGACTGGTCAGGGAGGCCGTGTACGCGGCCATCGAGGAGCGGCGCGACATCCGGGAGGGGTTCCGGCCCGACCCGATCCCCGGCGAGGTGCTCACCCGGGTCCTGAAGGCCGCCCACCAGGGGCCGTCCGTGGGCCTCACCCAGCCCTGGGACTTCCTCATCATCACCGAGCCGGCGCGGCGGGCACGTCTGCGCGACCTCGCGGAGCGGCGCCGCCAGGCCTACGCCGAGAGCCTGCCCAGGGGCCGGGCCGACCGGTTCGACCGGCTCAAGGTGGAGGCGATCGGCGAGGCGCCGGTCAGCATCGTGGTCACCTGCGACTCCACCAGGGGCGGGCGCAACCCGCTCGGCCGGCACACCCAGCCGAAGATGGCGCAGTACTCCGTCGCCTGCGCCGTGCAGAACCTGTGGCTGGCGGCCCGGGTGGAGGGGCTCGGCATCGGCTGGGTCAGCTTCTTCGACGAACGTGAGCTGGCCGCCGAGCTCGGCCTGCCCGCGCATGTGGAGATCGTCGCGTTCCTGTGCGCCGGGTACGTCTCGCACTTCCCGCCCGCGCCCGGCCTGGCGCTGAGCGGCTGGGCCCAGCGCCGGCCGCTGGCCTGGGCGGTGCACACCGAGACCTACGGCCGGCGCGGCCTGCCGGGAGGCGAACCCATGGACCTCATCGACGAGACGATCGGGGCGATCCGGCCGCTGGACGCGGCCGCGATGGCCCAGGCCGCGGAACGCCACACCCGGCTGACCAAGCCGCCGGGCTCGCTCGGCGTCCTGGAAGATCTTTCGGTACGGCTCGCCGGGCTGGCCGGGGAGTGCCCGCCGCCGCTGCCCGAGCCCGCCGCCGTGGCGATCTTCGCGGCCGACCACGGGGTGCACGCCCAGGGCGTCACCCCCTGGCCGCAGGAGGTCACCGCGCAGATGGTCGCCAACTTCCTGGCCGGGGGAGCGGTGGTGAACGCCTTCGCCGCCCAGGTCGGCGCCGAGGTGAGCGTGGTCGACATCGGGGTGGCCGCCGACCTGGACCCGGCGCCGGGCCTGCTGCCCCGCAAGGTGGCCTGCGGCACGGCCGACCTGACCCGGGGGCCCGCCATGACCGAGGCCCAGGCCAGGCAGGCCGTGGAGACCGGCATCGAGGTGGCCAGGGACCTGGTCTCGGCAGGCAACCGCTGCCTGATCACCGGGGACATGGGCATCGCCAACACCACGGCCTCGGCGGCCCTCATCGCCGCCTTCACCGGCCGCAGGCCCGAAGAGGTCACCGGGCGCGGCACCGGCATCGACGACGCCACCCACACTCGCAAGATCGCCGTGGTCCGCCAGGCCCTCGAACTGCACCGGCCCGGTCAGCTGGACAGCCGCGGGGAGGTGCTCAGGGTGCTGGCCGCGCTGGGCGGCCTGGAGCACGCCGGGCTGGCCGGGTTCATCCTGGGGGCCGCGGCGCTGCGGGTGCCCGTGGTGCTCGACGGGGTGATCGCCGGGGCCGCCGCGCTGGTCGCCAGGGCACTGGCCGCCGACGCCATCGAGGCCTGCGTCGCGGGTCACCGGTCCGCCGAGCCCGGCCACGCCGCGGCCCTGGCCCACCTGGGCCTGCGGCCGCTGGTGGAGCTGGAACTGCGGCTCGGGGAGGGCACCGGCGCGCTGCTCGCCCTGCCCCTGGTGCAGAGCGCGGTGCGGGTCCTGCATGACGTGGCGACCTTCGACGCCGCAGGTGTCACGGACAAGAGAACCTGAACATGGCGCTCGCTCCGCTCGCGCGGCGCTCGGGCCTTGACGCCCAAGCGTCGGTGGGAGGGGGCGAGACCGAGTACCTTTAGCCACACAAACAGCCTTGCCGTCCATTCGACCCGAAAGAGCCTCTCGTGCCGCCGTACCTCGTTGGCCTGCGCCTCAGCGGGCGCCGTGTCCTCGTCGTGGGCGGTGGGCGCGTCGCGAGCAGGCGGGTGCCCGCGCTGCTGGCGGCGGGGGCCGAGGTCGTGCTGGTCGCACCCGAGACGACCCCGGCCCTGGACGATCTCGTCAGCGACGGGAAGATCGTCTGGCACCGGCGCCCGTACAAGACGGGCGACTGCCACGGCGCCTGGCTGGTGCAGGCCTGCAGCGACAGCTCCAAGATCAACACGGCGGTGGCCGACGAGGCCGAGGCCGCCGGAATCTGGTGCGTACGGGCCGACGACGCGGAGGCGTCCGCCGCGTGGACGCCCGCCTCCGGCCAGGCCGGCGAGATCACGGTCGGCGTACTGGCCGGCGGCGACCCCAGGCGGGCCGCGGGCATCCGCGACGCGGTCGTGGACGGGCTGCGCGACGCCACTCTGGAGTCCCGGCACTCCCGGCACAAGCCGGTCGGCGTGGCCCTGGTGGGCGGCGGCCCCGGCGACCCGGGGTTGATCACCGTGAAGGGCCGCCAGCTCCTGGCCCAGGCCGACGTGGTCGTCACCGACCGGCTGGCCCCGAGGGTGCTCCTCGACGAGCTGGCCGCCGACGTCGAGATCATCGACGCGGCGAAGATCCCGTACGGCCGTTCGGTCACCCAGGAACGCATCAACGAGTACCTCGTCGAGCACGCCAGGGCAGGGAAGTTCGTCGTCAGGCTCAAGGGCGGCGACCCGTTCGTCTTCGGCCGGGGTGCCG
>JAOPYM010000156.1 GCA_025964615.1 Actinomycetes bacterium
GGCAGCGGCCCCTGGGTCGGGGTCGACATGGAGAACGGCACGTTCCTCGGGGCGAACGGCTCGTACCTGGGCAATACCCCGGTCCCCGATGACTTCGTCACCGCCATGGCGAAGAACGACGGGCAGAGCACCTATGCGATCGAGACGGGCAACGCGCAGTCCGGCGGCCTCACGACCCAGTGGTCCGGCACCCTTCCCGACCTCGGCGGCTACATGCCGATGCAGAAGGAGGGCGGCATCGTGCTCGGCACCGGCGGTGACAACAGCAACGCGGGGGTCGGCACCTGGTTCGAGGGCGTCATGACCTCGGGCTACCCCTCCTCAGCCGCCGACGCCGCGGTGCAGGCGAACATCGTCGCCGCCGGCTATGCGGGCAACTCCGCCGGCTCCGCGGGCTCCACCGGGTCCACCGGCGCCAGTGCGGGGACGGCGGGGCAGGCGGTGCTCCACGACGGGTACACCAGCGTGTACACGGTCAACGCCAAAACTGGTCACCTGGATGAGACCTACCTGGCCGCCATCTGCGCCCCGAACTGCGCACCGGGCCAGGGGTGGGCCACCCAGGACCTGTCCGCGACCGCCGGCACCCCGCCGGTGCAGCCGGGCACGCAGCCGGTGGCGCTGTACCACGACGGGTACACCAGCGTGTATACCGTTGACGCCTCGGACGGTCACCTGCAGGAGACCTACCTGGCCGCCATCTGCGCCCCGAGCTGCGCACCAGGCCAGGGGTGGGCCACCCAGGACCTGTCCGCGACCGTCGGCACCCCGACGACGGTTACGACGCCGAGCGCCGTTTACCATGACGGGTACGTCAGCGTGTATACCGCTGACGCCTCCAGCGGTGACCTGCAGGAGACCTTCCTGGCCGCCATCTGCGCCCCGAGCTGCGCACCGGGCCAGGGGTGGGCCACCCAGGACCTGTCCGCGACCGCCCACACCCCGGCGGTCCTGGACAGTACGGCCCCGGTCGCCGTCTTGCATGACGGGTACGTCAGCGTGTACACCGTCGACGCCTCCGGCAGCCAGGTAGGTCACCTGCAGGAGACCTACCTGGCCGCCATCTGCGCCCCGAGCTGCGCACCGGGCCAGGGGTGGGCCACCCAGGACCTGTCCGCGACCGTCGGCACCCCGTTGACACTCGTGACGCCGGGCGCCGACTACCATTCCGGGTACACCAGCGTGTACACCGTTGACGCCTCGGACGGTGACCTGCAGGAGACCTTCCTGGCCGCCATCTGCGCCCCGAGCTGCGCACCGGGCCAGGGGTGGGCCACCCAGGACCTGTCCGCGACCGCCCACACCCCGCGGGTGAGCTTGGGGACTTCCCCGGTCGCCCTCTTCCATGACGGGTTCAACAGTGTCTACACCGTCGACGCCTCGGACGGTCACCTGGATGAGACCTTCCTGGCCGCCATCTGCGCCCCGAGCTGCGCACCGGGCCAGGGGTGGGCCACCCAGGACCTGTCCGTGCATCCCGGTACCCCGCCCACCGACCAGACCCCGATCGCGCTGCTCCACCTTGACCAGAGCGGGGGTCTGAACTGGGTCAGCGTGTGGACGATCAACAGTTCCAGCAATCACCTGGATGAGACCTACCTGCCCGCCCTCTGCGCCCCGAGCTGCGCACCGGGCCAGGGGTGGGCCACCCAGGACCTGTCCGCGCATCCCGGTACCCCTCCGGCTACCTAGACTAAACCTGATGGGTGCAGTTCCTCTGGAGTGAGGTAGCCGCTCAAGCGCCGAGTGCGTATTTTCCCTGCTTGGTGCCCGGGTAGAGGCGCTGGTGCTCGCGGGCGAGGTGGTAGCTCCAGTACTCTTCGAAGTCGCCGTTGCTGATCACCGGTTCGCCGGCTGGCGGGCAGGCTGGCGGTACTCGCCTCGGCGGTGATCTCCTCCGACGCTCGGACGCTGTCGCCGGCCAGTACCGCAAGCGCCTTGGCCGCGACCCAGTCCTCGGCGGCGGGATCGCCGGCGTCGTGCAGGCTCCATGCTGCCTTCCATATGTATTCGAGCACGTGGATCAGGTCGATCACGATGTGGATCTCCGCTCCAAGGCGGCCGGCCTCGGCGCGGATCAGGTCCAGCTGGTGCTCGGCCCCGTCGACCAGGACGACCCAGGTCCGCAGGTGGCCGGGGTCGCGGGCCTCGGCCTCGTCGAACGCGGCGGCGATCACCTCGGCCGGGTTCTTGCGGACGGATCCGGCCAGCCATTTGGCCAGGGCCCTCGGCCCGGGCCGGAGCCGGCGGTCGCCGTGCCGCCCGCCGGGCGGGGCGATCACGTCGTGCGGGCGGCGCTTCGCCGGCTCGGCGTCGTAGACGGTGACCAGGGCGGCCATTCTCTTGCGGTTCGGCTTCTCCCCGGCGGCCAGCCGGGTGCGCATCTTCCCCCCAGTCGGGTGGCGGCCTTCGCGGTGGCCGCGCGAAGCGCCCCGGGCCGCATCACGATGCCCTTGCAGTCGGCGGACAGGACCAGCAGCGTCTCTGCCGTGCACGGTTCCGGGACCCGGGCGGCGTAGAACGCGGGGATGTCGGCGGCGGCGCCGGTGACGGCTTGCTCGAGCTGCCGCTTGCCGATCACGTTCCCGCACCGGCGGGCGATGGCCGCGTGCGCGGCGTCGAACGAGTCCTCCGCCCTGGCCAGCTCCCCCGACAGCTCCTCGATCCGGCTGCGCAGCCGGTCCGCCTCGGCCCGGGCCGCCGCCTCCTGAATTCCTCGATCAGCGAGCCCGTCTGCGGTCTCCTTCCCCCGTACACGACGGTAGAAGACCAAGTCGCCGATCAGCCGGCTATCCGGCAAAGCCGCTGCCCAGGCATCCCTTCAGAGGAGCTGCCACCATCCCCTTTGGCCCCTTCATGATCACCGGGGCGTTCCTCGTGATACTCGCCTGGCACTCGTAAGTTCTCAGGTCGTTTGGGGCCCTCGGGTCATGCCTCTTAGGCTGGGATTCTGCGTACTGGTGCGCGCGTCCCCATGTGTGCCTTGTTGCTGGCCGCGTCATAGCGTGTGTTCGGGGCGTCCAGAGGATCGGCCGCTGGCGGCGGCGTGGCTGGCGGCGGCGCCGGGCTGCAGGGTGAGCCTGGTCTGGAAGGTCTGGCTGCCGCGGAGGACGACGAAGGTCAGGGAACTGTCCGTGGAGTCGCGGAGAGCGGCGTAGAGCGAGGCGCCGGATCTGAGGTCTCGTCCCCCGGCGCAGGTGAGGACGTCTCCGGGCAGGATCCCGGCTTGCTCGGCGGGCAGCCCGGGTTCGACCGACCGCACGAGCAGGCCCGGTGCCGGGGGGAGGCCGACCGCCGCGCGCATCCGCATGGTGACGTGCGCCGGGGTGACGACGAGCCCGAGGCGGCCTTCTCCCGCGGCTGCGGGGCGGGAGCCCTCGAACTCGGCGAGCAGCTTCCGGAGCAGGTCAGCGAGGAGTTGCTGCTCGGGCTCGGTGAGCGCGGCGAGGAGCCGCTGCTCGTTGTCGAGATGGGCGGGGGCGAGACGGTCGAACAGCGCCCGTCCCCGGCTGGTCAGCGCGACCAGGGTGCTGCGCTGGGAGTCCGGGTCGGGCGCGCGGAGGGCCAGGCCCTGCTCGACCAGGCGGTCCACCCGCACGCTGACGGTGCCGGGGGTAAGTCCGAGCTCGTCGGCCAGCCGGCGCTGGGAGACCCCGTGCTCGCCCGTGATGCGCGCCAGTGTCACGAGAGCGGCGAACGAGGGGCCGGTGAGGCCCGATTCGGCGAAGACTTCCTCTAGTTCGGCGTCGAGGTGAGCACGGACCCGGGCGAGCCGGGTAATGACTCCCACAGGCCGGAAGTCCAGGTCGGGGCGGCGCTCGGCCCACGACTGGAGCAGCGCGTCGACGGAGTCCCTGGGCGCGCATGCCAGGTCGCAGTCGGTGCTCTTCTGCCGTGTCATTGCCCCCAGCCTACCTGTATCAAACCCTGGTACATCTGTTTGCGAAGAATGATTGAATCCAATCATTGAGCGAGAGTAGAGTACCTGACGTGCTCTCACGCCGGCCCGGCCAGCGGAGAGCCGGCCCGGAGCGCCCTGCGACTTCGAACTGGCCGTGCAACCGGCATGCAGTCACCGAAAAGGAGCGAGTCAGTGGATCTGCAGCTTGACGGCAAGCGGGCTCTCGTTACCGGGAGCACCAGCGGAATCGGGCGGGCGGCGGCTACGGCCCTCGCCGGCGAAGGCGCCGTCGTCGCAGTGCACGGCCGCGACCGGAAACGGGCCGAGGAGACAGCGGCGGCCATCGCCGGCAGCGGCGGCAAGGCGGTCGTCGCACTCGGGGACCTTGCCCGGGACGACGGCCGCGAAGCCGTCGTCAGCGGCGTCGAATCGGAGCTCGGGGGCATCGACATCCTCGTCAACAACGTCGGGGGAAGCACGCGTGACGGCTGGCCAGTCGCGGAACCCGCGGACTGGGGAGCCATGCTCAACCTGAACGTCGTCTCGGCGGTGCACCTGATCGGCGCCTTCGCGCCCGGCATGCGCGCACGCCAGTGGGGCCGCATCATCCAGGTCGGGAGTGCCGCCGGCGCCAACCCGCCGCCGTCCATGGCCGGCTACGGAGCAGCCAAGGCGGCCCTGGCGAACCTCACCGTCAGCCTCGCCAAGGACCTCGCCGGCAGCGGCGTGACGGCGAACATCGTCAGCCCCGGACCGACCCTGACCGAGGGATGGCGCGAGTTCGCCCTGAGCTTCGCCAGATCCCAGGGCATGGGCGAGGACTTCGAGGCCGCCCGGGCAGCGCTGATGTCCGGCCCGCTCGCCAACCCATCGGGGCGCCTGGCCGAGCCCGGCGAAGTGGCCGCCCTCATCGCACTGGTAGCAAGCCCCCTGGCAGCCTCCATCAACGGCGCCAACCTGCGGATCGACGGCGGTTTCACCCCCACCGTCAACTAAGGCCGGGCCGCGCCGGCCGGAGAATGGAGACAAGGCAGTGAAGATCGGCATCGCAGGTGCGAACAGCGCCGCATTCGCCGAACGCGACCACGCCGTCGCGCTCGCGCGGACTGCTGAAGCGGCAGGCGTCGAGTCGCTGTGGACTTATGAGCACATCGTCGTACCAGGGGCCTACCAGTCGGCCTTCCCCTACAATTCGAGCGGCCAGATGCCGGACGCCCGGTTCGCCGACGCCCTCGACTGGATCGCGTTCCTCTCGGCGGCAACCGAGCGCATCGCGTTCGGCACCGGGATGCTGATCCTCCCGGAGCACAACCCGGTCGAGCTCGCGAAGCGCGCGGCGACCATCGACCGGCTCTCCGGCGGCCGGCTGCTCCTCGGGGTCGGCGTCGGCTGGCTGAAAGAGGAATTCGACGCCCTCGGCGTGCCCTGGGAGCACAGGGGCGCCCGGGCCGACGAGTACATCCAGGTCATGCGCAGCCTATGGACAGCAGACGAGGCCACCTTCACCGGCCGGTTCGTCCGGTTCCACCGAGCCCGCTGCTACCCCAAGCCGGTCCAGGTCCCCGGTATCCCCATCATTATCGGCGGTCACACCGAAGCAGCCGCCGCGCGAGCCGGGAGAATCGGCGACGGCTTCTACCCCCCGGCGGCCCCGCCTGAGCAAATAGCCGAACTCCTACGCATCCTGAAGCGGAGCGCGGAGGAGGCCGGCCGAGACCCCGCCAGCGTCGAGATCACGGCAGGAGCCGGCCAAGACTGTGACGCCGACACCGTAAAGCGCTACCAGGATCTCGGCGTAACCCGGGTAATGATCGGCCTGCCAACCCAGGACCCAGCGGGCGTACGGCGTTCTATCGACGCACTCTACGAGAGCCTTATCTCGAAGGTGTCCTGATACCAGTCCTGTCAGGCACCACCTCTGGCAGCCGGTCAACTCACAGCGCAGCATTTGGGTCCAGCAAGTCCAGGCACGACCGCGGCAGCACCGATGCCCCGGCGCCTTCCTGCCACGGCGGCATCGTCACCGCCCCGGCCGACGCCGGCCCGGTTCCCCCGGGCCCGCCATCGTGCCGGGCGGTATCGGCCGCCGGCGGCTCTTCCAGCACCCGCATGACCTCCTCCAGGGTGATCGCCAGCCGCACCCCGCCCAGCGGGCGGAGACCTGCCTGGAGGCGATCGGGGACTCGTGGAACACCAAGGACCTGAACTACCAAACCCCGCCCTGTGGGTGCCGAAAACCTGTGCCACCTGGCCGGATGCTCCGCTGAGCAGTGGGCCCTCCAGCACCCGGACCCCTCGATCATGGCGCTGACGGCAAGCAGGCCTTTGGGGGAGAGCCCGGCAATCCTCACTGCGTGGAAGGCCGCCCACCGGTCGGCCAGCGGCCACCAGGGCGGCTACGAGATGCGGGAGATCGTCAACGCTATCCTCTACCAGAGCCGGACCGGCTGCCAGCGGGAGTACCTGCCGCACGACCTGCCGCCCCGCAGCGCGGCCCTACTACTACTTCGCCAGATGGCGCGATGACAGCACCGACCAGGCGATCCATGACGCGCTGCTGGACCAGGTCGCCGCGAGTACCCCCGCGGTGACCACGGCCCTGGTCGACCAGGGGTTCAAGAGCTCCGTCGTCGCCCACGGCGCCACCATGGGCATCGACGTGCAGGTCGTGGAGCGCAACCCCGCCGACAAGGGCTTCGTGCCCCAGGCGAAGCGCTGGGTAGTCGAGCAGACGTTCGGCATCTTGTCCTTCCACCGGCGGCTGGTCCGCGACTACGAGCACCGGCCGGCCAGCTCGGCGTCGCGGGTGTACTGAGCGATGACCGACGTGATGGCCCGGCGGCTGACCGGCACTTCCGTGCCCTCCTGGCGGGCCGCGTGACCACGGCCCCCGACCCGGGCAGGCACCTGCTGAACAAGATCGACGCCCGCGAGCACTACCTGGCCCGCGACGCCAGCGACGTCCAGGCCCGTATCGGCGAGCTCACCACCCGGCTCCGCGAGATCACCCAGGAAATCAGCGACCTGCAGGTCACCCGCAAGACCCTAATCTCCTCGCCGGGTCCGACGACGGCCAGGCCGCCGCAGAACCCGCCGAGCCCGCCCCCGTGCTCCCCGAGCACCCCGCCTACCAGCAGATCCTCACCGCCTTCACTGACCTCCGGCGCCCCCTGCGAGCCCGCGACCTCTGCCTGGCCCTGGACCTGCCCATCGCGCCGAAGAACACCGAGGGCATCCGCTCCAAGCTCAAGCGCCTGGTAGCCGCGGCATCCTCGCCGAGACCGAGCCCGGCCTGTTCACCCTGCCAGGCCCCTAGCCTGGCCCGCGGACCTCTGACCAGAACACCTAACCCAACCCAGGCGACGAAAAGGACATCAACCCGCGAAACGTCCTCTCAGCCCGTCCAGGATCCAGGCCACGCCGAGCGCCGTCACCATCCTGGTATGGAACCGCGACCACGGGAGCCGGTCGATCCGGGCCGGAATGAGGCTCCGGATCACGGCTGCTGGTCGTAGCGGGGCGTTGTCGTCATGGCGACATCCTTCTCGCGTTACCCTGGGCGGCCAGGCCCGCGACATCGCGGCGAACTCGCGCTGAAACGCGCCGTCGGTGACGGCCACCACCCTTCTTCCTGGCCAGTTCACCGGGTAATGCCCTTGATGTT
>JAOPYM010000194.1 GCA_025964615.1 Actinomycetes bacterium
GGTCGACCGCAGGGAAGTCGGGCGGGAACGGTGCGGCCTGCTCGATCAGCCGCTGGTAGAACTCCAGCCACATCCCCTGGTCAAAGGTGACCGCGGCGGTGATCCGGCCCTGATAGCCGTAGGCGGCCACGAACCGGAGGTCGGCGACCGAGCCCTGTGTGATCACGAGCTCGTCGGAGAAGGTCGGTACGCCGACCGACTTGATGTTGGTGCCGAACTGGTTGGACCAGAAGACCGGCAAGGACAGATGCGGCCAGCGATGAGCCTGGTCGCTGAGCATGTTGTGGGCGGCGATCTCGGCCTGGGCGACGGCGTTGCCCCAATGCTCCAGCGACATGAACTGGTAGTGGTAGACGGGGTGGGGGAACCGTGCCACGTCACCGGCGACGAAGACGTCGTCGGTGACCAGGCCGTTGAGGTCGAAGGCGCGGCAGCCGGCGTCGGTGGCCACCCCCCACGCGCCGGCGGCCAGCCCTGAGCCCTCCAGCCATTCGACGTTCCGGACCGCGCCGAGCGCGACCACCGCCACGTCGGCGTCCACCGTGCTGCCGTCGGACAGACGAGCGCCGCGCAGCCGCCCGTCGGAGTCTCCTTCCAGCGCCGTGACCTTGACACCGCACCTCAGGTCCACACCGTGCGCGCGCTGCATGTGCCCCGCGATCGCGCCGATCACCCCGCCCAGCGCCCCCGACAGCGGAGCCGGCCCGCTTTCGACGACCGTCACCGGCAGATCGAGGTCGCGGCAGACCGATGCCACCTCCGACCCGGTGAAGCCCGCGCCGACGACGAGCACCCGGCCGGCCCCGGCCGCCAGCCGATGCCGCAGCCGCGTCGCGTCATCAAGCGTGCGCAGCACGAACACCCCGTCCAGCGCGGCCTCGGCCTCCTTCGGCCACGGCCTCGCGCGTACCCCGGTGGCGATCAGCACCTTGTCGAAGCCGATCTGGCGGCCGTCGGCGAGGCGCACCTTCTTGGCGGCCAGGTCCAGCCCGGTGGCGGGGATTCCCGACAGCCATTCGACGTCGATGTCGCTGAGATGGGGGAGCATGGTGCGCTCGGCGGGAACCCTGCCGATCAGCACCTGCTTGGACAGCGGCGGCCGGTCGTACGGCTCGTACGGCTCATCCCCGATCAGGGTCAGCGAGCCGGTGAAACCGTCTCTCCGCAGCAGCGCGGCGGCCCGGCCGCCGGCCAGGGAGCCGCCGACGATCACGATGCGACCGTTACGCCTGAAGGCCCCGTCACCACCCATCACCGGTGGGGACAGCTCGGCCTTCACCGTCCTGTGCTGCGTGGACATCCGGTCGATATGAAGGGCTTGGACCGGGCAGGCGGCCGCCGCGCGCAGCACCCGCTCGCGCTGCTCCTCGCTCGGATCGGTGTCGTAGATCAGCGCTTCCTCGCCCCGCATCACGAAGACGTCGGGCGCTAGGAACGCGCACTGGCCGTACCCCTGACACCGCGTGAAATCAACGACGACTCTCACCGGACACTCCCCCAATCGAGCTCAGCCGGACAGGCATCCCCCCATGCCATCCGCGCCTCGGCATGCGGCGCCGTGCCGCTTCCCAGGCCGTTACCAGTCGGCCAGGAAGGGCAGGAGGGCGTCGTTGACCTCGTCGGGGTGCGTCCAGGCGATGTTGTGCGGGCCGCCCTCGACGCTGACGACCTTGATGTCCTTGACCAGCGCCGACAGCCGGGCGGCGGTGGCGTTGAAGGGCAGGATCCGGTCCTCGGTGCCGTGGATCACCAGCATCGGGATGTCGATCTCGGGCAGGTCGGCGCGGAAGTCGGTGAGCCAGGTGCCCACACAGGCATACGTCGCGTACGGCGAGGCGCCGACCGCGACATTGAAGCTGGCCTGCCATGCCTGGTCGCTGATGCGAGTGCCGCCCAGGACGTCGACGTTGTAGAAGTTATCGAGGAAGTCCTTGAAGTAGGCGTACCTGTCGGCGACGATCGCCGCCTTGATGCCCTCGAAGACCTGACCGTCCACGCCCTCGGGGTTGTCGTCGGTCTTCAGCAGGAACGGCGGGATCGCTCCCAGCAGCGCGCCCTTACGGACTCTGGCCGAGCCGTAGGTCCCCAGGTAGCGGACGACCTCCCCGGTGCCCATAGAGAACCCGACCAGCGCCACCTCGTCCAACCGCAGGTGGTCGAGCAGAGCGTTGAGGTCGGCGGCGAAGGTGTCATAGTCGTAACCGGTGGTCGGCTGGCTGGAGCTGCCGAAGCCACGGCGGTCGTAGGTGATCACCCGGTGTCCGGCGGCGAGCAGGACCCGCTCCTGCCGCTCCCAGGAGTTCCCGTTCAGCGGGTAGCCGTGGATGAGGACGACCGGACGGCCGCTGCCATGGTCCTCGTAATGGATCTTGATATCGGCGCTGTTCTCGGCCCCTACAGTGATGTACGGCATGAAGGTCACCCTTCTGCGCGGCGGATGGGATCAGGTGCGCTTACCCTCATCGTCCTCCCTCGTCACCAGGCGACGATCGGCAGGGTCCGGGAGGACCGCCGACTCATGGGGTGGTCCGCAAGGCGCTCATCAGGCGAGTTGCCGAACCGAGAAGTCCCTGAACTCGAACTCGCAGTTGTCCCCGCGGATCCCCACCGAACCCGGCTGGAGGATCATCAGGCCCGAACCGCCGTCGTCGACCGCCCGGACCAGCTCCCTGTCCCCCTGCCGCACGATGATCGTCACGAGCGAAGATCCAGAAGAGATGATCTGCACCTCGAACGGCTGCCAAACCCCGTACCGCACCGGGTAAGAAGTCTGCCCGAGCGTCGCGTAGGTACCGCCGTTCTCGGTGCCCCCACGCAGCTTCTTCTTGATGACGAGCGTGCCGTCCCGCCGGTTCAGCGACACTATGTACAGCTGGGCAGGGCTCTGCCAGCGCAGGAACAGGTGAATGCCGTCGGTCGCGGCGGGTGGGAACCGGCCGTCGCCGATCAGCCGGAGATCACGGATCTGCAGCCGGACTGCGACGTTCAGGAAGTCGTGACGGCGGGTGGTCATCCGAAACACGCTCGAACCGGTCCCGGCGGACGAGGTGGCGTTGGGTGTGGCCGCGTCCGGTACGCCCGACCAGCCGAAGCCGTCGCGGACGAACAGGGAGCCACTGGTGACGTCCCAGTCCGAAGAGCGGACCGCGTCGGCCGCGTGCGGATTCCAGTGGGCGTACTCGTTGGTCACCAGCCGGTCCCGGCCGGAGAGCGCGGGTACGAACTCGTGATCGGGACCGGAGCAGGCGGCCACGGCCAGCACCACCCCGACGAAGGCACGCCGGGAGATCATGGCGCGGTGTCGAGTGCGGTGCAGAACCCACGGGACCGCAATCCTTGGATGATCACAGGCAGAGCCTGCACCGTCGCGGCCGAATTGGGCACCCCGTCGTGCATGAGCACGACCGCGCCGGGCACCGCCTGGTCAATTACCGAGGCGGCGATGTCGTTGGCGTTGCGGCCCCGCCAGTCGTTGGTGTCCAGCGACCAGAGCACGATCTGCAGCTTCAGCGCGTGCGCGACGGCCTCCACCCGGGCGTTCAGGCTGCCGTACGGCGGGCGGAAGAGTGTCGGCCGCGGTGCCCCGGCGGCGGTGATCGCGGCCTGGGTTCTGACCAGCTGCTGGAGGATCCCGTTCTGGCCAAGGTCGGCCAAGTGCGGGTGGTCCCAGCTGTGGTTTTCCACGATGTGCCCGGCGGCGAGCTCGGCACGGATCAGCTCGGGGTGGGCGGCCGCCTTCCTGCCCATCACGAAGAAGGTGGCATGCACCCCATAGGCCTTGAGCACTTCGAGGATCTGCGGGGTGTAGACATCCGGACCGTCGTCGAAGGTGAGCGCGATCCGGCCCCGGGTGCAGTTGTTGGAGGTCTGCGCCGAATCCAGCATCCCCCGGTAGATGATCCTCCGGGCCTGCCCGGTGGCCTTCCCGGATCCCGTGGTGGGCAGCACGTGCAGTGCCAGCCCGACGGTCACCGCGAGGGCGGCCAGTGCCAGGACCAGCTCGGTCAGCCGCCGGCGCAGGTTCATTTAGTCACGTCCGTCAGGCTGTAGTCGCTGGTCTGCAGGGTGCCGACACCGGACAGGGCGATCCCGAAGCTGATGTTGGTGGCCCCGGCCGGGACCGGCGGGGTGGTCATGGTCGCCTGCCGCAGGTTGCCGGAGGCGGGCAAGCTCGGGCCGCTGGTCCAGAACGTCCAACCGCTCGCCTGAGTCAGGTAGTAGAGGCTGAGCCTGACCCGCACCCGCGACCAGGCGCCCTGGTACCGGACCGAGATCTGGTAAGTGTGGCCCGGTGTGATGCCCGGGGCGCAGGAACCGGCGTCCTGCCGGGTCAGGATGGACCGAGCCCCGGCGTCGTACCCGGTGACCGTCAGTTGTTCGGTGTAGCCCTGACGCGTCTTGGTGCGGGCCGCGGTGAAGGTGTTGGTGCTATAGCCGCCGATCTCGAAGCAGGCCGGTATCCCATGGATTTCGGAGCTCTCGTTGGCCCCGCCGATCGCCAACGCCGACATCGTCGGGTTCTGGACCTGCAGCGGCGACGGCGGTCCCGGCACGGTGGGCCGCATGGTTCCTCCGATGACCTCGCCGACGGTACGGACCGTGGTCCCCTGTGCCTTCAGCCAGTCGAGGAACGCGGCGAACTGTTTCGTCTGGATCGAGTACGGGTCGGCGCATGCATCGCAGACGTGGTGGAAGACCAGCGGCACCCAGCCACCGCCGTGCCGTTTCGCCTGCGTCACGTACTCCTCGAGGTTGGTGCTGCCCTTGACCGAGTCGGAGGTGGACAGCAGGAACGGGTCGCGGGTGTGCAGCGACTCGGCGTACGCGCAGGTCTGGCAGCTGCCCGGCGATACGAGCCCGCCGACGGTGCGCGCGCTGTTGTAGCCGCATGCCTGGACGCTGTTCAGCGCCATGGGGTTGGCGTCGCCGTAGGGATAGGCGAAACTGACCGGCGAGAAACCCATCGCGGTCAGCGCGACGCGGTCATTGCAGATCTCCCGCTGCTGCCCGGCCCGCGACAGCGTGGGCAGGTCGGCGTGGGTAATGGTGTGCCCGCCGATCTCGTTCCCGTCGGTGGCGATGGCGGCGAGCTGCGCCACCGTCACATACCCCTCGGTGCCGAGGCGGCCGCTGTTCACATAAAACGTGCCGTGCATGCCATGCTCGGCCAGCAACGGCCGGACCGTGCTGAACTGGTCATCGGTTCCGTCGTCGAAGGTCAGGCTGACCACGGTCCCGGTCAGCGGCGTGCCGTTCGCCACGGTGTTCTGCCGGACCTTGGCGGGTCCGGTGCTCTGGCAGGCGGTCAGCGCCAGGACGACGGCGAGCAGCAGCCGGCTACGCATGGGCCCGGACTCGGATCAGTGTGGGCGCGACGAAGGTCACCGTGCGCTTGCCCTGCGCGGAGATGTCGAAGCCGACGCCGCCCTCGTTGAGCCGTGGGTCGAAGGCCACCAGCAGGGGCTTGCTCCCCAGGATCGAGACCCAGACCCAGTTCCGGCGCACGAGGATCACCACATCTCGTACCGCGCGCGCCTTACCGATCTGCGCGGTGGCGAGTTCTATCCGGGCGTCGTCGCCGACCTGTTCCCGGACGCTCACCGCGGTCGCGCTGAAGACGACTTCCAGCCGTCCGCGGTGTCCGGCGCCGGAACCGTCCCGTACCGCGATCACCGCTCGGGTGGCACCGGTGAGCCCGCTGATCCTGGTATGCACCCTGTAGTTGATCCACTGGCTGGTGTTGTAACCGCTGAGCAGGCACGACCCGTAGGTGCTGGAGACCAGCACCAGGTCGTGGCCGCGCTGCCTGCAGTCCGCCAGGTCACCGATCCACGGCAACGCGGACAGGTCGCGGGGCGGCGGTGCCGGGATCGCGGTGCGGATCATCTCGATCAGATCGCCGACCGAGGTGGTGGACCGCATGCCGATCCGGGCCAGCTGCCAGCGCGGTGACTCGCCGGTGAGGGCGTCGATGTGGTCGGTCGGTACGTTCTCGCCGACGAACGCCTCCCCGAATCCGGCGTCCTCCACCAGTTTCGGCAGCTCGACCGCGATCGCCGGGGTGTTCCCGTTCGCGCCCGTCTCCCCGTACGGGTAGGACAGCGCGCTCGCGGAAGAGCCGAGCACCCGCCGGAAGAAGCGCTGGCTCCGCGCCAGGTCCGCACGGATCCGGGTCCGCCACTCGTCTATCGTCTCGCTCCGGCCGTGGACCAGGATCCGGTTGGTCATGGGCGGAGCGTTGTCGCCGGGCACCGCGACCATGCCGTCCAGGTCGTCGCCATGCGAACCGAACTCCCAGCGGCCGGTGGCCTTGAGGTCCTGCACCTGGCGGGTGGACAGATAGTACGAGTGCGCCCCAGGATCGACAATCTTCCCGGTGTCGAGGAACGCGACAGCAGTGAAGTGGTGCTGTTTCAGCACCGGGTCGACAGTGGTCCAGTCGGTCAGCTGCCCGGTATCGAAGGTGAGCAGCAGCGCTCTCGCCGGTAGCTGGACCGGCTGGTGCGCGATCAGCTTCTCGACCTGCGCCAGCCGCACGGTCTGATAGCCCGCCGCCGCCAGCGCCGCTATGTGCTCACCGAAGACCTTGCGGGTCAGCGTCGTCCCGGCATGGTCGGTGTCGGAGACCCCGTGGTAGGTGAGCACGATGATCGAGCTCGGGTAGGTCGGCAGGGCGGCCGCCTCCTGCGCGACGGCCGGATCGAGACTGACGTTGATCGCCTTCTGCTGGCCCGGGTCGAACGGCTGGCTGACGATGAGCCAGACGAAGCAGACCACGCCGAGCGCGGCGAGCAGGATCAGGCTGGTCACCCGCCTCAGCAGCCACTCAAGCATCGACCAGCACCAGCGGTTCTGGGGTGGCGACATCGCGGGTCCCCCACTTGCCGTCCCGGATCCGGGCGATCGCCCAGAGCACCTGCGGGGAGAACGCGATGTAGAAGAACGTGCCGGTGAACGCGTACATCCACAGTCCGTCGTTGCGGAGCATCCGGTAGAGCAGGGCGTACGCCATCGCGACCAGGTAGAGACCGAGGAAGTAGATCAGCGGGATCTCACCGCCGAGCGCCGGTTTGGTCAGGCTGTAGAGGATCACGAAGGGGCTGAGCAGCCCGGCGAGGGTCTGCACCGCGACGGGAACGAAGGCCAGCGGCCGGGTCCGCCAGATGTGCGCGATCAGCAGCAGCCCTTCGCGGCTCCACGACTTCTTCCACCGCAACTGCTGGCGGAAGAACTTCTTGTACTGGTCGGGGGCGTCGGTCCAGGCTTCGGCCTGCCCGTCGTACCGGGTCTTCCACCCGGCCTTGATGACCCGGTTGGTGAGGTTCCGGTCGTCGCCGTAGGTGCATTCCACGCCGAGGAACCGCTGGTGCTCCCAGGTGTCCAGCAGCGGCGCGATCGCCACCCGCCGGTAGGCCGCGAAACAGCCCGAACAGCAGGTGACCGCGCCGACCACCGACTCGGCGCTCTTCAGCAGCTGGAACGAGACGTAGTAGCGGGCCGCCTGCATACGGGTGAGCGCGTTGGTGTCGGCGTTGCGGACGTAGGTGAGCCCGGAGATGGCACCGACCTTCTCGTTGGCGAACCCCTGGACCAGTTTCCGTACGGCTCCAGGTGCGGGCATCGAGTCGGAGTCGACGAAGACCAGGATCTCCGCCTTCGTGGCCCGGATGCCGGCCGCCATTGCGGCCCGCTTGCCCTGGTTGCTGCCGAGGTCGACGCAGCGGACCCGGCCTTCGGGATACCGGGCGGCGGCGGCGACCATCTGGTCCCAGGTGTCGTCGGTAGAGCCGTCGTTGACCACGACGATCTCCAGCAGGTCGGCCGGATAGTCCAGCGCCAGGCAGGAGTGGATGGTCCGGGCGACCGCCTCGCCCTCGTTGAAGGACGGGACCACGATCGCGATGCTCGGGGTGATCCCGGCGTCGCGCGGCGGCCGGTAGAACGCGGCCAGCACGAACCGGCTGAGCACATAGCTGCTGACCAGGACCGTGTAGATCGGCAGCAGGAGATTGCCGCGCATGAACGCGACCTTCACCTCGACGTGCCAGGCCAGCAGGCACCAGATGCCGACGACCCCCAGAAAGGCCACGACCGAGCTCAGCCGCCTCACAGGGCGACGTGACGCGGCGGATCCGCCAGGGCCGAATTGGCAGGGGGCATGGCGAAGTCACCTCATGGGGGGAAGCCGGTGGGCAGGAAGTGGTCCTCTCCCCAGAGCCCCCCTCCGCGTCGGTCATCCTATACACAACTACACCATTTTGACCATGCCTTAACAGGCGCAACATCCAGCAAAGGATCTTTCTGGGCGAATTATCCCTTATTGTCCGGTTAGGATGGCGGCGCTTCCGTAGCCGCCGCCGAAGCCGGTGCACAGCGCGACTCCGGCGCCGCGAACCTGGTTCGTGCCGGCAGGTCCTCGCGCGGTACCAGCCCGAAGTCCTCGAGCTGGCGGGGCACCAGCCAGCTGTACGCGTCGTACAGCAGGGCCACGTCGATGTCACCAGGTCCGTCACAGCATTCTGACGTTGATCGACTTCCCGATGGAAGCGTCATAGTGATGATCCCGAAGCCGCCGCTCATGCCGCGAGGGGCAGCGCTGCCCCAAAATAGGTGGCCGGGCCGGAGGTCTGTCGCGAGAATCGCGGGGTGAATGTTTCCTACCGGCAGATCCGGGCCGCGCAGACGGCTTCGACGATCACGGTGTACCAGGCGTACGGACCGCAGATCGGCCGTGCGGCGGGCGAGACGGGCCGCTTCCCAGCGGCGTTCAAGCGGGATCGGATGACGTGGATCAAGCCGTCGTTCCTGTGGATGATGTACCGGTCCGGATG
>JAOPYM010000216.1 GCA_025964615.1 Actinomycetes bacterium
GGCGGGACCGTGGATCCGTGGTGATGGTGCAGCTCGGCGCGGGCGGCACGGCAGGTGGCGCAGCGGCCCTCGACCACCGGTCCAGCGCACTGAGCGCAGATCAAATGTTCACAGCTCATGCCGCATCCCTCCGATCAGAATCAGATTCCCAGGTCGGTTACACCCAAGTTGGACGATCCACGCCAGTCTCCCCCCTAGACTGCTCCAAGGCCAACCGGTCCGCCAAACCGGGGAGCCCGCGAGATTGTCCCTGATCGCTTGGGACAACCCCGTCCCCAGCCCCTAGACTGGCACGCCGTGATGCAGCCGTGATTCATTTCGACAACGTCACCAAGGTCTACCCGAACCAGAACCGGCCGGCCCTCCAGCATGTGAACGTCGCCGTCGAAAAGGGCGAGTTCCTCTTCCTGGTGGGTCCGTCGGGATCCGGTAAGTCGACCTTCCTACGACTCGTGCTCAAAGAGGAGCGTCCCTCGCAGGGCCATGTCCACGTGGCCGGCAAGGACCTCAGCAGGTTGACCAACTGGAAGATTCCGCACCTGCGGCGCCGGATCGGTTGCGTCTTCCAGGACTTCCGTCTACTCCCCAACAAGAACGTCTTCGAGAACGTCGCGTTCGCCCTCGAGGTGATCGGGAAGCCGAAGCGTTTCATCGCCAAGGTCGTACCCGAGGTCATCGACCTGGTCGGCCTGGAGGGCAAGCAGCACCGCATGCCCGACGAGCTGTCCGGTGGTGAGCAGCAGCGTGTCGCCATCGCCAGGGCGTTCGTCAACCGGCCGATGATCCTGCTCGCCGACGAGCCGACCGGGAACATCGACCCGGCGACCTCCATCGGCATCATGAAGGTGCTCGACCGGATCAACCGGACCGGGACCACCGTCGTGATGGCCACCCACGATGCCGCGATCGTCGACGCCTTCCGCAAGCGCGTCGTCGAGCTCGAGGACGGCAGGGTCGTCCGCGACCAGTCGCGCGGCGTCTACGGCCAGGCCTACTAGGGGATCTAGGACTATGCGAGTTCAGTTCGTACTCCAGGAGATCTGGATCGGCCTCCGCCGGAACCTGACGATGACGATCTCCCTCGTCATCACGGTGGCCATCGCCATGGCGCTGTTCGGCACGGGCCTGCTCATCAAGGCCCAGGTGGACAACTCCAAGAGCTACTGGGACGGCAAGATCCAGGTCTCGATCTTCCTGTGCCTCAAGGGCAGCCCGACGGTCGCCTGTAACAACACGGCCGCCACCCCGGCCGACAGGCAGGCGCTGACGGACACGCTGCACAAGATCCCCAACGTCATCTCCGTGGACTACGAGGACCAGGCGCACGCCCTCGCCCGGTTCAAGGCGGAGTACGCCAACAACCCGGCCTTCGCCAACAGTACCCAGATCGGCGACATCCCGGACTCGCTGCGGGTCAAGCTGCGCGACCCGTCCAAGTTCGACGAGGTCAGGACCGCCGTGTCCGGGGCCAAGGGTGTTGACCAGATCATCAACGAGGCCGACATCCTGAAGAAGTTCTTCAGGATCCTGGACGGCCTCAAGTGGGCGTCGCTGCTCATCGCGCTGATCCAGATGTTCGCGGCGATCATGCTGGTGGCCAACACGGTCCGGCTGTCGGCCTTCAACCGGCGCCGGGAGACGGGCATCATGCGGCTGGTCGGGGCCTCCAACCTCTATATCCAGCTGCCGTTCATCCTGGAGGGCGCGATCGCCGGCCTGGTCGGTGGTCTCGTCTCCACGATCATGCTCATCGGCGCCAAGCTGTTCCTGATCGACAAACTCCAGGGGCAGGTGCAGTTCGCCACCCAGCTGGGCTGGGGATCGACGATCATGATCATCATCTTCTCGATCTGCATCGGCGTGCTGCTCTGCGCCGGCTCGTCCTTCCTCACCCTCCGCCGCTACTTGCGCATCTGACCACGCTCCCTGCCGGGCCGTAGACTTCGGGGACTGCCTGAACAGAGATCGAGGTTGAACCAACGTGCCACGGGAGCAGGGGCGCAAGCTCGTTGCCCAGAACAAGAAGGCCCGCTTCGACTACCACATCGACGAGACGTGGGAGGCGGGCATGGTGCTGACCGGGACCGAGGTGAAATCGCTGCGGGCCGGACGGGCCTCGCTGGTGGACGGATACGCCTCCGTCCAGGACGGCGAGGTGTGGCTGCAGAACATCCACATTCCCGAGTACCTGCAGGGCACCTGGAACAACCACATGGCCAGGCGCAAGCGCAAGGCGCTCCTGCACAAGCGGGAGATCCGGAAGATCATCGAGAAGACCAGGGAGTCGGGATTCACCCTGATCCCCCTGTCCTTGTATTTCAAGGACGGTAAGGCCAAGGTCGAGATCGGGCTTGCTCGCGGCAAGAAGTCGTACGACAAGCGCCAGGTCATCGCGGAACGTGATGTCAAGCGAGAGATGGCGCGTGCGGTCCGGCACCGCGGTCGGTGAAAGGTGACGGATGTCCAAGGGTAAGAGGGCCGGTTCCCTGCTGGCCTGCACCGGACTGCTCGCCGGCATGGTCAGTGGCTGCGGCTTCGGGTTCGCCGAGCCGTCGCCGTTCGGGACGGTCAAGGACTTCCTGATCGCCTGGCAGGTCGGCAACTACACCGCCGCGGCCGGGCACACCACCGGCGACGGGGTCACGGTCGCCGCGGCGCTGCGGGACGTCAAGCCGGAGCTGAACGCGGCCTCCCTCAAGCTGAGCCTCACCGACGGGCGGATCCAGCAGGCCGGCAACGATGCGGACGCCGAGTTCTCCGTCACCGTCGACCTCGGCGACAACGGCGACCCGTGGAAGTACGGCGGCCAGATGCACCTGCGCCGGATCAACGGGACCTGGAAGATCGTCTGGAGCCCTTCGGTCATCCACCCGCTACTCGCCGAGGGCCAGCGGCTGACCGTGGTCACCACGCTGCAAAAACGTGCGATGATCCTGGACGCGCACGGGGCCACCCTGCTGCAGAACGTGAAGACCGACGTGTTCGGGGTCTATCCCGGCAGCCTTCGGGATCCGGACACCACGCTCAAGGCGGTGGCCTCGCTCACCGGGCTCGATCGCGACCGGCTGATCCTGCGGGTCAAGTCGGCGCCGCCGCAGGAGTTCCTGCCGCTGGTGACACTGACGGAGCAGCCCGCCCACCGCAGGAAGATCGCCGCACTCAAGTTGGTCGAGGGCATCGTCCTCGACCCGAAGTCCGAGCAGATCCAGCCCAAGATGGCGGCGGAGTTCCTCGGTACCCTCGGCCCCGCCACGGTCGAGAAGCTGCAGCAGGTCGGCGCGCCCTTCCAGCCAGGCGACACGATCGGCGAGACCGGGCTGCAACTGACGTTCCAGCGGCGGCTCGCGGGCATTCCCAGCGTGACGGTGATGGCCCAGGACCCACGCGGGGACCGGAAGACCACGCTGGGGACCTGGCCGGGCAAGGCCGACCCGCAGCCGATCCAGACCACCATCGACCCGGTCGTCCAGCGCAAGGCCGAGGCCGCGCTCGCAACGCTGAAGGTGCCGGCCTCGATGGTCGTCATCGCGCCCAGCAGCGGATTCGTCCAGGCTGTCGCCAACCATTGGACCGGCGGCCGTGACCTGGCACTTGAGGCCCAGTACCCACCGGGCATGACCTTCGGCATCATCACCGCCGAGGCCCTGCAGAAGAAGACCGGGCAGCAGAACCTGCAGAATGTCCCGTGCCCGGCCACCGCCGCCTTTGGCGACAAGACCGTTATCAACCGCACCGGTGGCCACGGCAGCCTCTCGTTCGAGAACGCGTTCGGCCTGTCCTGCGCGACCACCCTCGCGAAGCTCGGCGCAGCGCTGGACCCTGGTGCGCTCACCCAGGAGGCGAACCGCTTCGGCATCGGCAAGGACTGGGGCTTGTGGCCCATCCAGGCGTTCACCGGCCAGGTGCCCGGCACGTCCGTCGCGGGGGCGAAGGCCCTCGACATGGTCGGCCAGGGCGGGGTCCTGATGAGCCCGATCGCCATGGCGATGGTCTCCGCGGCGATCTCCTCGGGCAACTGGCGGCCGCCGACGCTGATCACCTCCCCGGCCCTGCCGGTGACCATCCAGAGCCAGCCGATCGACGCCATCACGGAGAACGCCCTGGCGGCGCTGATGCGCCAGGGGGTCGTGGCCGGCAGCGCCAAGCCGGCCGCGGTGCGGGGCAGCCAGTCCCTCGTGTACGGGATCTCCGACACGGTGCAGGACGCTGGCGGCAAGCCCGTGTCCTGGTTCGTGGGCTACCGGGGTTCCTACGCCATCGCCATCGCGATCGAGGGCAGAGAGGACGCGGCGGTCATCGCCCACAAGTTCCTGCAGGGGTTCTGACGTTTGTGATCTCTTTACCCGCTGGGCGGAACCGGCTGTTCGCCGCCGGGCGTCTTCACAAGTGACTGAGATACCGCTAGGGGGGTTGCGGGCTCGGTCAGCGTAGTGAGGCCAGAGCCTCGGCTCGGGGGAGGCTCTGCCGTCCGGACCGGCCCGACCCTGCCGGTCAGGCCCCGGGAGAGCGACATAGATACGCGCTCCCGGGGCTGTACTTATGGCCGCGCCTCCGGCACGGCGCCGCTTGAGCGAGTACGGGGCGGTGGGTGGGTACGGGAATCACGTTGGCATCATGGGTGTTGTGGATGTACGGTCTGTCGTGGGTGCTCCGGCGTCCGGTTGACAACTCAACATGGGGGTGACTGGCTTCGACTGCGGTAGTCGTACCAGGAGAAGCGGGCCGAGGGTTGTGGTTGTGACCTCGTAAATCCTGTGACCACAAACCAATAAGTGCCAACACCAAGCGCACTGAGTTCGCCCTCGCCGCCTGAGGCGAGTAGCGACTCTGTCAGCCCGGTAGCGTCTCCGAACCGGGGTCTGGCATCGTAAGGAGACTCCACCTACCGGCCCGGTCGCGGGGCCAGTAGGAAAAACTAACAGCGGCTGAGCCTGCCGGTGACTTGTCTGCGTGAGCACCGGGGCTGAGAAAGCGACTAGCAGACTGCGCCCGGAGAAGTCCTGATTCACTGCTGTAGGACCAGGGTTCGATTCCCTGCACCTCCACCAAGCGTCGTTACCCGAACACCGCCCGGCAAGGGCGGTGCCCGGGTGGCGCCGAAACATCAGCAGCGGTGCCGCCCCCAGGGGGCGGCACCGCTGCTGCGTGTGCACGCCACCGATTCGTGCAATCCCGGTATACGCCGCGGCGGCGAGGCTCCTAAGCTCTGACCCGATGAACGGGTCATATGCGACACGACGCCGGAGCCGGCTCCGGGACTTCTTCGCCGGTGCGGGGTATCTGGGGCGTGGTCTGGGCTGGACGCTGCGCAATCCGGGGCAGTGGCTGTTCGGGCTGGTTCCGGCTCTGGTCGCGCTGGTGCTGTACGGCTCCGCGCTGCTGGCGCTCGGATGGTACGCCGGAGATCTCGCCAAGACGATCACCCCGTTCGCCGATCACTGGTCGCAGGGGATCCGGCAGACGCTGCGGGTGCTGACCTCCTTGTCGCTGTTCGGCGCGGGGGCCTTCGTGGCGGCGGTCACCTATACCGGGACGGTGCTGGCCATCGGGACCCCCTTCTACGAGAAGCTCGCCGAACGGGTCGACGGCCGGCTGCCCGGAGCGCGGCAGTCCCTGCCGGCCCAGTTCCTGCGGGGCATCGCAGACACGATCGTGCTCGGCCTTGCCGCAACGGCGTTCGCCGTCCTGTTCTTCGCGCTCGGCTTCATCCCTGTCATCGGGCAGACGGTCGTACCGGTGCTCGCGGCCACAGTGACCGGCTACTTCCTCACCGGCGAGCTGACCGCGATCGCGCTGGAACGGCGCGGCCTCGCCAGGCGGGAGCGGTTCCTGTTGCTGAAGGCCAACCGGTCACTGGCGGTGGGCTTCGGAGCGGCCACCGTGGTGCTCTTCATGATCCCGCTGGGGGCCGTGGTGGTCATGCCGGGGGCGATCGTCGGCGCGACCCTGCTGGCGCGGGAGCGGCTCGTTGCGTAACGATCCAGAATGCTGGGACGATACTGCAGGTGACGGGCACTAGGGGCATGCCCGCCGACCACACCATGAACGTCCGGGAGAACGTGTCCAAGGTGTGATTGGTACTGGCTGCGGCGAATGTTGATCTTCGCGTAGCCTGTGCCGCATGTCCGAACAGGGGGAGTCCGCGCAGCGCTGGAATGCGCCCGGTGCCGGGGCTAACGACTACGAACCGGCCGACCGTTCGACGGGTCCGGCATCGCTGCCCACCGGGGGCGATGTGTTCGTCGCGCCAGCTCCCCGGCCGTCGGCCGATTCTGCGAACTTCGATGGCTTCGAGTCGGGACCGGGCGTGGGCAACTACGCCGGGGTCGACATGTCCGGGCCCGGGACCCCTCCCAAGGCGGGGATCCCGAGCAGCGGCAACTGGCAGATGCCCGACTGGATGGCCCAGGACTCCGAGGTCGGCCCCACACTGGACATCGACTCGCGCGAGGGCGGCCACTCCCGTACGGCACTGTTCGCCGGGATCGGCGTACTGATCATTGCGCTGCTGGCCGCGGCCGCCGTCTTCTTCCTCAGGTCCAGCGGCAGCAAGGACATGCAGCCGGCCCTGCCGAAGAGCGCGCCCGGCCCGGCGCAGAAGAAGGCGACGACGCAAGCCGTTGCGCTGCCGGCCGAGAAGCTGTTGCAGAAGTTCCCCGGCACCGGGTCGAAGGTCGCCGGGCGTATCGACGACACGTTCTCCGGGCTCTCCTATCCGCGCTTCGGCCAGCCGTGGCAGGTGCCGGGGCCCAAGAGCAACCTGGTGCTGCTCGGCTGGTCCGGTCAGCAGATCATGGTGACCGAGCACAGCGGCTCGCAGATGTGGTACGGACAGTTGCTGTCCGGCGTGCTCGGCCCGGCGGAGCAGGGCATCTACGGGGGGCCCGGCAGCGAGAGGCAGGCGGCCGTCGCCTACGCGCAGGGGATCGAGGCCCGGCTGTACGCGTTCCCGCACTCCTCCCGCCCGCTCGCCTCACAGGCGCTCACGCTGTCCGGCGGCAGGGGCTGGCTGATCAGCTCGTACCTCACGTACCACCGGACGGGGATCAAGGCGACCGGCGAGGTCGTGACCGTCGCCGTCGTCAGCACCGGACGGAAGACGCCTGCCGTACTGGTCATGTCCGTGCCCAACACGCACAAGAAGCTGTGGCCTGACATCAACCAGGTCGTGAACTCCCTCAAGATCCTCCCCAAGTAGGGATCGGACGCTGCGAGGACCGTTGTCGCCTCGGGAGTAACTTGTGTCGCATGTGTTATCTCCAGCACATGGGCAACCCGCGGGGTTTGGCATACTCTGCCGCTTGTGTCGCCGAACCGGAGCTCGCGGCCGGCCCCCGAGCTGTGCCCGAGCCTGAGTCCGGCCGTGACCGGCGCCGGATCGTCGGGGTCGGGATGCGCCACGAGTCAACAGTGGTGCAGCCGCGGCTCGTCGCCGACCACGGGCTCGACTAAGTCAGGGACGGTATTCCGGCTCATACTTTGTCATCTGGCTCATAGGTTCCTGCGGTGACCTGCGTCACTATGCACCGACCCCTGCACGGGGTCCACCCCCTTTGGAGGCAGCGTGCGTCGCGTCATCGGTTTGATCTTGATCGGTCTGGGAACCTGCTCGGTGGCCTTCGCCGCGCTGCTGTCCCTGTACATCGCGCCGACGCTCATCGCCG
>JAOPYM010000253.1 GCA_025964615.1 Actinomycetes bacterium
TGGCCGGTCGCGGCAGCCTCGGCCGAGTTTTCTCATCCAAGGTGACCGGACGGCAACCCCGACGAGCAGCGCTGTACCGGTGAAGGCGCTGGCCAGGAAATGGCCGCTCTGGCCCGCCACGCCGGAGTAGTAGACGATCGTCACGGCCATCAGCAGCAGATAGCCGCCGACAGCGGTCCCGGTCACGCCCCGGATCAGCCCACCCCATCCGCGTCGTACGGCCCGGTGGGGGCCCGGTCCCGGCAGCCGAGCGGCCTTCCCTAGGCCGGGCGGGGCCCGGTGCAGGGTCCGCAGACCAATGGCGACGGTTCCCATCGCCATCAGGTAGCCGACCAGCATCGGCAGCAGGTCCTGGCCGATCAGCGAGGGACCGCCCCCCGCGGGCCCTCCGCCCAGGCGCCCCGGAAGTCACCGAGGGCGCTGCGGATTCAGGCGCCCCAGCCTGATGTTGACCTCCTCGACTGAGAAGCCCGCTGGATCGAAGTCCTGTGCCGACTCGAGACTGAGCCACTCGAGCATCTCCTGGTGCTCCTCGTCATGGGGGTCGGCGAGGGTCTCCTTGAGGCTCGAATAACCCCAGACGCCGCCGCAGCCGTCGGGCGGGCAGGCGCCCTTACCCGCCGTACAGGCCGGATACAACGTGCCGGCATCCGGCGGGAGGATCTTCTCCAACTGGATGTCGTGCTCCCAGTCGTCCCCGAAGTCGTAGGTGTAGCGGATCTTGGCACCGGTGTCGAGGAGGAGCTGGGAGAGCCGGACGGAGCTTTCGTCCTGGTGCCCGAGTTCGCGATCGGGCACCCCGTACTCGGTCCACCCGTCGCTGAAGACGCGCAGGTGGTGACCGCCCCAGCCGAACGCCCTCAGGATCACCTCGTGCAGCTCGTCGAGGCGGATGCCGGCGGGCACCAGGACTCGCCGCCATACCGGCGGTTTCCACACACCCCGCAGCGTGATCTTGATCTGGTGGACGGAGTCGGAGCCCGCGAGCTTGCCCTGGCCGGCGCGCGGTACGGGCTTCTTCGAGGTTGCGGCTGGGTGGGACGCAAGCCCGGCCAGGGGGCTCGAGGCGGTGCCGCTCAGCAGCCGTACGAGGCGCCCGGCCGCAGGGTGATCGGAGCTTGCCAGCAGCGGCAGTACTTCCGCGATCTCGTCTGCGAGCTGCGCTTGCAACATCCCGGAGAGCAACACGTCGGGTAGCTCCACTGGGAGTGCGTCGAGAATGGAGGCGAGCGTGTCCACGACCATCCACGCCTCGTCGCCGTCGCTGAGCTCGCTTTCGCTGAACTCGCTGTCGTCGCCTTGTTCGGCGAGCCAGGCCCTGGCATAGACCCCGAACCCCGGCTTGCCGCTCCACTCCTGCCATGCCGGGGCGGCCTCCGGGCCGCACTCCCGGGCGAACGCCAGAGCCGCCATCCGTGCCGTCCCATCCGCGGATTCGGCGAAGGCGAGCAGCTGCCCGGCGGCCGCGGCGGGTGTGCGGGCGTCCAGCCAGGGCCGGGCCATGAGCGCGGCGACCACGGGCGGCAACCCGGCCAGCTCGCTGACGAAGGTCGCGGTGTCGGCATCGGCGGCAGGGGCGCTGTCGCGGAACATGAAGGTGGTGAGCCTTTTGCCCAGCGGAGTGAGCGAGGCGGCATGGCCGTCGAAGTCGGCGACCCCGAACTCGACCAGCGCGAGGAGCACCTCCTCAGCGAACTCTGACCCGTCGCCGTCGTCGCCGAAGAGGTCGGAGAAGCCCAGCGGGTCTGCGGTCGCGGCGTGGACCTGCCCGCAGTCGGGGCACCTCCCGTCCTGCGTGGATCCACCGCCGGAGAACGCCTCGATGCTGGTCGCCAGCTCGTCGAGTGAGGTCGTCCCCTCCCTGTCGTACAGGGTGCACAGGACCGCCAGGTACTCCAGTTCCGGTTCGTCGTCCGGTGCGCCGGCGAGGCCGAGGCTGTCGAGTACACAGTGGGTCCAGATGACCAGCGTGGTCTCCGGGTCGCCGTCGAGCCATCGATCCAGGCCCGCGCCGGCCATGACCTGCTTGCCGACGACCTCGATGAAACCCGCTGAGGCGGCCGTGCTCCACACCATCATCAGTTCGTCGATGTCGAGTGCGCTGCGAGGCTTCTCCGAAGGCAACTCGATGCCGAGCAGGTCGCAGACCTCTGCCGCTGCGGCGGGCTTGAGCACCCCGCTGGCGGTGAGTGCGCGGCCGGCGCCGATCCATTCGGCGAGTGCCTGGGCGGAGGACACCGCAGCGCCTGCCCGGGCCGCATCAGCCAGGTCGGTGAGTGAGGAGTCGTCGTCGTTGACCACATGGAGACGGGAAACCATGGCCGCAAGCCTATTGGCAGCCGATGGGTTGAATGGGCCTTATTCCTATTCCCTGGCCTTGGCGTATGCAGTGGCCAGGTTTCGGATTGAGAAGGTTGGCGAAGACCACGTTCGTCTTCCCGAGGCCGGGGCCGCCGGTAGCCGTTAGGCTCGCCGGAGTCACCCGAAAACACGGAGTATGGGGCTGTGGCCGAGTTCGAGGACGTGCAAGGCCGGACCCGCCGGGATCCGGGGGAGACGCGCAGGGACGTGGTCGTACCGCCGCCGCGCGAGCCGCTGATGCGGTTGCCCGGGGTGCTGGCGGAGCGGTTCGCGGTGCTCGGCGAGCTGCCCGTGCAGGGTGCCGAGTCGGACCTGCTGCATGTGCGGGACCTGCACGGCTGGGAGTTGCAGGAGGGTACCGAGTACGTCGTGAAGCTCTACCGGCGCGGGTACGCCGGCGACCGTGAGGTGTGGCGGACGCTGCCCGCGCTGGAGTCCGCGCATGTCGTACGGATCCTGGAGACCGGGCATGCGGACGGCCGCGACTACGAGGTCATCGAGTACCACCCCGCGGGCAACCTGCGCGACCTCATGCGGCAGGCGCCGGACCCGCAGGACGTGGTGGCGCAGCTGGCCGAGGGCCTGGCCTGCCTGCACCGGGCCGGGATCGTGCACCGGGACCTGAAGCCCGAGAACGTCCTGGTCGCCGAGGCCGTACCGCTGCGGCTCGTCATCACCGACTTCGGCCTCAGCAAGGTCATCGACCAGAGCGTGGTGTTCGCCTCGTCGAGCAGGACGCTCGCGTACGCGGCGCCGGAGTCGCTGTCCGGGCAGGTGTCCCCGGCGCGGGACTGGTGGTCGCTCGGCATGATCGCGCGCGAGCTGGTGACTGGCCGCAAGCCGTTCGAGGGCATGAGCGAGACGGTGGTGGTCGACCACCTGGCCACTCGGCCGGTCGACAACACCGACCTCGATGACCCACGGCTGCGGTTGCTGTGCAGCGGGCTGCTGACCCGCGATCCGCGACGGCGGTGGGCCTACGAGGAGGTGACCGCCTGGCTGCAGGGCCAGACGCCTGCCGTCGCGGAGAGCGAGGAACTCCCGCAGGGCGGCGCACTGCCAGGGCAGGGCGGGCTGGGCGCCGGCGCAGGCCTGGCGTTCAAGGGGCGGCGGTTCACCGATCGGCGCGAGCTCGCCCGCGCTCTGGTGGAGAACTGGGCGGACGGCGCGCGGTACTTCTTCGCCAAGAGCGAGAGCGAGGCCTGGCGGGCACTGCGGGACTGGCTCGGGACCCAGGGCGACGAGGGCCGGATCGAGCTCATCGACTGGCACCTGACCGCGCAGCTGCCGCCCGACGTGAAGCTGATGTACCTGGTGCGCTGGCTGGATCCGGACCTTCCGCCGCACTACCTGGGCCGCAGGGTGACCATCGCTGATCTGCCCGGTCTGGCCGGGCTCGCCCTGGACCAGGGGAACCCGGACCAGCCGACCGCGCGGCGGATCGGACGTGATCTCTGGGAGCACCGGCTGCTGCCGGAGCTGGGCGAGGAGGCGGTCGACGCCCAGTGGCGGGACGGGGTGACCGCCTGGGACCGGCTGGCCGCATCGCTGCGCGGGCACGTGCCCGCACCGGCCGCTGCCAGGCTCGCCGAGGCCGCCGCGCCGGGCGGTGAGCAGGTGCTGCTGATGCTGCTCGCGCTGGCGGCCAGACCGGCCGACGCGGCGAACGCGTTCCGGCAGGCGTTCGAGCGGGCCCGCGCCCAGGTGCCTGATCCGGTGCCGTGGTTCGGCTGGCTGGTGGACGGGGCAGGCGATGATCCGCTCCGCCGCCTGGCCGTCGTCCAGACCTCGCCGGTCGCGATCGCCGAGGCGGGGGTACGGGAGCGGGAGCGGAGCACGCAGGCACTGCAGGCCGCCCAGCGCGAGCAGCACTGGCAGGAGCTGGAGAGCAAGCGGCGGGCAGGCACCGGCAGCGCCACGGTACGGGCCGTCGTCTGGTCGCTGCCGTTGCTGGTGCTCTGGGCGGGCGGCAGCGTGCTGATCACCCAGCTGTTCGGCGGCTCTTCGGGTGGTACGGCGTCGGTGGGTGCTCAGCAGGGCGCCAAGGGAGTCGGCCTCGGGGTGCTGCTTGCGCTGTCGGTCCTGGTCTGGCTGGCCGAGTGCGGCTGCGAGGTGGCGCTGGCCCGCAGGCAGGGCGGCGACTATCTGCCGCACGGTCCCTGGGCCGGGCTGTCGAAGCTGCTCGGCATCGGCGGCCGAGGGCTGTCGAAGGCCTCGCAGGCGGTGTCGGGTACGAGACGGAGCCAGGGCAGCAGGGGCTGCGGGTTCCTGCTGCTCGCGGGACTCCTTCCCATAGTTCTGCTCCTTGTCGTCTTCGCGGCGCTGGCGGCCATCGTCTGGCTGCTGTGGATCCTGTTGCTCTTCGCTGCCGCGGCCGGGCACGCCATCGCGGCGGGCCTACGGCTGCACCGCTGGAAGCAGGCGCACGAACTCGTAAGGCACGAGGCCCTCGCGTGACCACGGAACGGGCCGGGGAGAAAGCGCGGGAGAGGGCGGTGGAGAGACGGTGAGTAGCGGGCTGGAGGCGGAGGTCGCGCTGGACGTGGCCGTGGTGCTCACCCTTGGACTCAACCGGGTGCTCGGCAAGGCGGGGCAGGCAGCGGGCAGGGGCGCCGAGGTACTGGCGGCCCTGGCCGCGAACCGGGCGGAGGACCGGGCCACCGCACTCGCGGACGCGCAGGCCTACGACAGTGCGCTGCGAGCCGTACTCGATCGCAACGCCCGGATCGCGGTGCTCGCGGAGGCCGGGGGGGACGTGCCCGAGCCGCTCATGTTCGACGGGCAGGGCGCCGCGGAACTGGCCGCCTGGTGCGCGGCGGCGGACGAAGAGCTGGACCAGGCCGAGCGGCGGCTCGCTGAGCGCACCGCCACCGAAATGGCGGCGGAGATCTTCCACCTACCGGTAGGCGCTCTCGTCACCGCCCCCGAGCCCGTACAAGCAGCCGCCCCCGAGCCCGTACAAGAACGCCACGCTTCCGTACCCCGAAACGATGAAGCCGCGGCGCCGCGGACCGGGGCCGCAGGGCAACAGCGGGCGGCGGCGCTGGTGCGGGTGCTGGCGCGGATGCCGGCCGATACCGCGGCGGCCGACCGGCTGCACGTGGCGCAGGCCGCGGCGCGGGTGGCGGACGCGACCACGGCCAGTGAGGCGGAGGGACTGCTCACGGAGGTACGGCTCCGGGTGCAGCAGGCCTCGGCGCGTACCCAGGCCCACCGGGACGAGGCGCGCAGGCGGGCCGAGGAGCAGGAGGCCGCCGAGCAGGCCGAGGCCGAGCGCCTGTTCATCCTCGACCGGATCACTGGGGCGTTCGGCGAACTCGGCTACGAGGTGGACACCGGTTTCGAGACGCTGACCGCCAGGGACGGCGCCGTGGTGCTGAGCCGGGACGGCTGGCCCGACCACGCCGTGCGGATGCGGGTCGAGGACGGCGGGCAGGTGCGGGCCGCGCTGGTACGCACCGCGGAACCCCGCAACGAGGAGGAACGCCGCAAGGACACCGAGCGCGAGGCGGAATGGTGCGTGGCGTTCGAGACGGCACGCACCAGATTGGAGCATCAGGGGGTACGTGCCGACGTGCGCTGGCAGATCGACCCGGGCGATCAGCGGCTGCCGGTGGTGCCCGAAGCACGGCAGACTAGGACCCGGGGCAAGCCGAGGGAAAAGCAGCGGGAGCGTGAGCAGTGAGTCAATCGACGCTGGGCGGGCGGCTGACGGGGTGGCCGGCGTTCGTCCGCGAACTCGACGCGACCCTGTCGGTGCATTCGCAGTACATCCTGTCCGGGAACCTGTACGACACCTTCCTCGTGCAGGGGGATGAGGCGGCGACCCTCATGCCGCTGCACGATCTGCTGTGGGAGGCCCTGCACGCCAGCGGCTTCGCCTGCCTGCTCGTGTACGACCCGGTGGACGGGCTGCGGGTCTTCCCCGACACCGACGACGAGATCGGGGACGCCGCCACGGCGGCGGCGCGGACGCTGCTCGGCGACCTCAAGGACGGCAAGCCGTCGCTGGAGACCCTCGCCAAGCACCTGACGTCGGTGGTCCGCCCGTCGGAACCGATCAGGGCGGCATTCGTGCTGGACAGCGCCTCGCGGATCGCGACGGGCCCGTCCGACCTCGACCCGGCCGAACGGGACTTCTTCCGCTTCTGCGAGAAGCTCTCCCGTACCGCCAACCCGGTCTACGTCGAGGGCGTACGGCCCAAGCCGCTCTACAACCCGGTGCTGTGGCTGGTGGAGCGGCCGGGGGACCTGCCGCCGTGGCTGACCGCCGGCAACGAGAACATCCGCGAGATCACCGTGCCCCGGCCGCACCTGGGCGACCGGCAGGAGACCGCCCGGCTGCTGGCCCGCGCGTTCGGGGTGGCCGACGTGTCCGCCGACCCGGTGGCGACCGAGGCCTGCGACGCGTTCGCCGAACAGGCCGACGGCCTCACGCTGCAGAGCATGATCGAGGTCACCCGGCTGGCCCGCGAGCAGAACGTCGAGCTGGCTTCGCTGCCCGACGCGGTCCGGACGTACAAACTGGGCGTGCTGGACAACCCGTGGAGCCGGGGCCATCTGCGGCGGCGGGTCCTGGAGGGGGAGAAGCGGGTCCCCGAGCGGGTACTCGGCCAGCCGGAGGCCGTCACCAAGACCCTCGACATCCTCAAGCGGGCCGTCCTTGGGCTGTCCGGCGCGCAGGCCACCCGGTCGGGCAGCCGGCCGCGCGGCGTGCTGTTCTTCGCCGGGCCCACCGGTACCGGCAAGACCGAGCTGGCCAAGTCCATCACCTCGCTGGTGTTCGGCGACGAGTCCGCCTACCTGCGGTTCGACATGAGTGAGTTCTCCGCCGAGCATGCCGGGGACCGGCTGATCGGGTCGCCGCCCGGCTACGTGGGGCACGAGGCGGGCGGGGAGCTCACCAACGCGGTGCGCGAGGATCCGTTCCGGGTGATCCTGTTCGACGAGATCGAGAAGGCGCACCCGCGGATCCTGGACAAGTTCCTGCAGATCCTGGAGGACGGGCGGCTCACTGACGGGCGCGGCAACACCGTGCACTTCTCCGAGTCCATCCTGATCTTCACCTCGAACCTCGGGATGTACGTCGACCGGGAGCTGAACATCACGCCCGGCATGCCGTACGAGCAGATCGAGCAGCGGCTCAAGGGCACCATCTCCGACCACTTCACCACCGTGCTGAACCGGCCGGAGCTGCTCAACAGGTTCGGCGACAACATCGTGGTGTTCAACTTCATCGGCCCGGAGGCCGCGGACCGCATCTTCGACCTGCAACTGGCCAACATCTGCCGCCGGGTCATCGACGAGCACCGGCTGAACCTGACACTCGGGTCCGAGGTCCGCGAGACGCTCCGCACCTGGTGCACCAGCGAGCTGGAGAAGGGCGGCCGGGGCATCGGGATGGCGCTGGAGTCGACGTTCGTGAACCCGCTCGCCCGGGCGCTGTTCGACCGGGAGCTGCGGGCGGGTGAGGACGTCGCGGTGACCGGCATCCGCCGAGAGGGCAGCATCGTGGAGCTGGACCTGCAGTGACCGAGGATCCGCAGAAGCGCCGCGGCCTGGTTGACGCGCAGCATGGTGGAGCTGGATCTGCGGTGACCTCCATGCTGTTGTCCAAGGCGCACTATCCGGTCACGACCCTGGGGTACGGGACGCGGGCGGGCATCTGGACGCAGGGCTGCACGATCGGCTGCCCGGGCTGCCTGTCGCGTGACACCTGGCCCGCAGACCCGTCCGCCTCGGCCCCGGTTGAGGCGGTGCTCGGCTGGCTGGCCTCGCTGTCCGGGCCGGTCGACGGGGTGACCATCTCGGGCGGCGAGCCGTTCCAGCAGCCTTTGGCGGTGGCTGCACTGCTGCGGGGCATCCGAGCCTGGCGGGACGACCTGGATGTGCTGATCTTCTCCGGGTTTGCCTACTCCAGGCTCATCCGTGATCCCGGGTCGCGGGAGATCCTTGGGCTGTGTGATGCTGTGGTTGCGGGACCGTACATCGACGGGCGCAACGACGGCTCACCCCTGCGGGGGTCGGCCAATCAGCGCCTCGTGCCGCTCAGCGACCTCGGTCGCGCGCGGTACGAATCGCTCGTGGAGGGTACGGCTCCTCGCGTACAGGTGAGTGTCGACGACGGGCCGGAGGGGCGGCGGGTGTACTACATCGGGATACCGCGCCGAGGTGACATGGATCAGTTGAACACGGCGCTCGAGCGTGCGGGGATACATGCCGGGGAGGTCTCGTGGCGTCCTTGACCTGTCCCACCTGTCGTACGCCGTTCCAGGCGGGTGACCTGATCTGCAACAACTGCGGTACCAACCTGGCCCGGGTCCAGCCGCGCCGCAACCCGCCGACGCGGGAGGAGCAGCCCCGGCGCCCGGATCCGACGCAGCAGCAGCCCCCCTACGACCAGCCCCCCGCGCAGCCCCCGTACGAGCCGCAGCCCCCGTACGAGCCGCAGCATGGGCAGCCGACCCCGCCGCGCCAGCCGTCCTATGAGCAGCCCCCTTACGAGCAGCCCCCCTACGGGCAGGCTCCGGCGCAGCCGCCGTACGAGCCGACTCCGCCACGTCAGCCCTCCTACGAGCAGGCTCCGGGGCGGCCGCAGTTCGAGCAGACCCCGCCGGACCCACAGAAGCCCGACCAGTACCGGCCGCAGGATCCCTATGGCCGGCCGGACCCGTACGGCCAGCAGCCGCCTCCCCAGCAGCAGACGCCTCCTCCACAGCAGGGGCAGGACCCGTACCGGCAGGCCCCCTACCCGCAGCAGCCGTACCCCCAGGAGCCGTACCCCCAGCAGCTGCCTCCCCAGCCTCCGTACCCACAGGAAGAGCCGCGGCGACCGCTCGGGGTGCCGTCCGAACCGCAGCAGCCGGTGTACGACCCGGTGACCTACCCGGCTCCGGACCGGGGGCCGCAGGGCCCCTACCCGCCGCATGAGCCGGCGCCGCCCGCCCGGCAGGCCCCGCAGCCGCAGGGCCCGGCGCCTCGGCGCGAGGAGACGCTGATCCCCCCGGAGCGGCAGCCGCAGCGGTCGCCCGTACCGGACAGCACCGCGTTCATGTGCCCGCACTGCGAGGCGGTGCTCTCCGACCCGGGGGCGGCGCAGTGCAACGTCTGCCTGCGGCCGCTGCGCACACCGTCGGCGCCGCCGGTGCTCCGCCTGGTCTTCCCGACCGGTGAGCTGCAGGTGCCCGCAGGCCAGCACCTGGTGCTCGGCCGCGACGTCGGCCAGTCCCCGGTCGCGCAGACCTTCGCGCCGTACGACAACGTCTCCCGCAGGCACTCGACGGTCTGGATGGACGCCGGCGGCGCCTGCTTCGTACGCGACGAGCGGTCCACCAACGGCACGTTCGTCAACGGCCAGCGGCTCGCACCCGGCATGGAGGCCCCGCTCCGCGAGGGCGACTCCATCCGCCTCGCCGCCGACGTCACCGGCACCGTCCATTTGGGTTAGAGCCCGACGGACCGGAGAGTCCCACGCGTCAAGGCCCGCGCCGTACCGGAGGCGCGGCCATGAACACAGAAAGGGACCATCCCCCCACCGGGGCGGTCCCTTCCTGGCTTGTGGGATCAGCCGCGCTTGGCGCGCGAACGGGTGCGCTCCCGCTCCTTGGCGTCCAGCACGACCTTGCGGATCCGGACCGCGAGCGGCGTGATCTCCACGCACTCGTCCTCGCGGCAGAACTCCAGCGCCTGCTCGAGCGACAGGATGCGCGGCGGGATCAGCGTCTCCGTCGCGTCGCTGGTGGAGGCGCGCATGTTGGTGAGCTTCTTCTCCTTGGTGATGTTGACGTCCATGTCGTCGGCGCGCGAGTTCTCGCCGACGATCATGCCCTCGTACACCTCGATGGTCGGGCCGACGAACAGTACGCCGCGCTCCTGGAGGTTGGTCATCGCGAAGGCGGTGACCGGCCCGGAGCGGTCGGAGACCAGGGAGCCGTTGTTGCGGGTGCGCAGCTCGCCGAACCACGGCTCGTAGGACTCGAAGACCTGGTGGGCGATGCCGGTGCCGCGGGTCTCGGTGAGGAACTCGGTACGGAAGCCGATCAGGCCACGGGCCGGCACGGCGAACTCCATCCGGATCCAGCCGGTGCCGTGGTTGACCATGTTCTCCATGCGGCCCTTGCGGACCGCGAGGAGCTGCGTGACCGCGCCGAGGTACTCCTCTGGGGCGTCGATCGTGAGCTTCTCGACGGGCTCGTGCTTCTTGCCGTCGATCTCCTTGGTGACGACCTGCGGCTTGCCGACGGTCAGCTCGTACCCCTCACGGCGCATCTGCTCGACCAGGATCGCCAGCGCCAGCTCGCCCCGGCCCTGCACCTCCCAGGTGTCGGGCCGCTCGGTCGGGAGCACCCGCAGCGAGACGTTGCCGACCAGTTCCCGCTCCAGGCGGTCCTTGACCATCCGGGCGGTGACCTTCGAACCCTTCTCGCGGCCGACCATCGGGCTGGTGTTGGTACCGATGGTCATCGAGATGGCGGGCTCGTCGACCGTGATCAGCGGCAGTGGGCGCGGGTCCTCGGGGTCGGCGAGGGTGTCGCCGATCATGATCTCCGGGATGCCGGCGATCGCGATGATGTCGCCGGGGCCGGCCTGCTCGGCGGGCTTGCGCTCCAGCGCGTCGGTCATCAGGAGCTCGGTGATCTTGACGCGCTCGATCGAGCCGTCGTGCTTGCACCAGGCGACCTGCTGGCCCTTCTTGATGGTGCCGTTGTGCACGCGGCAGAGCGCGATCCGGCCCAGGAAGTTGGAGGCGTCCAGGTTGGTGACGTGCGCCTGGAAGGGCGCGTCCGGGTCGTACGACGGCGCCGGGATGGTCTCCTTGATGACCTGGAACAGCGGCTCGAGGTCCTCGCTGTCGGGCATCTGGCCGTTCTCGGGCTTGTTCAGGGAGGCCCGGCCGGCGCGCGAGGAGGCGTAGACGATCGGGAAGTCGATCTGCTCCTCGGTGGCGTCCAGGTCCATGAACAGCTCGTAGGTCTCGTCCACGACCTCGGTGATCCGGGCGTCCGGCCGGTCCACCTTGTTGACCACCAGGATGACCGGCAGCTTGGAGGCGAAGGCCTTCCGGAGTACGAACCGGGTCTGCGGCAGCGGTCCCTCGGAGGCGTCGACCAGCAGGACGACCCCGTCCACCATGGACAGCCCGCGCTCGACCTCGCCGCCGAAGTCGGCGTGGCCCGGGGTGTCGATGATGTTGAGGGTCAGATCGCCATGGTGGACCGAGGTGTTCTTTGCGAGGATCGTGATGCCCTTCTCGCGCTCCAGGTCGTTGGAGTCCATGGCGCGTTCGTCGACGTGCTCGTGGGCGCCGAAGGCTCCGGACTGCCAGAGCATGGCGTCGACCAGCGTTGTCTTCCCGTGGTCGACGTGGGCGACGATCGCGACGTTACGGAGATCGTCGCGCGTGGAGATGGGCATGCGTGCTCGCTCGGCTTCGTGGGATCTGGAGTCACCGCAGACGTGCGGCATACCCCATTCTACTTGGGATCGGCGGTCCCTCCGGCTTGCCCGATTCTTGAAGCCCGGTTTGTCGCCACTTGACCATTTCCACGCGACCAAGATCACGCTGGGTGCGCTCGGCAAGCCGTATGTGTGGGCCGCGCTGGACGGCTGGGCGGCGGCAAGTTCCTCCAGGCCCCGTCCACCGGCGACGTGGTGAAGATCACGCCACTGTCCACCCGCTCCCACTACGCAGGCGCCGCCCGCGTCGCGACTCGTTGACTCGTGGCGTTTCCCGCACCGAAACGCGAAACGGTGCGGGAAACGCCACGACTCAACGGTCAGGGGCGGCGGGCGAGGGCGCGGAGGTGGCGGCGGATGGCGGCCACCACTGGGAGGTCTCCCGGTAGCCATTCGACGTCGTAGAGCTTGTCCACGGTCAGCCAGCGGAGTTCCAGGTGCTCGAGGGCCTGTGGTTCGCCCTCGACGATCTCGGCGGTCCAGACCCGCATCACGGTGGCCTCACTGGTCCCACCCAGCGGCCAGTCGCCGCCGATCCGCTCGCCCAGGAGGACCCGTACGCCCAGTTCCTCGAAGCACTCGCGGACCAGCGCGTCCTCGTCGGACTCGCCGGGATCCACCTTGCCGCCGGGGAACTCCCAGCCCTCGGCCAGCGCGGCGGGCTCGGCCCGCTGGGCGGCCAGCAGCCGCCCGTTCCTGATGATCGCTGCGCCTACTACCGTTGCACTCATTGACGACCCCCATGCCATTCGTGGTGAAGCATGGCATAGACGACCTCATCCGCCCACTCGCCCTTGACGAACTCGTTCTGAACGAAATGGGCCTCACGCCGCATCCCGAGCCGCGCCAGGACCCGCGCGGACGGCTCGTTCCGCCCGTCGAGGCGCCCGATCATGCGGCGCAGGCCGTACGACTCGAACCCCAGCCTGAGCATCTCCCGCCCGGCCTCGGTGGCGATCCCCCGGCCCGCGAAGTCCGGATGGACGACGTACCCGATCTCCCCGGTCAGCTGCTCGGGGCTCACCATGATGAGCACCGCCTCCCCGGTCACGGCCCCGTCCACTTCGATGGCCAGAGTGAGCTTCTGGCCCTGGGCGTCCATCGGCGGGATCGCGGACCGTTCCGCGATGAAGTCGCGCACCTGCTCGCGGCTCTGCGGTTGCGGGTACAGGTACCGCATCACCTCCGGCAGGGACCGGTAGGCGTGGACCGCGTCCAGGTCGTCCCTCCGCAGCGTGCGCAGCACAAGGCGTTCGGTTGTGATCGGTAGCATCCCCTGATGGTAGGGAACGTGCTGTGTTGAGAGTCACAGCGCCGGGCTACCTGTTAGGTGTGTCACAGTGACAGGTTGAGGGCGTAGGGTCGCTTAGCCAACTGTGCGTGTAACAGGTTGTAGCCGCGGCGCGATGGGCGCGACACCCGCACGCACATTGCGCGACCCACTTCAAGGAGCGCCATCGATGAGCACTGTGGAAGCGCCGGTCAAACAGCGCGCCCAGATCAAGGAACGCACCCTACGCACGGACAACTGGCGTAAGTATCCGTACGTCACCTTCGTGATCTTCACGGCATGGGTGGCGTACGCGACCGTACGCGCCATGTGGGGTGGTTCCTTCTATGTCCCGCAGTACCACTACCTGACCCCTTTCTACTCGCCCTGTGTGAACGACGCCTGCCATGCCGCCATCGGAGCCGGCAAGGTCGGCAACGCGGCCGACTTCGGCACCTTCCTGCCGAAGGGCATGCCCTTCTTCATCCCCTATGCGGCGCTGTCCCTGCCGTTCCTGCTGGGGTTCCGGCTGACCTGCTACTACTACCGCAAGGCCTACTACCGGTCGTTCTGGGCCTCTCCGCAGGCCTGCGGCGTCAAGGAGCCGCACGCGAAGTACACCGGTGAGACCAGGTTCCCGCTGATCGGGCAGAACCTGCACCGCTACTTCTGGGTGATCGCCGGGCTCATCTCGCTGGTCAACACCTGGGACGCGATCAACGCCTTCCACGGCAAGGACGGCGGCTTCGGCATCGGCCTGGGCACGCTGGTCCTGCTCGCCAACGTGATCCTGCTGTGGGGCTACACCCTGTCGTGCCACTCGTGCCGGCACGTCATGGGCGGACGGCTCAAGAACTTCTCCAAGCACCCGGTCCGGTACTGGGCCTGGACGCAGGTGTCCAGGCTCAACGAGCGGCACGGCCAGTTCGCGCTGATCACACTGGGATCCCTGGTGGTGGCCGACTTCTACGTCATGTTGGTCTCCAGCGGCACCATCTCCGACCTGCGCTTCATCAACTAGGGGACCCCTCGGCATGACTGAAATCGAGCGGCAGCAGTACGACGTCGTGGTCATCGGCGCCGGTGGCGCCGGACTCCGCGCGGCGATCGAGGCCCGACTGCAGGGCAAGAAGGTCGCCATCATCTCCAAGTCGCTGTTCGGCAAGGCCCACACGGTCATGGCCGAGGGCGGCGCGGCCGCGGCCATGGGCAATGTCAACAGCAACGACAACTGGATGGTCCACTTCCGCGACACCATGCGGGGGGGCAAGTTCCTCAACAACTGGCGGATGGCCGAACTCCACGCCAAGGAGGCCCCGGACCGGGTCTGGGAGCTGGAGGCGTGGGGTGCGCTGTTCGACCGCACCAAGGACGGCAAGATCAGCCAGCGCAACTTCGGCGGGCACGAGTACCCTCGCCTCGCGCACGTCGGGGACCGCACCGGCCTGGAGCTGATCCGGACCACCCAGCAGAAGATCGTTGCCCTCCAGCAGGAGGACCACCGCGATCACGGTGACTACGAGGCCCGCATCAAGGTCTGGGCCGAGACCACCGTCACCAGACTGCTCAAGAATGGTGAACAGATTTGCGGCGCGTTCGCCTACGTCCGCGAAACCGGCAAGTTCGTGGTCTTCGAGGCGCCCGCGGTGATCCTCGCGACCGGAGGCATCGGCAAGACGTTCAAGGTCACCTCCAACTCCTGGGAGTACACCGGAGATGGGCACGCATTGGCGATGCTGGCCGGCGGGACCCTGCTCAACATGGAGTTCGTCCAGTTCCACCCGACCGGCATGGTGTGGCCGCCGTCGGTGAAGGGCCTGCTCGTCACCGAGTCCGTTCGCGGTGACCGGGGAGTCCTGAAGAACAGCGACGGCAAGCGCTTCATGTTCGACTACATCCCCGACGTGTTCAAGGACAAGTACGCCACCACCGAGGAGGAGGGCGACCGCTGGTACGACGACCCGGACCACAACCTGCGGCCGCCGGAACTGCTGCCGCGCGACGAGGTGGCCCGGGCCATCAACTCCGAGGTGAAGGCCGGGCGCGGTACCCCGCACGGCGGCGTGTACCTGACGGTCGTGGACCGGATGCCCGGCGGTGCCGCCGAGATCGTCAAGCGGCTCCCGTCGATGCACCACCAGTTCAAGGAACTGGCCGACGTCGACATCACCAAGGAGCCCATGGAGGTGGGCCCGACCTGTCACTACGTGATGGGCGGCGTCGAGGTGGACGCCGACACCGCCGCCGCGATCGTGCCCGGCCTGTTCGCGGTCGGGGAGTGCTCCGGCGGCATGCACGGGTCCAACCGGCTTGGCGGCAACTCGCTCACCGACCTGCTCGTCTTCGGCCGGCGGGCCGGGCTCGGCGCGTGCGAGTACATCGAGTCACTCGGCGCGGACCTCCCCTCCGTACCCGATGCCGAGGTGGAGGCGGCGGCGGCCGAGGCACTGGCCCCCCTGGAACGTGAGGGCGGCGAGAACCCCTACACCGTCCACCACGAACTCCAGCAGATGATGAACGACCTGGTCGGCATCATTCGCAAGGAGGAGGAGCTGGCGCTGGCACTCGAGGCGCTGGAGAAGCTGCGCGAGCGGGTCTCCAACGTCAGCGTGGCGCCGGTCGCAGCCTCGGGCGGCCGGGGTTACCACCCGGGCTGGCATCTCGCCCTCGACCTGCGCAACATGCTGCTCGTCTCGGAGTGCATCGCCAGGGCCGCGCTCGAGCGGCAGGAGAGCCGTGGCGGCCACACTCGCGACGACTACCCCGCGATGTCCGCGGAGTGGCGCAAGGTCAACCTCATCTGCCGGCTGTCCGGCGACGGTGGCGTCTCGCTGAAGCACCAGCCCATGGAGCCGATGCGCGCCGATCTCATCGAGCTCTTCGAGAACGACGAACTCAAGAAGTACCTGACCGCGGACGAGCTGCCGGAGGAGACCAAGTGACCTACAAGGCGAAGTTCAAGGTCTGGCGCGGCGACGAGGGCCAGGGCGAGCTGACCGACTACACGGTCGAGGTGAACGAGGGCGAGGTCGTCCTCGACATCCTGCACCGCCTCCAGGCCACCCAGACCCCCGACCTGGCGCTGCGGTGGAACTGCAAGGCAGGCAAGTGCGGGTCCTGCTCGGCGGAGATCAACGGCATGCCCCGGCTGATGTGCATGACCCGGATGTCCACCTTCACCGAGGACGAGACCATCACGGTCACCCCGGTCCGCACCTTCCCTGTCATCAGGGATTTGGTCACGGACGTCAGCTGGAACTACCAGAAGGCGCGGGAAGTGCCCGCCTTCGACGGTGGGGACGTCAAGCCGGGCGAGTTCCGGATGATGCAGCAGGACGTGGAGCGTTCGCAGGAGTTCCGCAAGTGCATCGAGTGCTTCCTGTGCAACAACGTCTGCCACGTCGTCCGTGACCATGAGGAGAACAAGGAGGCCTTCGCCGGCCCTCGTTTCCTCATGCGGGTGGCAGAACTGGAGATGCATCCGGCCGACGTCCTGGATCGCAGGGAGATCGCTCAGGACGAATTCGGGTTGGGGATGTGCAATATTACCAAGTGCTGCACTGAGGTCTGCCCGGAGCACATCAAGATCACTGACAACGCGCTCATTCCGATGAAGGAGCGGGTCGCGGGCAAGAAATACGACCCGATCGTCTGGCTCGGTTCCAAGCTCGGCATCGTCAAGAAGGGCGAGAATACGCCGACGGCATGAGATGAGCGAAGGGCCCGTGGAAGATCCACGGGCCCTTCGCGTCAGTCGCCGGGAAATGAGATCCAGCCTAGGCTGGAAAGGTCCAGCATGACCAGGGACTCGGACTGTGCAAGATCACACCGCAATGGAGCCCTTGCGACTGACCCAGACAGTATAAACGGCGAGTACGTATGGTCAGCGCTTGCCCTTGCGTACGGCCGACAGGTAGTCGCGGTTGAGTTGGCCGATGACGTTCTGCGGGATCTCCTTGGGGCAGGCCGCGGTGCATTCACCGGTATTGGTGCAGCCGCCGAAGCCCAGTTCGTCGTGGGTCTCCAGCATGCTGAGCACCCGGGAGTCGCGCTCCGGCTGGCCCTGCGGCAGGAGGCCCAGATGGGTGACCTTCGCGCCGAGGAACAGTGACGCGGAGCCGTTCGGGCAGGCCGCGACGCAGGCGCCGCAGCCGATGCACTCGGCGGCCACAAAGGCGGCGTCCGCGTCCGGCTTGGGCACCGGCACCGCGTGCGCGTCCGGGGCCGTACCCGTCGGTGCGGTGATGAAGCCGCCCGCCGAGATGATCTTGTCGAAGGCGGACCGGTCGACGACCAGGT
>JAOPYM010000258.1 GCA_025964615.1 Actinomycetes bacterium
GTGGCCCGTGACCTGAAGCTGGGCCGGGAGGTCGCGGTCAAGGTCATGCACTCCGACGTGGCGCGCGATGAGGAGTTCGTCGCCCGTTTCATCGGCGAGGCGAAGATCGCGGCTGGGCTGGCGCACCCGAACGTTGTCGCGGTCTACGACCAGGGCACCTCGGGTGAGCACGTCTTCCTGGTGATGGAGTACGTGCCGGGCCGTACGTTGCGGGACCTGTTGAACGAGCGGGGCCGCCTGGGCCCACGCCACGCGCTGTCACTCCTGCGGCCGGTTCTGGCCGCTCTGGGTGCGGCGCACCGGGCCGGGCTGGTGCATCGGGACGTCAAGCCGGAGAACGTGCTGCTCGCCGACGATGGCCGGGTCAAGGTCGCCGACTTCGGTCTGGCCCGTGCGCAGGCTGCCAGCAAGCAGACCAAGACCGGCCTGATCATCGGCACTGTCGCCTATATGGCTCCCGAACAGGTGGTTTCGGGGACAGCCGATGCCCGCTCCGATGTCTACTCCGCCGGGATCCTGCTCTTCGAGTTGGTCACCGGGAGGCAGCCGCACCTGGCCGAGAGCCCGCTGGCGGTCGCCTACAAGCACGTCAACGAAGTCGTGCCGCTGCCCTCCGGCGTCCTGCCCGGCGTCCCACCGGCGTTGGATGCGCTGGTCGCCGCCGCCACGGCCGTTGACCCCCGGCGCCGCCCCGCCGACGCCGACCACTTCGCGGCCGCCGTGGCCGAGGTGGAGCGGACACTCCCGGCCGACATCGATCACAGGCTGGCCCAGGCCGCGCCGCCGGAACCGCACAACGCCACCGCGATCCTGCAGCTGCCGCCGGGCCTGCTCGGCCGCGGCGCCCAGGTAGGCGACGAGTCGCCGGTCCTGAACAGGATCCTGTCAGCGTTCACCGGCCGGTTCGTGCTCGTCGGCATCGGCCTGATCGCCCTGCTGGTGCTGGGCTCAGCGGCCTGGTATCAGACAGCCGGGCAGTACCAGAGCACGCCCAGCGTCATCGGCCTGTCGGTCACCGACGCCACGGCCGAGCTCAAGGCCAAGGGCTACACGGTCTTCCAGGGACCCGCGCGAGTCAGCGACAAGATCGTCAAAGGTGCGGTGACCGCGACGGATCCGCCGCCCGGAGGTCGCATCTCCCAGGGTGGTGTCATCACACTGTTCCCCTCCAAGGGACTCCAGGGCGTACGCATCCCCGACCTCAAGGGCGTGTCACTTTCCCGAGCCCAGGCCGTGCTCCAAGCCCTCGGCTTCACCTTCGTCTCCGCCACCGAACCGTCCGCGGACATCCCCTCAGGCCAGGTGACCCGAACCGACCCGCCCGCAGGTCGGACGGCTCAGCCGGGAGCCGACGCGATCACCATCTACGTCAGCGGCCCTCGAGGACCCAACGGCCTCCCAGTGCCCAGCGTGGTCGGCCAGACTCAGGAACAGGCCCGCCAGACCCTGCAGGTCGCGGGCTTCCAGGTGACCATCAACGAGCAGGACCCGGCCAAGGGGCAGCAGAACGACATCATTCTCGCGCAGAACCCCCCGGCGGGCAGCCCCGCCGTCGCAGGTACGATGATCACTCTCCTCGCCACCAAACACGGCGGTGGCCACGGCCACGGCCACGGTCACGGCGGCGGCGGCAACGGAGGCTGAGGAGAGCGGCCGATGTCATCCACGAACTCTCGGGAGCTGAGCGTGGGTCAGTGACATGGAGAGGGATCGCACACGGGGAGGCGGAGTACCAAGCGTGCTCCGCGTTCGCTGTCCTGGACGGTCAGGGTGCCCTGGTGTGCTTGGGCGATCTGGCGTGCGATCGGCAGCCCCAGCCCGGTTCCTCCGGCGTCGCGGTTGCGTGAGGTGTCCAGCCGGGTGAAGCGGTCGAAGACCTTCTCGCGGTGTTCGGCGGGTATTCCGGCGCCGTCGTCGATGACCTCCAGGGTCGCGGTGGATCCGTCGGCGCGTACGGTGTCGGCTCGCAGGGTGACCCTGATCTGTGAGGTGGCGTGGCGTTCGGCGTTGTCGAGCAGGTTGGCCAGCAGCCGGGTGATCCGCAGCCGGTCACAGGTGATGACGACGTTGTCGTGTAGATCCTTGACGATCTGCATCCCCGGGGTGCGGCGGTCCAGTTCGGCGCTGACCAGCTGGGTCAGATCGGTCGGTTCGCGGGTGAGCGGGGCGTTGGCGTCCAGCCGGTCGAGGGTGAGCAGGTCGGTTACGATCGCCTGCAGTCGGTCTATTCCGGCCAGCACTGCGGTCATTGCTTGCGGCCAGTCGGTGTCGTCGGGATACATCAGCGCCTCCTCCACCTGGATGCGCATGGCGGTGACCGGGCTGCGCAGGTCGTGGGAGGCGTCCGAGGTGAAGCGCCGTAGCTGCTGGTAGGCGCCCTCGAGACGGTCCAGGGTGTCGTTCGCGGTTTCGGCCAGAGACCTGATCTCCTGGTACTTGGGTACCGGGACCCGGCGGTGCAGGCCGGTGGCGGTGATCTCCGCCAGTTCTGTGCGGATGGCCTCCACCGGAGCAAAGTCCATGCCGACCGCCCGGAACGCCCAGGCGGTCGTCATCGCGGTCATCAGCAGGGACGCGCCGATCGCCAGGAGCAGCACGGTGGTGTTCCCGTACCAGGGGACCACCGGAGCCGCCACGTCGATCAGCCAGATCCCGTCCGGCTGAGAATAGACCTTGAACAACAAGACGGTCATGCAGCCCTTCAGCCCGGCCGGAGAGCACAGCGTCTGTTGGGTGCGCACGCCTCCGCCGGTCTGGCGGAGGGTGGCGATCGGCGGTTTGCCGGCGAGTTGCCGGGTCGCCGCGACCACCCGGCCGCGTCCGTTCAGGACCTGGATCGCCTGGGTCTTGTCGGCCGTGCTGTCCGGTAGAACGGCCGGGAGGTGCCCCAGTTTGATGAGGGGCAGTACCCGGTCCCAGCCCGCCGTGGCACGATCCTCCGCCATATTGGTCTCTTGCCTGCCCACCAGGACGAGGAAGACCACACTGAAGCCGATACACACCAGTGCCGCGACGGTGCCGTGTTCCCATGTCCTACGAGCCCGAAGCGATGATCGGTTCATGTTCGGCATTTGACCCCCGAGTTGATGTACTCACCTCCTATCAGTCAATAAACTGCTACTTCAGACCATAACGTTCCCCAAGTAAGGCAAAGTTTGTAGGTCGGCAAGGGACTGCGGCCTGTGGTGAAGGCCGGGGGTTTCCACGTTGCACACGCATGAGACCCGATCGGGGTGGGCGCCTTCTTGACCCCGGGGCGATGGTGTCCACCCGGCGGGAAAGGAATGTCCCCGCCGGCATCGTGTACACCGGAACGGCCAGCAAAACCGTGGCTCCCGGCCTGCGCATCGCCTGGATCGTCGTGCCCGCCGGCCTCGTCGCGCCGCTACGGGAATCGATGCGCTGTAATGAGGCCCACGTCAGCGTCATCGACCAGCTCGTGCTCGCCCAGCTCATCCGGACCGGCGAACTCGACCGGCACCTGCGCCGCTGCCGCACCCGCTACCGGCGCCGAAGAGACCGTCTCGGCGACACCATCACCCGGCACCTACCTACCCCACGGACAGCTGTCGGGGATCGCCGCCGGACTACACGCCGTCCTCCAACTCCCCCGCACCAACGTCTCAGAGACCCAGCTCCTCACCCACCTGGCTGAGCGTGGGGTCACCCTCACCGGCCTCTCCTGCTTCTATAACCAGCCGCAAGACTCCCCGCTCGGCCTCGTCATCGGCTACGCAACCCCACCAGAACACGCCTACAACAACGCTCTCATCGACGCACTGCGCGAGCGGCTGACTGCCAGATAGCACCCGAAGATTCCCGGCCAGTCACCGGCGAAAGTCCCAGATCTGGGGCGGGCCATCCCGCTGTACGAACACACCCTCACCGACAGCGTCGGATCCTGGGCAGTGACCACCCGTTGACCGGGACGATCCGCGACAACCTCGCCTACGCCATCACCGAACGCGACAACTACAGGCCTGGTGCATCGTGAGGTCTTCCGCGGGGCCGAGCAAGGGTTGCGGTGGTGATCTTCGGCTGTCTCATAAGCATGCATCCGAGACAGGCCACGACCGCGTAGCCAGTGCGGCCAGGCCGACGAGCACCGCTACGACGTCCTGTCCGACTCCCGCGCCACCGAGAAGATGGTGATGGCGGGGGCCTGGCGGCTATCGGACGAACTGCGTACGGCCGGGACGGTCCCGATGGTCGCCTCCGGGCATCGGCGGTGTTCCTACCGGGCCAAGGGCCAGGTGCTCGACTGGTGGGTCGCCGATCACCTGGTCGGCCGCCCGTACCGGCACGTCCTCGGGTTCAACGCGCTGGAGACCTGGAGGATGAGCCGGGACTCCTCCTACACCCGCCTGTCCCGCCGCCCGGAATATCCGCTGGCGGCGTGGGGCTGGACCCGCGAGGACGCGGGCGGATACCTGCACGAACTGTTCGGCGAGCCGTTCGCGCGATCGTGCTGCACGTACTGCCCGTTCCAGGCGGGGAAGACCGGTATTGCCGACATGCTGGCGCGCTGGCTGGCCGAACCGGACGCGGCCGCCGCGGCGCTGCTGCTCGAGGCCCGGGCATTGACGCTGAACGCGAAGATGCCGTTGTTCGCCAGCAAGGCCGCGATCACCATCGTCCGCGACCAGCAGCTGCACACCGTCCTGGACGCCTTCACCGACCTTCAGCACGCCACCACCTGGTCGGTGTATGAGGTACGGCGCATCACCACGGGCGGCGCGATGACCCGGACCGCAAGGGGCCCGTCTGGCGCAGCGTCACCCAGCTGGCCACCGGCAGCCGCGCGGCCATGCGCAAGGAACTGGCCCGTGCGGCCGCCAGGGTCGGCGCGCAGGTGAGCGTCGACACATACGACATCGCACGGGCGACCCTGATCGCCCCGACCACCCGCTACCCGGCACCCGAGCGGACGCTGGCGGTCGGCCCAGCCGGGGCGATCGACAAGCAGCGGGATTCCTTCAGCGCCCGGTGGGACTCCCTTGTCGGCAACGGCGCGCACGAGACCAGCGGTGATGTCGCCGCATGACCGGCGGACGCGGGCGGGTTCCACGCGTCGGCGAGCCGGGACCGTGGGCTCGGCGATGGTG
>JAOPYM010000282.1 GCA_025964615.1 Actinomycetes bacterium
TCGTCGGCGCCGTAGACGGCGCTGCCGGCGACGAAGACGTCGGCGCCCGCCTCGGCGCAGCGCTCGATGGTCTCGGCGGTCACGCCGCCGTCCACCTGGAGCCACACGTTGAGGTCCCTGCCCTTGATCATCTGGCGGGCCCTGCGGATCTTCGGGAGTACGACGTCGAGGAACTTCTGGCCGCCGAAGCCCGGCTCGACGGTCATCAGCAGGAGCATGTCGATCTCGCCGAGCAGGTCCTCGTACGACTCGATCGGGGTGCCCGGGTTGATGCCGAGGCCCGCCCGCGCGCCGGCCGCGCGGATGGCGCGGAGCGTACGGATCGGGGCCTTGGCCGCCTCCGCGTGGATGGTGACGTTGCCCGCCCCCGCCTCGGCGTACTGCGGCGCCCACCGGTCCGGGTCCTCGATCATGAGGTGGCAGTCGAGGGGCAGGGCGCTGTGCTTGAGCAGCGCCTGCACGACCGGCAGCCCCAGGGTCAGGTTGGGCACGAAATGGTTGTCCATCACGTCGACGTGCACCCAGTCGGCGAAGTCGGCGACGAGCGCGACGTCGTCGGCGAGCCGGGCGAAGTCGGCGGACAGGATTGAGGGCGATATCTGTACGGCCATGATGACCTCAGTTTAGGAGGGCCCGGCGGCTGTGATCTCCCCCGGTCGGGTGAGTAGCCGGGTGCCCCGATCCGCCAGGCCCATGCGCACGAACGTCTCAGGCGCGCCGGCCGCCGTCCAGAGGCCGAGCACCGCGCTGCCGACGAAGAGCGCGGCCACCGAGTGCCCGGCGGGCTTCTCGGCCAGCAGGATCACCCCGGCCCCCGCGAGCCCTACGGGCAGCCGCGCCAGCCGGGGCCAGAGCGCTCCTCCGGCCTCGAACCAGCCTCGGTGCGCGAGCCAGGACACTCCGGCCACACCGCCGAACAGGGTGCCCGCGCCCATCGCGCCGTCCCGCATCGTGACGGGCTGCACCGTATCGCCCGCCTTGACGATCGCCGCCGCCCACGCGGAGGGCATCCGCCAGCCGTGCAGATGCCGTACGGCCAGCGCCCACAGCCCGAGCAGGCCCAGCGTGAGGAGCAGGGCGAGCAGCGCCTGGACGGCGATCGGCCTGCGGGTCCACCACGGCAGGACCCGGGGTTCGAGGAGCAGCGCCGAGCCCAGAATGGCCGCGCCGATCGCCCATCCGGCCAGCACCTGACCCGGCGAGTGCACACCCAGGTAGACACGGGAGATCCCGATCAGCACGATCATCACGACGGCCCCGGCCCAGACCGCCCGCCGCCGCAGCCCCGCTCCCAGCAGGCCATAGGCGACCATCGCGTTCTGGGCGTGCCCGGACGGCATCCCGAACGTGCTCTCGGACTCCAGGCCCTTGGTCCCCGGGTCGGTCCAGTACGGCCGTGGCGTGTGGAAGGCCAGCTTGAGCAGGCCATTGATCATCCCGCTCAGGCCGAGGACGATCGTCGCCCTGGCGCCCGCCCTCGGGCTCACGCACCAGAACACGACAAGCAGCACCGGCACGTAGAAGGCGCCGGTCCCCAGGAAGGAGATCAGGTGCATGAACGCGGTCACGGTGTCCAGGTTAGTCCTGGGCGGAGAAGGGCAACTGCACTAACCTGACCCGTACGCCCGCTTCGCGGCCGAACCGCTCTCCCCCAGCGAGTCCCTGGAGCCACATAGTGGATCACGAGAGTTACCTGACGTCCTTCCGCGAGCGCCTGGCCGCCGACGGCTGCACCGTGAAGGACGAGGACCTCGGCCCGGTCCGCGCCGTGATCGGCTACCGCAGCGACCTCCTGCCGCAGGCCATGTTCTCCAAGATCCACCTCTTCACCATCGCCGCCGCGACGCCCGAGGCCAACGCCTACGCGATGCAGGATTTCACCCAGCGGGTGGGCTCGTACGCCAAGAACGCCAAGGGCCAGATGCGCGGGCTGCAGAGCGGCGTCACCACCTTCGCGATCCTGATCGCCGACCAGGTCCTCCCCGAGGCCGTCCAGCTCGCGACCCGGCCGCCCAAGCTGGAGTTCGCGGTCCGTACCCAGTCGGCGATCGTCGACCTCTCGGCCGGCACCGTGCATACCTTCCGCGGCCGGCAGCTCTGGGGCTTCGCCCTCAACGGCCACCTCCGCCGCAAACTGGACCTCTATGCCCCCGATCCGACCTGAGGTCTGTCCTCATCGACGGTATGATAGTTGGTATGGCAACCAAGAAGTACACAGTGACGCTGCCTGAGGATCTCGCCGAGGAGATCCGGGCCGAGGTGGGCAGCGGCGGCTTCAGCCGGTACGTCGCGCGAGCCGTGGAACGGCAGCGCGAGCGAGATCACCTGCATGAACTCGTCGGATGGTGGGAGGCCGAACACGGCAAGGTCACCGAAGAGGAACTCGCACGTGCAGAGGCGGAACGGCTGGCGATTCAACGGTTGCACGCCGAACGCAAGGCCCGGTCCGTGCCGGACAGCCAGGCGGGTTGATGTCCGAGCTCATCTACATGCTCGACAGCGAGGGCCTCTCCAAGGCAGTGCTCGGCGACCGCCGGATGGGCTCAATCCTCAAGGACGCTGACCGATCCGGGATCCGGGTGGTGACAACCTCGATGACGCTCGTCGAGGCGTACCACAAACGCGTCAAACGGGACGCATGGAGATGGACCCTGTCGAAGATCGCGGTCGAGTCCGTGACAGGCGAGATCGCCGACCACGCGATCAGCCTGCTGGAGGGAGCAGGGCTGCACGGCCACAAGTACGCCATCGACGCCGCCCTCGCCGCGGTAGCGCTCCGAGAACGAGGCGATGTCACGATCTTCACCTCGGATGTGGAGGACATGTCCATACTGTGCGGCGATCGTGTGGTCATTCTTGGGATCTGACCGGCAACGCGTGTCTTTCACGCTCTCGGCCTAGGCACACTGGCCGCCCAGAGGGGTAGCTCTGCCGACAACCGCGAATGCGGTGCATGTGGTGGTTACGCCGTACAGTGACTGCGATAAGCGGACGGCGCCAAAATGATCATCGGTGCCGGGTCAGGGTGCCGCCCGCCGTATGCGAGCGGGCTCCCCATGGTTGAAGGAGTCGGCAAGTGGCGATCGACGGTCGGGAACAGGAGACCGGCCTGCCGGCCTCCGCCCCCGGTGGCGTACGGCAGGCCAGGCTGAAGGACCCGGCCAGCTGGGTCTGGCCGGTGCCGTTCCTGACCCTGCTGTGCGTCCTGCTGGCCCGCAACTGGTCCCTGTTCACCACCAGGTTGTACGAGA
>JAOPYM010000297.1 GCA_025964615.1 Actinomycetes bacterium
GCGGTGCCGATGGCGACGGCGTCGGCGCCCAGCGCCATGCACTTGGCCAGGTCGGCGCCGTTGCGTACGCCTCCGGAGACGATGAGCTGAACCTTGCGGTGCAGGCCATCCTCCTGCAGCGCCTGCACGGCCTGGGGAAGGGCGGCCAGGGTAGGGATGCCGACGTGCTCGATGAAGACGTCCTGGGTGGCGGCGGTGCCGCCCTGCATGCCGTCGACAACGATGACATCCGCCCCGGCCTTGGCGGCCAGCTTGACGTCGTAGTAGGTGCGGGTGGCGCCGATCTTGACGTAGATCGGCTTCTGCCAGTCGGTGATCTCCCGCAGCTCCCGGATCTTGATCTCCAGGTCGTCGGGCCCGGTCCAGTCCGGGTGGCGGCAGGCGCTGCGCTGGTCGATGCCGACGGGGAGGGTGCGCATCCCGGCCACCCGGTCGGTGATCTTCTGACCGAGCAACATTCCGCCGCCGCCGGGCTTGGCGCCCTGGCCGAGGACGACCTCGATGGCGTCCGCCTTGCGAAGGTCGTTGGGGTTCATGCCGTAGCGGGACGGTAGGTACTGGTAGACGAGGTGCTTGGACTGCCCCCGCTCCTCCGGGGTCATGCCGCCGTCGCCGGTGGTGGTGGAGGTGCCGACCTCGCTCGCGCCCCGCCCGAGCGCCTCCTTGGCCCGGCTGGACAGCGCGCCGAAGCTCATCCCGGCGATGGTGACCGGGGTGTCCAGGTGCAGCGGGTTGGTAGCGTGCCGGTCGCCGAGCACGACATCGGTGCCGCAGCGCTCGCGGTACCCCTCCAGGGGGTAGCGGGACATGCTGGCGCCGAGGAAGAGCAGGTCATCGAAGTGCGGGAGGTGGCGCTTGGCGCCCCCGCCGCGGATGTCGTATATGCCGGTCTCGGCGGCGCGCTGGATGGCGTGGATGGTCGCGCGGTCGAATGTCGCGGACTCGCGCAGGCCGTGGGCGGCCGGGTCGTCGTACAAGGGGTCCTCCGGAAGGGTCGGTGTCGTTATGGCGTGCGGCTCGGCGGTGCCGAACTCACCGCAACCCGCGCGCGCAGTGCGGCCGTCCGTGCGGATCGGCATGTCAAGCCTGCCCGGCTACCAAGGACGAACGGCCGCCGCCGCATCAGTAGGCGCTGCTGTTGTCGACCTTGAAGTGGTAGAGGTCGCGGGCGGAGCCGTAGCGGCGGAAGGCGGCCGGGTCCTCGTCGATCCCGGCGGCCTTGAGCAGTTCGGAGAGTTCGGCGAGATGCTCGTCGCGCAGCGGCTTCTCGACGCAGTCCGCGCCGAGGGACTTCACCGTGCCCTTGACGTAGATACGGGCCTCGTAGAGCGAGTCGCCCAGCGCGTCGCCCGCGTCGCCGCAGACCACCAGGCGGCCGGCCTGGCCCATGAAGGCGCTCATGTGGCCGACGCTGCCGCCGACGACGATGTCCACGCCCTTCATGGAGATCCCGCAGCGAGCAGAGGCGTCGCCCTCGATCACCAGCAGGCCACCGTGCGCCGTCGCGCCCGCTGACTGGGAGGCGTTGCCGCGCACCCGGACCGTGCCGGACATCATGTTCTCCGCGACGCCCACGCCTACGTTGCCGTTGACAGTGACCGTGGCGTGCTGGTTCATGCCGGCGCAGTAGTAGCCCGCGTGACCGTCGATGACGACGTCCAGGTCGGCGTCGATCCCGACGGCGAGGTTGTGGGCGCCGTCGGGGTGGGCGACGTGCCAGGCCATGCCGCCGACGGTAGTGTGCAGGGCCGCGTTGAGGTCGCGTACGGACGCGGTCTGCAGGTCGACCGTCGTCACGGTGGCGGGCGGGCCGGTCACCGTTGCCATGTGTAGACCTCCTCCGGCTCGGGCTCGAAGATGCGGGCGGACTCGATGCCGGGCAGTCCGGCAAGGCAGCGGTACTCGGAGGCCATGGCCACCCAGGCGTCGGTCTCCGCGATGACGGCGGGCTTGCAGGCGATGGCGTCCCGGACGACGGCGAAGGTGTCGCCGGTGGTCACCAACAAGGTGTAGAAGCCGTCGAAGCGTTCGCACAATAGCCGCAGCGACTTCTCCAAGTCGTACCCCTGGGCGAGCTGGGCGGCCACGAAGCGGGCGCCGACCTCGGAGTCGTTCTCGCTGTCGAAGACCACCCCGGCGGCCCGCAACTCGCGGCGGATTGTGGCGTGGTTGGCGAAGGAGCCGTTGTGCACCAGGCACAGGTCCTCGGCGACCGAAAACGGGTGCGCGCCCTCAGGCGTGACCGCGGACTCGGTGGCCATCCGGGTGTGGACGATGCCCTGCCGCCCGGAAGCCCGCCCCAGCGCGAACTCCTCGGCCAGCGTGTCGGGGTGGCCGACGCCCTTGAGCACGGCCAGGTCCGAGCCGCGGCCGGTGACGATCGCTTCCGGGAAGGCGTCCCGTACGGCCCGCTCGAGCTCCGCGACCGTGACCAGGGAGCGTACGACGACGCTCTGGCCTGCCACGACCGCGTCCGCGCCGCCGCCCACCCGGGCGGCGATCTCTTCGGCTGGCAGGCCCGGGCTGAGCAGGCTGACCGCCGCGTGGCCGGGCGGGGTGAGCCGGGCGTCACCGTAGAGGGCGACTCCTGCGGAGTCGGGGCCGCGTTCGGCGGCCTGGTGGAGCATTCCGGTGAGCAGTTCGCCGAGCCGGGGCTCCAGCGAGGGGTCGCGCACCTGGAGCCCTGCGATACCGCACATGGCATTCCTCCAGTCGTGTCGGGGTGGGGGCAGTCGGGTAGGGGTGCGGGTGTCAGACGGCGGTCAGATAGCGGTCGATCTCCAAGGAGGTCACCGTGTTGTGCCAGCTGTAGAACTCCTCGCGCTTCAGCTGGGCGTAGTAGTCGCTGACCCCAGCGGCGGGGTCGACGGAGTCGAGCACGCCGCGGACAAGCTCATCGCCCTCCAGAGCATGCACGGCGTCGAGCAGGGTGCGCGGCAGCGCCGGGCCGCCGCTCGCGCCCGGGGCTCCCGGGTCGAGTTCGCGGCGTACGCCGTCCAGGCCGGCGCCGAGCACGGCGGCCGAGGCGAGGTAGGAGTTGGCCGAGCCGTCGCCGCCGCGCAGCTCCACCCGGTTCGCGTCAGGCACCCGCACCAGGTGGGTACGGTCGTTGCCGCCCCAGGTCGCCTGGCGCGGTGCCCAGGTAGCGCCCGAGGTGGTGGTGGTGGCGCCCGTGCGCTTGTAGGAGTTGACGGTGGGCGCGATCAGGGCATGCATGGCCGGGGCGTGGGCGATCAGTCCCGCGGTGAAGCGGTACGCCTGCGGGCTCAGCCCCATCCCGTACGGATCGGCGGCACCCTTCGCGGCCGGGAACAGCGGGCGGTCGCCGTCCCACAGCGACAGGTGCAGGTGCAGCCCGCTGCCCGTGCGGTCGGTGAACGGCTTGGGCATGAACGTCGCCGTCATGCCGCGCTGCTCGGCCAGCACCTGGATGATGTAGCGCAGGGTGACCACCCGGTCGGCAGTGGTGAGCGCGTCGGCGTGATGGAAGTTCTGCTCGAACTGTCCGTTGCCATCCTCGTGGTCGCTCGCGTACGGCCCCCAGCCCAGCTGGACCATGGCGTCGGACACGGCGGTGAGGTGGTCGTACATCCGGGTCAGCCCCCGGGCGTCGTAACAGGGTTGTGCGGCATCGTCGAGGCGGTCGGCGGGGGCCAGGGTGCCGTCTTCGCCGCGCCGGACCAGGAAGTACTCCACCTCGGCGCCGCTGACCAGCGCCACACCCTCGGCGGCGGCCTGCCCGATCAGCGTACGGAGCATTACGCGCGGCGCGAAGGCATAGGGGCGGCCCTCGACGTGCGGGTCGCAGTGCACCATGCCGATCCCGGGCCGAACGAAGGTCAGCGGGGTGTAGGAACGGACGTCCGGGATCGCGATCACGTCCGGGTCGTGGGGCAGCTGGCCCATCGCGCCGGCCGCGTACCCGGCGAAGCCGACACCCTCGCCTTCCAGGACGTCGGCGGCCTCGACCGGGACCAGCTTGGCGCACGGCTTGCCGGTCAGCGTGGTGAAGGTCGCCAGCAGGAATCGCACCCCGTCCGCCTTGGCCATGGACGCCAGGGATTGGGTACCGCCGGGGGCCGACAGCGCGGCATCCGCAGGCTGGTCAGTGGCTTGTGCGGATATCAGCGGAACGGACACGCATGCTCCTCAGGATCAAGGTGTTCACTGTCGTGAATCGAAGTCTCACGATAGTAAACACAGGAAAGGTATCCGGTCCGTTGCCGTCTTGTAAAATCCTGCGCCAGCGTCGCGCCGTTGCGAGCTGCAACTCAGGCGTAACGCGGAGTGGTCGAAAGTTGAAACACGTGCGCGTCTACCGGATCGAACACAGCGCCTTTAAGGGCGTTGCGGACCGTAGATGGACGAACACCCCTCGGTCCCCCGGTAGGGCGCAACTTCGCGCTGACCTGCATGTCAGCATGGGTACGAGGCCGAGGGACATCCTCCGACAGAGGGAAATTTGCCCGTTACGGACCCTTGACACCGGTCTGTACGGCGACCAATATTGCGACAAGTCTTTCCGGCATATGAACTGGAGTTCACATACGTGAACGAATCTCACGATGTGAAGTCGGCGTCGAGAACGATCGACGTTCTCGACATCCTCGCTGCCAACAGCGATGGCCTGACCTTGATGGAGATCGCCAAGGAGCTGGGGTGCCCAAAGAGCAGCGCTCACGGCCTCCTTGCAACGCTCTCGCGCAGGGATGTCGTGAAGGCCACGAAGACCGCTCGCGGCTTGGTGTTCGCCCTGGGGCATCACATCTTCGAGATCGGGCAGGCGTACGCGCGGACCGTGGACCTTATTCGTGACGGCCAGGAGGCCGTACGACGGCTGGCGGACGCGTGTCTGGAGACGGTCCACCTTGCGGCCCTCGACTCGGATCACGTGGTCTATCTGGCCAAAGAGGAGGGCCGCCAGCCCATGCGCATGGTGTCGGCCGTCGGGCGGCGGGTGCCTGCGTACTGCACCGGAGTGGGCAAGGTTCTGCTCGCCGGTCTTGAGGACTCACTGATCGATGAGATGTACCCCCTCCGCAAGCAGTTGCCCAGGCTGACGCCGTACACGATTGAGGACCCCGTACGGCTACGGGCGAAGCTGGCGGAGACGCGGAGCAACGGCTTCGCGGTGGAGCATGAGGAGTCGAGCGTGGGTCTGAGCTGTGTCGCAGCCCCCGTGTACGACTCGGCGAACCTCGTGGCCGCGATGAGCATCTCCGTGCCCACCGCGCGGTTGCCCGAGGAGCGTCAAGGAGAACTGCTCGTCCAGCTGCGTGCCTGTGTGCGGCAGCTCTCTACTCGGCTCGGGTTGAGCTCGAACCCCGAGCACATCACAGCCGGTACCACGCGATGTCTGTAAGCGGCCGGACGAATGGGCCCCACACGAAGGACGGTCGGATGAAAGCGCTGGTGTACGAAGCACCGGAAGTCATGAATATCAGGCAGGTCGAGTCGCCGATTCCGGGCCCGGACGAGGTGCTCATACGGGTGGCGTACTCGGGCATCTGTGGGTCTGAGCTCAGCGGTTTTCTTGGTCACAGCAGCCTCCGCGAGCCACCTCTGGTGTTCGGACACGAGCTGAGCGGCTGGGTCGAGTCGGTCGGCGAGCGGGTGCCCGCCACCGCTGGACTCGAGTTCGGTTCACCTGTAACCGTGAATCCGCTCGTCACCTGCGGCCGCTGCCGCTACTGCGTGACCGGACGGCAGCAGCTGTGTGAGCACCGGCTCCTGCTCGGCGCCTCGCTACCCGGCTGCAACGCCGACTTCGTCACTGTCCCCGCCGCCTCCGTCCTGCCGCTCCCCGCGACGATCAGCCTTCGCGATGCTGCGATGGTGGAACCAGCAGCGTGCGCGGTCCATGCCGTCGAGCTCAGCGCCGCGGGCCCAAACTCGGCCGCACTCATCGTAGGGGCGGGACCGATCGGCCTGTTCCTCCTCCAGGTCCTCGAGCAGCACGGCGTAACCGAGCGGTACGTCTCGGACCTCAACCCGGAACGCCTGGCCATGGCACGCGCTCTTGGCGGGACACCCGTAGGGATGGGACCGAACGGCACCGCCCGCGAGGTTCTGGAAGCTACCGGGGGGCTGGGGGTGGACGTCTCGTTCGACGCGGTCGGTAGAGCCGAGACCAGGCGGGAGTGCCTGGCCAGCACGGTCCCCGGCGGAAAGCTTGTCCTCGTCGGCCTGCATTCCGACGAGACGTCCCTGCCCATCAACTCGGTGATACGTTCCGAGGTTTCCCTCTGGGGAGCGTTCGCGTACTCTCCGGCGAACTTCCGCACGGCTCTGGACTGGCTGGCGTCCAAAAGGATCGGACTGCGCGAGGGCGTGGTCGAGGCTCCGCTCTCCGATGGACCCGAGTGGTACGCCCGTCTCGTCGCAGGCGATGGCACCGCGAAGGTACTTCTTCAGCCCGGCGGCTCGACCGGCCCGACCGAGGTTTCGCGATGAGCGTTCGGTTCAGCAGTGACTGGAAGTACCGCGGCCTGCAAGCACTCGTCGTCGAGAACGAGTTCATCCGCGCGGTGGTCCTTCCCTCGCTGGGCGGCAAGGTGTGGCAGCTCACCTGCATCCGCGGCGGACGTGACTTCCTCTGGCACAACCCCCGGCTCAAAGCCCGCGAGGTGCCCTTCGGCGCGACGTACGACGACGTGTTCTTCGGCGGATGGGACGAGTTGTTCCCCAACGACATCCCGGAGGAACTCGCCGGGGAACCGTTTCCGGACCACGGTGAGCTGTGGGCGTCGCCGTGGGAATGGGCCGTCCAGCGTGCCGGGGCCGACGAGGTACGCATTCTGCTGACGGCTCAGGGGCCGATCTCGGGGTGCGGGGTCGAGAAGACCTTGGTCATGCGCTCCGGCGACTCTCACCTGTGCATGCGTTACCGGCTGACCAACACCGGCACGACCGAGCTGCCGTACCTGTGGAAGCAGCACGTGGCGGTTCCCGTCAGCGAGCCGGCGCGCGTGGACCTCGGCGCGAAGACCATGTACCTGGAGGACTTCGGCACTCCCCGGGCCGGAGGCCCCGGACATGTCTATACGTGGCCCCATCTGGTCGACACCGATGGACGCACGACCGATATGAGCCGGACGTTGCCCGCCTCTTCGGGGGTCAGCGAGTTCCAGTACGGCACGCAACTCGACGGCGGGTGGTGTGCGGTGACCTACGAGGACGGTGCCGGTCTCGGCCTCGCGTTCGACCAGGACGTCTTCCGCTCCTGCTGGTTGTTCGCCTCCTACGGGGGATGGCGTGGGCTGGAGGTGCTCGTCCTCGAACCCTGCACCGGCTACCCCGTCAGTGTCACCGAGGGAATCGGTCAAGGCACGCATCAGATCCTTCCCCCCGGCGGTGTCGTCGAGACGACGGTGACCGCCGTCGTCTACGCCGGAATGGCCGAGGTCTCCAGCGTGGCACCCGACGGCACTGTCGAAGGTGTACGGCTGTGAGCCCGGGGAGCCGACACAGAAGCAGCCAGCCAGGGGACTCGGCAAGCCCCCGCCGACATGGAGGTACAGCCCGGTGAAAGTCGATTCGGTCGACGTGTTCTACCTGGCCATGCCCGAGGTCCACGACATCGGGGACGGCAGCCAGGACATGCTCCTCGTTCGCGCGCGGGCAGGTGATCACACGGGATGGGGCGAGTGCGAAGCGTCCCCCTTGACGTCGATCGCCAGCCTCGTCTGTCCCATGTCGCACAGCGCCTGCCACCCGGTGCGGGACTCGGTACTGGGCCAGCGCCTGGACGGCCCCGACGACATCGCCCGGATAGCTCGAACGGTGCGCGAGAACAGTCTGGATCTACTCCAGGCCGATCACACCTTGTCCGGAGTGGAGATCGCGCTGTGGGATCTTCTCGGCAAGTGCGTCGAGCGGCCGGTGTACGAACTCCTCGGTTATGACCGTTCCGAACCCAAGACGCCCTACGCGTCCGCGCTCTTCGGAGACACCCCACAGGAGACCTTGGAAAAGGCGCGCCACGTCCGGTCGTTGGGCTACCGCGCCGCCAAGTTCGGCTGGGGACCCTACGGCAGGACGACGGTCGCCGCCGACGCCGACCAGGTCCACGCGGCACGGGAAGGTCTGGGCGAGGAGGGCGTCCTGCTGGTGGACGCTGGAACGGTCTGGAATGAGGACGTCGACGCCGCCGCGCTTCGGCTTCCCGCTCTGGAGGACGCCAACGTTCTCTGGCTCGAGGAGCCTTTCGTCTCGGGTGCCTTGCGCTCTTACCGGCGGCTCGCTGACCGCTGCGTTTCGGTGCGCCTGGCCGGAGGGGAAGGCGCGCACAACGCGCTCAGCGCGGAGCACATGGTCGACTTCGGCGGCATCGGGTTCGTTCAGATCGACACCGGACGGATCGGTGGCATCGGCGACGCCAAACGTGTCGCCGACTACGCACGAAGCAACGGCGTGCAGTTCGTGAACCATACGTTCACCTCGCATCTCGCCTTGAGCGCGTCCCTTCAGCCCTTCGCCGGCGCCCAGGGCGACTGGCTCTGCGAGTACCCGGTCGAGGCCAAATCGCTCGCGAGGGATGTGACCCGCGATCACCTCACCCTCGACGAGAGCGGATGCGTCGCGGCACCGAGCGCTCCAGGACTCGGCATGGAGCTGGATCTGGATGCCGTACAGCCCTACCTGGTTGACGTCGAAATCACCGTCAACGGTCAGACCCTCTACCAGACACCCGATCTGACGGCCTGAATGCGTGGCGAGCTTTCCGGCGGCAGAGCTGACGATGGGAGTAACACGATGAAACGAAGGACCAGAATCACCACGCTGTTCTGCGCCGTCGCACTGGCGATCGCGGGATGCAGTTCGTCGGCCTCGCAGTCTCGCGGGTCGGCGGCGAGTTTGGCGACCAAGGCGGCCGGTGCCTACCCCACGGGGCCTGTTCACCTGACGATGTGGTGGTGGGGTGACCAAGAGGCACACGGCGCGAAGGCGTGGCTGGCGGACACCGTGGCCGCCTACGAGGCAAAGCACCCGAACGTGAAGATCGACACCGTGCTGCAGACCACCGACGGTCTGCTGCCAGCGTTCCAGGCCGCGGCCGCCGCCAAGCAGGGACCGGACATTCAATACTTCTGGGGTGGAATCTACTCCCAGCAGCCTGCATGGACGGGTCAGATCCTCCCGGTCTCGGACTATATCCCCGCTAACGAGCTCAAGCACTATCTGAACGCGAGCGTCGAGGACACCTACCAGGGGAAGATCGTCACCGCGCCGTGGTACGTCAACCCGCAGTTCCCGGTGTTGGTGCGCAAGGACGTCCTCGCCGCCCATGGGTTGCAAACGCCGACCACCTGGACTGACCTGCTCACCACCTGCGACAAGCTGAGCGCCGCGGGTGTCACCCCGATGGCCGGTGGCGTCAAGGACGGGTGGTTCGGCGGCTGGCTGTACTCCATGCTCGGTGGTCAGACCATCACCTCGCAGGCCGACATCACCGCGGCGGTCACCGGACAGCAGAAGTTCACCGACCCACAGCATGCGGCCTGGTGGCAGCGGCTTCAGGAAATGGTGCAGCACCACTGCTGGAACTCCGACATCAATTCGCTCCAGCTCTACGAGGCCCAGCAGCGCTGGGTGTCCGGTCAGGCGGCGATGACGGTGGCGGCCGGCTCGGACGCGTCCAACTTCATCAAGAAGGTAGGGGAGCAGAAGGTCGCCCTGACGGTCATGCCCAAGTTCGGCAACGGCCCGTACGCCGGCAAGATCAGCACCACCTCGCAGACGGTGGGCATCACAGCCTGGACGAAGTACCCGCAGGTCGACGCTGATTTCATCCAGTTCATGCACACGCCTGAGCGTCTGCAGGCCTGGTACGACAAGACCGGCTCGATGCCCGCGGACGACAGGTTCGACATCTCCAAGGTGAGCGACCCCGCCCAGCAGAGCCTCTTCAAGATGGCTCTCAACGGCGCACCTTACCCGGAGAACTTCATCCCGACCGAACTCGACAGCAACGCGGTGTTCACCAATGTGCAATTGGTGCTCAAGGGCGCGCGCACAGCCGCCCAGGCCGCGGCCGACATGCAGAGCCAAATGGCTCGGCTTCGCGTCACGGACCGCGCGATCGTGAAGAACTTCGAAGCCTGGACGCGGTGAGCGACCAGATGCCCGTAGCGACGACCGCTTCCGCTTCGACCGTGGCGACCAAGCCACGGTCGAAGCGGAAGCGGGACACGAGCTGGGGATTCCTCCCGTGGGTCGCCCCGGCAGCCGTGACGATCTTGTTCGTCTTCGGCTACTCCCTGTACCAGCTCTTCACGCAGTCCCTGCAATATCAGGGCACCTGGGCGGGACTCGACAACTTCAAAATCGTATTGTCGGACCCGCTCTTCCGCACGGCCATAGCGCACAATGCTTTGCTCCTGCTGGTCGTGCCGATTCTCCTGGCGCTCGCCATGAGTCTGGCGATCCTGCTCTTCGAGACCAGGCGTGGGCTGCGCGGCTATCGCGCAACGCTGTTCTTCCCTTACATCCTGCCCATTCCCGTGGTGGGCGTGGTGTTCGGGCAACTCCTCCAGTTCCACGGCGCGCTCAACAAGGTTTTTGGAGCCGTTGGCCTGGGAGGGTTGGCAAGTGACTGGCTCGGTGATCCTTCGCGAGCGCTGTGGACCATGGCGGCAATCATCGTGTGGAAGGAAGTCGGCTTCGGAATCATTCTCTTCCTGGCCCGGCTGATATCGCTTCCTACGGAGGTCTTCGAGGCGGCCCGCCTTGATGGAGCCGGCTTCTTCCGTACGCACCTGCGCATCACGATCCCTATGCTGCGCCCGCTCATCTTCTTCTATATCGTCAACGAAGCCATTGTCATGGTGTCGTGGGTGTTCAACTACGTGTACGTCATGACCAATGGCCAGGGCGGCCCGGGAACCTCCACCGTCGTGTCCGAGCTCTATATCTACCGCGCAGCGTTTCAGGACCAACATCCCGAACTCGCCGCCGCCGCCTCGGTCCTCCTCTTCGCCGCAACGCTGATTCTCGTCGTTGGCTTCTTCCGGTTGCAGCGCGGCGAAGGCACGTTCGGCGAGTGAAGGGACACACCTTGTCTACTCAACGTCTCGGTGCTCTGCTGAGGCACTTCGTCCTCATCATCTTCAGCATCGGCGCGCTCGCCCCCGTCTACCTGATGGTTTCTGGGGCGTTCAAGTCACAGGACGAATTTCTCCGGAATCCCTGGTCGTTCCCGACTGCGCCGCACTTTGGAGCGTTCAAGTCCGCGCTCAGCGACCAGCTGGGGCGTTGGTTCCTCAACTCGATGTTCCTCACGGTCACCGCTGTCGGAATCACAGTGGCCATTGGAGCACTGGCGGCATGGGGGCTAGTGCATTGGCCCTTCCGTGGCCGTGGAACGGTCCTCGGCATCACTGTCTCCCTGATGGTGGTGCCACCAGTGGTCCTGCTGATTCCACTGTTTCAAATGGGGGCGCGCCTCGGCTGGATTTCGACCTTCCGGATCGTGGTCCTCATCTATGTCGGGCTGATGCTACCGTTCTCCGTGTACCTGCTGGCCAACTTCTTCAGGACGATCCCTCCCAGCATTCTGGAGGCGGCGTCGATCGACGGCGCGTCTGCGTGGCGGACCTTCCGTTCAATTGTTCTGCCGTTGTCCGGTCCTCCCGTGGTCACGCTGTTCGTCGTCAATCTGCTCTGGGTGTGGAACGAATTGTTGCTCGCACTCGTCTTTCTCCAGAGCGACTCGAAGAAGACGCTGATGGTGGGTATCACGGGCTTTCAAAGCCGGTACAGCCTCGATATCCCCACCGTGATGGCGGGCATGTCGATCGCGACCCTTCCCCTTGTGCTGACCTACCTGTTCGGGCAGCGCTACTTCATCCAGGGTCTCACTTCCGGAGGCGTCAAGGGTGAGTGAACCTACAATGCGACAAGAAGGGCACCTGGACTTCACGGGCCGACGCGCCATCGTGACGGGAGGCGCGAACGGCATCGGGGCGGCGATCGCGGCGCGTCTGAAGTCGTCGGGGGCGGCGGTCGTGGTCCTCGACCTGGAGGCGGCGCTTCCCGAGCTCCGCACGGTGACCGTCGACCTGGCCGACGCGCAGGCAGTGATCAGTGCGGCAGGCGATGCCCTCAACCTGCTGGGTGGCGTCGACGTCCTCGTGAACTGCGCGGGAATCAGCAAGTCCGACCGCCTGATCGAGCTCGACTTCACGTCGTATCAGCGCATCCTCGCCATCAATCTGCACGCTCCCGTCCTGCTGATGCGCGAGATCTGCCGGCACATGAGCCAGACGGGATATGGGCGAGTCGTCAACGTCACGAGCATCCACGCACGGCTCAGCGAACCCGGTGCGCTCGCTTACGACGTCTCGAAGGCGGGTCTGGAGGCCGCCACACGGACCGCGGCGATCGAGCTGGCGACCGCGGGTGTGCTCGTCAACGCCGTGGCCCCGGGTTTTGTCGCAACACGCATGGCCGTCGTTGACGGACAGGACGAGCTTGAGAGCGAGTGGTTCCACACCAACTACGTCGACAACAGCCGGTTGCCCTTGCAGCGGGCCGCATCCCCGGCCGAGATCGCTGAGACGGTCGCGTGGCTGGCCAGCGAGTCGAACTCCTACATCGCTGGGCAGGTCCTGACCGTGGACGGAGGTCTCAGCGCCCGCTTCTGACCTGGTTCATGGCAGGCCGCTGATGAGAGCGCACGCCTCGTCCGAGGTGTGCGTCAGAAATTATCAACCTTTACCGCCGAACGATCATTGGAGTTGGTTATGTACCTCATGCGGATCGGTCCCGCAGGTGCGGAGAAGCCCGGCGTGCGTGTCGGGGACGGCAGTTACGTGGACGTATCCGACATCGTCCCCGACTTCGACGAGCAGTTTTTCGCTACGGGTGGCGTCTCCCTGCTGAGCGCCGCGGTCGCCGAGCGTGTTGCAAGCGGGGCAACACTCCCACTGGAGGGTCGACGCATCGGTTCCCCGGTTGCACGGCCGCACCAGATCCTTTGCATCGGCCTCAACTACAGCGATCACGCCGCTGAGACCGGTCAGGCGGCGCCCAGTGAACCCATCGTGTTCAACAAAGCACCCAACACGTTGGTCGGGCCGAATGACACGGTGCACATCCCGCGTGGTTCTGAGAAGCCCGACTGGGAGGTGGAGCTGGGGATCGTCATCGGCGCTCGCTGCCGGTACCTCGCGGACGAAGACGCGGCGCGCGAGGCCATTGCGGGCTACGTGCTCGTCAACGACGTGAGCGAGCGGGCGTTCCAGCTGGAGCGCGGGGGCCAATGGGTCAAGGGCAAGTCCGCTGAGACGTTCAATCCGTGCGGGCCCTACCTCGTCACACCGGATGAGATTCCCGACGTGCTGGACCTCGGAATGTGGCTGGACGTCAACGGGACTCGGCGACAGAAGGGGTCCACGTCCAGGATGCTGTTCGGTCCCGCCCACATCGTCCACTACCTCAGCCAGTTCATGGTCCTCGAGCCCGGCGACCTCATCAACACCGGAACCCCGCCGGGCGTCGGTATGGGCTTCAACCCGCCCATCTGGTTGCAGCCGGGCGATGTCATGGAACTGGGCATCGACTATCTCGGCGAGCAGCGTCAATCGGTCGTCGCGGCTCCGTGACGACAAGGTGAGCCGTGAATCCCACTGACCCCATGAGTCCGAGCAGTCTTACCCAGCCTCCAGGCTCTCTGCTGGCGGCGCTGAGCACAGCGGTGACAGCAGCGGAGAACGTGCGTCACCGGGCATCGGATCGGCTGGCGCTGGCGCACGATGCCTCGCACTACCTGCTGATCCCGCAAGCGGTGGTTTCGCCGACGAGCGCCGAGGAGGTGGCCGGGCTGCTGCGGGCCAGCGCGGCGCAGGGCGTGGCACTAACGTTCCGCTCGGGGGGCACCAGTCTCAGTGGGCAAGCGGTCACCTCCGGGGTCCTGGTGGACACCCGTCGTCATTTCCAAGACGTCGAGGTACTCGACAACGGCAAACGGGTCCGGGTGCAACCTGGGGTGACCGTTCGGCAGGTCAACGCGAGGCTCGCCGCGCACGGTCGGAAGTTGGGCCCGGACCCCGCGAGCGAAAGCGCCTGCACCATCGGCGGGGTTGTGGCCAACAACTCCAGCGGGATGGCGTGCGGGACGCGGCACAACGCCTACCAGACCCTCGAGTCGGTGGTGCTGGTGCTTCCCAGCGGCACCGTGCTCGACACCGGCGCCCCCGACGCGGATGAGCGCCTCCGCGTGCAGGAGCCGGAGCTGCACGAAGGACTCGTGCAGCTCCGCGACCGGGTCCGTTCAAACCCGGCTTCAGTACGCATCATCGAGCGCCAGTTCGCCATGAAGAACACCATGGGGTATGGACTCAACTCCTTCCTCGACCACAACCGCCCAGTTGACGTGCTCGCCCACCTCGTCGTCGGCAGTGAAGGGACCCTCGCCTTCGTCGCCGAGGCGACGTTCCGCACTATCCCGGTACTTGCCCACGCGACCACCGGCCTGCTGGTCTTCGACAACCTGGCAGCGGCGACCGGGGCGCTGTCTGCTCTGCTCGAGACCGCGCCGGCCACGATCGAACTGCTCGACGCGGCCTCGCTGCGCGTCGCTCAACAGGACCCGCAAGCCGACGCCATCCTGCGTGAGATCGCAGTCGATCGGAACGCAGCCCTGCTCGTCGAGTACCAGGCAGCCTCCCCTGAGGCCCTAGCCGCGCATCGCGCGAAGAGCGGGGCGGTGCTCGCCGGGCTTCCGCTCACGACGCCCGCGCAATTGACGGACGACCCAAGATCCCGCAGACGCCTCTGGCACGTACGTAAGGGGCTGTACGCCTCGGTGGCCGGGAGCCGCCCCTCGGGGACCACCGCGCTCCTCGAGGACATCGTCGTCCCCGTCCCGGCCTTGCTCGAGACCTGCGAAGAACTCATCGAGCTGTTCGCCCGCCACGACTACGAAGACAGCGTCATCTTCGGCCACGCCAAAGACGGCAACGTCCACTTCATGTTGACTGAGCGATTCGACGAGGCCGGACGCTTGGAGCGCTACCAGCGCTTCACTGACGACATGGTGGACCTCGTGCTCAGCCAGGGCGGATCGCTCAAGGCCGAACACGGCACCGGACGCATGATGGCGCCATATGTTCGTCGCCAGTACGGCGACGAACTGTACGACGTCATGCGCGCTGTCAAGCGGCTCTGCGACCCGGGCGGCCTGCTCAACCCCGGCGTCCTGCTCAGTGAGGACCCGCAAATTCACATACGTCATCTCAAGGCCACTCCGAGCGTCGAACCCGAAGTTGACCGGTGCGTGGAATGCGGCTACTGCGAGCCCGTGTGTCCCAGCCGCAACCTCACCACCACCCCACGTCAGCGCATCGTGCTGCGACGAGCGATGGCCGACGCGCTCGCGGCCGGCGACCTGGCGCTGCTGCGCGAGCTGGAGGAGGACTACGCCTACGACGCGGTGGACACGTGCGCCGTCGACGGGATGTGCCAAACCGCCTGTCCTGTCCTGATCAACACCGGCGATCTCGTCAAGCGTCTTCGCGCCGAGAACCACGGCCGGATCGAGCAAGCGGTCTGGCGTACGGCCGCCAAACACTGGGGTGCCGCGACCCGGGGGGCAGCTACCGCACTCAACGTCGCGGGCGCGCTGCCGGCTCCGCTGGTCACCCGCGGCTCCCAACTGGGCCGTCGCGTCCTAGGAGCGGACACGGCGCCGCTGTGGACCGAGGGCCTGCCCCTCGGCGGCAGTCCTCGACGGGGAGACAAGAGGCACGGCGCGCAAGCCGTTCACTTTTCCGCGTGCCTCAGTTCGATGTTCGCGCCCTCACCGGGAGGCTCCGGCGCCGGCCAAGCCTTCGTCGAGTTGTGCGATCGCGCGGGGGTGCGCCTCACGGTGCCCGACGGCCTGCAGGACCTCTGCTGCGCCACCCCCTGGCAGTCCAAGGGGCTCTCCTCCGGCCATGACCTCATGCGCCGCCGCGTGCTTCCGGCACTGTGGGACGCGTCCCAGCACGGAGCGTTGCCCATCGTGTGCGACGCATCCTCGTGCACCGAAGGGTTGACGCAGTTGCTCGCGACCGCCGACATCACTCACGGGACCGAGTACGCCGACCTCCGCGTCGTCGACGCGATCGACTTCGTGCTGCACCATGTACTACCCAAACTGTCAGTCCGCCGCCGCCTGCCGTCCCTGGCGCTACACCCGACCTGCTCATCCACCCGCCTCGGCACGAACGACGCCCTCCTCGAACTCGCCGGTGCGATCGCCGACGACGTCGTCGTGCCCGACACGTGGAACTGCTGCGGCTTCGCCGGTGACCGCGGACTTCTTCATCCCGAACTCACCGCTGCGGCCACCAGACCGCAGGCCGCTACGCTCGCCCACCGTGAATTCACCGCATACGCCTCATGTAACCGCACCTGCGAGATCGGCATGACCCGCGCCACCGGCGTTCCCTACCGCCACCTCATCGAGATCGTCGAGGAGAGCACTCGATGACGCC
>JAOPYM010000303.1 GCA_025964615.1 Actinomycetes bacterium
GATGGAGGAGCAGGTCGCTGTGCCGCGTCCAGATGTGAAAGACCGGGTACCTCAGCCTTCGCGGGAAGGCTAGCTGCCAATGACCAGACATGTCAATATATTGACCATGTGACCATGTGACGGGCGGCTACGCAGGGCAGGCCCGCTGTGGCGCGATCCGCGGATACGCAGGCTGGCGCTGGTCGGCCTGCTCGGGTCGGCCGCTCTGGGAGGCGGTTCGAACGGTCCGAACGACCGCCTTACAGGAATAGAGGCAAACTGTTTCAGCCTGATGTCGCGGGTGGAACGCTAAGGTCACGCCGGCGGGCAGGGGACGGTGGGGGCCGGGCGGTCGGGTGCGTGCGGTGGCGGTCGGTGCGGTGCTGGCCGTGACCTGCAACTGTGGCGGCGCTGGGTCCGGCTGGGCCGGCGGCCTCCAGCGGCACCTCGTACGCGTACGCGTGGGGGCAGGGTGGCCACCCGAGACTGGCTCAGACTGACAAAATGATCAAGGGACTGTCCGGCAGCAAGCGGCTGCCAAGTTCAGAAAATCATGGCCGACAGCCGCCTGACCGGCGATGTGAACGGGCTCGTATCATCGGGTGCGGCCTGCTGGCCGACGATCACGGAGGCCGCAGCCCGATGAGCTTCGATCTGTATGTGTGGGGTCACCCGCAGCCCGTCACAGCCGAACAGGCCGAACGGATCTGCCAGCAGTTGGCACAGGAACAGGTCGGCGTCGTCGAGTCCGACAGCCGGGTTGAGGTCTTCTCCCGGGAGCTGATCGCCCGGTTCCCTTCCTTGGAGAGTCTCAGCGTCGATGACCTCGAAGCCTCCCCCTGGAGCATGAGCCCCTCGGTCTCGGCCAGCCACGTGATCATGAGCGTCAGATGGCCCACCGCCCAGGACGTCGCAGCGTTCGTGATCCCGCTTGCCGACCGGCACGGCCTGGTCTGCTACGACCCGCAGACCCGGCGAGTCCACAACCCCGCTGTGTTGGCCGCGGGTGATGACCTGCGGTTGGAGTTCTGCGACGGCAGTATCGTCAATCGTCCGGTTCTGATCGAGCGGCACGCCTTTGCGGGCGAGGCCCCCTGCACGCGAGGAGCTATGAGCTTCCACTACGAGGTCATGTTCTCGCTGTTCCTACGCGACGACACCCCGACCGACGTCCTTGATGAGCTGCGCTGGCATCTGGGTCTGTCAGCCCATCGGCCACAGACCTGTGCGATCGACTATGACCAGCCCCAGATGCTCCCCAACGACGGCAGCTACCTCATCGACCTGATGGAAGCCCTGCGCCGGACCCTGGAACGCGGCAAGGCCACCGGCCGGCGCCGGACCCCTGACTACCCCCGCACTTTGCTCGGCTCGGCCAATTGTCCCTTGCTGGACGGTGTGGAAGCATCCTGCCCATGCGATCGGGACGCACGTCACGGGACCAGAACTCCAACGACGCGCTCAGGTCGCAGGTGGCACTGCTGGAGGAACAGGCGCTCAGCCTGTTCCACCAGGGCCGCACGGCCGAGGCCGTGCCGCTGCAGGAACGGGCCGTCGAGCTTGTCCACGCCATCATCGACGCCCAGGCCGGGGCCACCCCCGACGACCTGGTGATGCTGGGCTCACTGCAGTACGGGCTGGGTTCGAGCCTGCGTGCGGTGGACCGTCCCGACGACGCACTGGCCGCGCTCGATGCGGCCGAGGAGGCCTACGGCGACGTGCTCGACACCGGCAGGCGGGACATGGCGCAGCGGATCACGGATGTGCAGGTGCGCCGCGCCAGAACGTTCCAGGAGCTGGGCCGGGTGACGGACTCGATCCTCGAAATGGACGGTGTGGTCCGGGCAGCGGTGCTGGCGGGACCGGACGGCAATGTGTTCGAGTTCGAGCTGGGCCTCAGCCGGCTGCTGTACACCAACGCCCTGGTGCTGGGCCAGTACGGCGACCCGGATCTGATCCTGAGCTCGGCGGACACCGTGGTGCGGCTGATCACCTCGAACGGCCTGAAGGTCAACACGCTCGAGGGCGATCGCCTTTACTACATCGATGTGCTGCGCAGCGCCGCCACGATCGCAATGCGCGAGCACGCCGGGCAGGGGCGCGCCGAGATAGCCGCGTCGGCCGGGCGGATCGCGGTCGATACCTGGGTCGTGGTCGAGCGGTCGGAGTTCCCGCAGCTGATCCGCGAGATGCGCGAGATGCCGTCGATGTACCGCATCTCGATCGTCCAGGCCGCGGCGTACTACGGCAAGCTCACAGAGGCGCTCGGGCAGCAGGAACTGTCGCAGCGCTATCGCGACTTCGCGCGCAGCGTGGACGCCGACGTCGCCAGCCGGGCCGAGCAGAACTGGCTCGGGATCGGGATCGGGCCGATGACCATGGGCACGGCACTGCACCAGGCGCGCAAGCTGCTCGGCGTCGGGCAGGTGCCTGACGAGGTCCTGCTGCTCGGCGGCCCGGACAACGCACGGAGCAGGTTCACCACCAACCAGCGCTGCCCGCGGTCGCAGTGGGCCGCCTCGGCCAAGGAACTGGCCCGGATCGTGGCACCACTGGAGCGGTATCCGCAGCTGGTGGCCACGCTCGGGCTGGAGGCGCACCTCCTGTACGCGTCCTCACTGGCCGTCGCCGAGGACGTCACGGCGTGGCACGTGGCCAACTCACGCCATTGGATGTACCTGCTCCGGGACCTGGTCAAGGCGTTCGAGCAGGCAGGCGACCAGGCCATGTGCCAGGAGCTGAAGCGCTGGATGGACGTCACCTGCGAGGTCATCAACCCCTTCCACGACCCCCACAGCCACTGACCGAAACCCCGAACTCCCGACGCATCTGTGACTGGTCGAGATAGTTGTCACTCGGAGCGGTAGCCGACCTGGGGTTTTGGGCAGTTCTGATCGCTGTAGTTGTCACCATTTGGTCGTTCTATCTGTCACTAGCGCCCACTTTTCACTCTTGTTGTCACCAAGATCGGGCTTCGCGTATGGCGTCGGCCAGCGGGTTGGTTCCTTGGTGGGATGGAGCTTTCTGACCCAGGCAGAGCAGAGCGTCGAAGAACTCGCCGGCTTCCGCCGCCAAGCCCTGGCCCGGCTGGCCGCGCAACATGAAGAGATCCTCCGGCTCCGCGCCATCGCCGGCACTTCCGCCCGCGTCGTTCACCTCCCCGCACCCCGATCCCCGGCCATCGCCCCGTTCGGATCATGCAGCTGACACGAACGACCACTCCTCCCTACCCTGCCCAGATGATCACTCCGATTGAACTCGTCATCTTCGACTGCGACGGCGTGCTCGTCGACAGCGAACGCATAGCCGTGCGCGTCTATATCGCCCTGGGTGCCGAGCTGGGCTGGCCGCTGACCGAAGCCGAGGTGATCGAAAAGTTCATCGGCCGGTCGATCGTGTCCAACTTTGAACAAATCACTTCCCGAGTAGGGCCGAGCCGGGCCGCGCTCTGGCAGGAAAGGTTCGGGCAACTCCACCGCGCGGCCGTCGATGCCGAACTCACCCCGGTCGACGGCATCCTCGAAGTCCTCGACACCCTCACGCTTCCCAGCTGCGTCGCTTCAGGCGGCCGCCACCATACGATGCGCCACACCTTGGGCCACACCGGGATCTACCCATACTTCGGCGAAGGCCGCATCTTCAGCGCCAGCGAGGTCGCTCACGGCAAACCGGCTCCCGACCTGTTCCTGCACGCCGCCAAGCAGATGGGCGTCAACCCTTCGGCTTGCATCGTCGTCAGGGACAGCAAATACGGGATCCAGGCAGCCCGCGCGGCCGGCATGCGCGCCCTTGGATGCGGCACGCACACGCATCCTGGCTGCTGGCCGGCGGCGCCGACCTACAGGTCGTGAAGGAACGTCTCGGCCATGCCTCCATCTCCACCACCGAGAAGTACCTGCACACCCT
>JAOPYM010000402.1 GCA_025964615.1 Actinomycetes bacterium
CTTCACCGGACGGCCGGCCACGAAGACGGTGTCGACGTTCTCGGTGTCGGCCAGGGCGACCGCGCCCGACAGGCTGTTGATCAGGTAGAGGTTGGGGAGATCGACCTTCAGCAGGATGACGTCCGCCTGCTTGCCGGGGGTGAGCGAGCCGATCCGGTCATCCATGCCCAGCGCGCGGGCACCCTCGATGGTGGCCATCCGCACCACGTCCCCGGTGGTCAGCGACAGTTCTCCCGGCCACTCGCCGCGGTCCAGCATCAGCTGGTTCTGCCTGCCGCGTTCCGCCTCCAGCGTGCCGCGCATCTCGGCGAACATGCTGCCGCCGACCGCGCTGACCACGTCGATGCTCAGGCTGGGCTGGATACCTGCCGCGATCAGACGGCCGGTCACCGGATAGCCGTGACCCATCTGCATCTCCACCCGCGGGGAGATCGAAACGTGGCCGCCGGAATCCGCGATGCGCAGCAGCTCCTCATCCGTGCAGGTGTTGCAGTGCACGTGGATGAGATCAGGACCGAGCATTCCGGCCTGGTCCATCGCGGTGATCGCGCGCTTGGCGCCGAGTAGCCCCACCCCGACGTGCAAGGAGGTCTGGATACCGAGCTCGCGCGCCATCCGGATGTCGGATTCCGTCTCCTCCAACGAGGAGAACTCCGGTCCCAGGCTGGCCAGGGCGAGGGTGAGTCGCTGGTCGCGGCTGGAGAAGTAGGTGCCGGCCACCCGGGCGAGATCCTTCGGGTACCAGTCGGCGCCGGGCGAGCTCGGCACTCCGTACCCGAAGACGGCGCGCACGCCGGAGTCCGCGAGCCCGCGCACGGCCGCGTCCGCGTGGTCGGGGGTGTTCATGATGTGCGACCAGTCCATCACGGTGGTGACTCCACCGTTGAGTGCCTCCCGGGCGCCCAGCAGGTCAGCGACGTAGACGTCCTCGGGGGTGAAGCGCGGACCTATCACGCCGAGCATCCGCTCCACGTACTGAGCCAGTGACCAGTCGGAGGCGATCTGGCGGATGGCGGACTGCCACAGGTGGCGGTGAGAGTCCACCAGACCCGGCATCACGATCATGTTGGTCGCGTCGACGACCTGGGCGCCATCGGCGGCCAGGTCCCGGCCCACCGCCTCGATCCGGTCACCGCTGATGAGGACGTCACCGCGGTCGAGGTCTCCGATCTCCGGGTCGACGGTGAGCACCGTACCGCCGCGGATCAGCATTTTGTTGTTCATCTGATGACTCCGGCTTCCTTGCGGGGGGATCAGAGGTGGAAGGCCCCTGACGCGTGGACGGTGCGGCCGCCGACGACGGTCAGCCGCGCGGTAATGCGTGGAATGAGTTCAGCCGGCACGGTGAAGTAGTCGTCGCTCAGGACGGCCAGATCGGCCCGCGCGCCGGGATGGAGGTGACCCCGGTCGGATTCCTCGAAGGAGAACCACGCGCTGCCGCGTGTGTACGCCTCGAGGGCCTGGCGACGGGAGAGTCTGTGCCGGGGGGCGCGCTGGACCGTACCGTCGAGAGAGCGGCCCTCGTGCAACCACCACAACGACAACCAGGGGCTGTACGACGACGCGCGGGTCGCGTCGGTTCCCGCGCCGATCCGCACCCCGGCCTCCAGCAGGTCGCCCAGTGGAGGCACCGACGCCATCACGTCGGCTCCCCAGCAGTCTGCCGAGGCACTGGCTCTGAACACCTGGTGGTCGTCGGCGACGACACCGGCGCCCAAGGCGGCCAGCCGGCGGATGTTGCGGGGGCTGATGGTGTCGGCGTGGGCGAGGGAGAAGCGCAGGTGATCCAGCGGGATCTGCCGGTGGACGCTCTCCCAGGCGTCCAGGATCCGGTCGATGGTCGAATCCAGGACGGCGTGGACGTGCATCGGCCAGCCGCGTTCGGCGACCTGCCGGGTGATGATGAGCAGTTCCTGGTAGGCCTGATCGGTCAGGCGGAAGGGCTCGAGTCCTTCGAAGTCGTGGCACCCGAAGTGGACGACCTCCCCTACCCCGACCATGCGCAGCATGTCGTCGCCGAAGCGGGTCTGCGTGTGGCGCAGCCATCCCTCCAGCTGGCTCGTCTCCTGCCCGGGGTTCACTGCGGAGACGTACAGGCGCATCCGGACTGTCAGCTCGCCCGCTCGCCACAGGTCGAAAAGCGGGTCGTAGGACTCGGGTGGCATTCCGAAGCCGCCGGGGTCGACCACGCCGGTCAGGCCGGCCGCGTTGAGGTCCGCGAACATGGCGCGAGTGGACTTGCGCTGCTGCGCCGCATCCGGTCCGGGGATCGCGGCAAGACATCGGTTGAACGCTCCGAGACCCCGTACTTCCCCAGTGCAGCGGCCGGTGACCGGATCACGTTCGACGGTGCCACCCGGAAGATCAGCCCAGTCGTGCAGGCCGAGTTGGCGCATCGCCGCACTGTTGAGCACGGCGAAGTCGTAAAGGGCCTGCACGTAGACGGGGTGATCCGGGGCGACCGCGTCGAGTTCGGCGGTGCTGGGTGGCCGGTTCTCGATGAACTGGCTGGGATGCCAGCCGCCGATGGCGCGGATCCACTGGCCGGGCGGCGCATCGCGTGCCGCCTCGCGGATGCCGGCGAGCGCGTCGGTGAGCGTGGTCATGCCCGTCCAGTGCAACTCGCCCGACCAGGTCGTGCCGGCGCGTGTCGCGTGCATGTGCCCGTCGATCAGGCCAGGGACGACCCGGTGTCCCCGCAGGTCGACGACCTCGCTCCGCGGCCCTGCCAGCTCCCTGATCTCCTGATCCGTGCCGAGGGCGATGACCCGCCCGCGGCTGACGGCGAGAGCCTCGTATTCTTCATCCCGGCTCTCGCCGTGCGCGGCGGTGCCAGGCCGTGTCCCGGGCCAGACGCGCCCGTTGACGTAGATCGTGTCCGGCGTGTCACCGGCGGACTTGCCGTGTTCCATGTCGATCACCACGAGACGGCGACGTACTTGGACTCGGTGAACTCCAGCAGGCCCTCGTGTCCGCCTTCCCGGCCGATGCCGCTCTGCTTCGTACCGCCGAACGGCGCCGCCGGGTCCGACACGACGCCGCGGTTGAGGCCGACCATTCCGGAGTCCAGCCGTTCGCTCACCCGAAGGCCACGGGCCAGATCGGAGGTGTAGACATAGGAGACCAACCCGTACTCGGTGGCATTGGCCAGTTCAACCGCCTCGTCCTCGGTGGTGAAGGCGACCACCGGCGCGACCGGGCCGAAGATCTCCTCACGCAGCACCGGCGCGTCCGGCGGCACGTCCGCGAGCACGGTCGGCGGGTAGTAGAAGCCCGGCCCGTCCAGGGACTGGCCCCCCGTGGCCACCGAGGCCCCTGCCCTTACGGTGTCCGCGACCAGTTGCGCGACCTTGTCACGGCTCTCGGCATTGACCAGCGGCCCGAGTTGGACGCCGGAGTCCAGGCCCGGCCCGATCCGCAGCGCGCTCATCTCCTGCGCGAGCCGCTGGGTGAACTCGGCCGCCACCGGCTCTTGCACGTAGAAGCGGTTCGCGGCGGTGCACGCCTCGCCGCCGTTGCGCATCTTGGCTACCATCGCGCCGGCGACGGCCTCGTCGAGATCCGCGTCGGCGAAGACCAGGAACGGCGCGTTGCCGCCCAGTTCCATCGAGCAGTTGACCACCGTCTTGGCCGCGGCCGCCAGCAGGACCCGCCCCACTTCGGTCGAACCGGTGAAGGACAGCTTGCGCACCCGGGGGTCGTCCACCATCGCCGAGACCACCGCCCCGGAACGGCGGGAGGGCAGCACGTTCACCACGCCCGCGGGTACCCCGACCTCCTCGAAGAGGGCGGCGATGGCCAGCGCGGTCAGCGGGGTGTCGCTGGCGGGCTTGAGGATCACCGTGCAACCGGCGGCCAGCGCGGGGCCGATCTTGCGTGTGGCCATGGCGGCGGGGAAGTTCCACGGGGTGACCAGGACGCAGACGCCGACCGGCTGCCGGAACACGAGGATTTTGTTGCTTCCGGAGGGTGCGGTCTGCACGCTGCCCAGGGTCCGCACCGCCTCCTCGGCGTACCAGCGGAAGAACTCCGCCGCGTAGGCGACCTCGGACCGGGCGTCGGTGAGGGTCTTGCCGTTCTCCAGAACGATCAGCTCGGCGAACTCCTCCGCTCTGCGGGTCATCGCCTCGAAGGCCGAACGCAGTATCTCGGCCCGCTCGCGCGGCGGGGTGGCCGCCCATCCGGCCAGCGCCTGCTCGGCGGCGTCGACCGCGGCGAGGGCGTCCTGCACCGTTGCGCTGGCGACGTCGGCGAGTTTCTCCCCGCTGGACGGGTCGTGGACGTCGATGCGCGACCCGTCGCTCGCAGGCCGCCAGCGTCCCCCGATGAACAGATCGGTGGGGACCTTCGCGGCGCGCATCCGGGCCGGGGATCCTTCGGTGTGCGCGGTCACTGGCTCTTCGCCTCCTGCATGGTGATGATGCGGCCGGTCAGTGGTCGCGCCGGGACAAGCTGGTTTCTCAGTAGCGGTTGGCCACGAACAGTTCCTGGGCGGGGAACTTAGTGAGCACCTGGGCTCCGTCGCCCGTGACGACGACTTCTTCCTCGATGCGCGCCGCGGAGAAGCCGTCCGAGGCCGGGCAGTAGGTCTCCAGCGCGAAGACCATGCCCTCCTGGATCTCGACGGGATTGTCCAGG
>JAOPYM010000423.1 GCA_025964615.1 Actinomycetes bacterium
CATGGGCGGTGCGCCCCCGCCGCAGATGCCGTACATAGGTCGTCGGAGCGCCGCGCAGATGCCGTATCAACGGCCGGCTGTGGATGTCCGCCATCATCGCCTCCTATTAGCGTCGAAATGACGATAACCAGGGAAACGAGTCCTTGTCAATATGAGAATATCTTTCGTGACCGGACAGTATGCGCACGTAGGCCGTGATCACGGTAGCGTGGCACGCCGTGGCGGGATATTCCGATGACCTCCGGCTGGCCCACGTGCTCGCCGATGCGGCCGATGACCTCACGGTCAGGCGGTTCCGTGCTCTCGATCTGCGGGTCGAGACCAAACCGGACCTGACCCCGGTGAGTGATGCCGACCGGGCGGTCGAGGACCAGATCCGCGGCACCCTCAAACGGGCCCGGCCGCGTGACGCCGTCCTCGGAGAGGAGTACGGCAAGACCGGGTACGGCGCGCGCTGCTGGGTGGTCGACCCGATCGACGCGACCAAGAACTTCGTCCGGGGCGTACCCGTCTGGGCCACGCTCATCGCGCTGATGGAGGAGGACCAGGTCGTCGTCGGCCTGGCCTCCGCCCCCGCGCTCGGCAAGCGCTGGTGGGCGGCGCGCGACGGCGGCGCGTGGACCGGCCGCAGCCTGTCGCAGGCCAGCCGGTTGCAGGTCTCCGAGGTCTCCCGGCTGTCGGATGCGTCGCTGTCGTACTCCAGCCTCGGCGGCTGGGAGGAGCAGGGCCGGCTCGAGAGCTTCCTCGGCCTGACCCGGTCGGTCTGGCGCACCCGCGCGTTCGGGGACTTCTGGTCGCACATGATGGTGGCCGAGGGCGCCGTGGACATCTCCTGCGAGCCGGAGGTGAACCTGTGGGATCTTGCCGCGCTGCAGGTCATCGTCGAGGAGGCGGGCGGGACCTTCACCGACCTGTCCGGCGCGCCGACCCCGGACGGCGGCAGCGCGGTCTGCACCAACGGCACGTTGCACACCGAGGTACTGCGCGCTCTGGACGCGGCCCACTGATCCTGCGCGTTTGAGCAAACGCGATATATCGTGGAACCGCCGACGGCGTTCAGTCGTCTTCTCAACAGGAGGTGGCGGACATGACCCCGCGCACGAAGATCGTCCTGGGTGGAGTGGCCATCGGGCTGCTCACCTTCCTGATCCTGCCCTGGTGGATCTCGGCCCTGATCGTGATCGGTGCCATCGCGATCCCGGTGGCCGGCTATCTCATGCTCGACCCGTCGCAGCGCAAGCGGCTCAACAACCAGGCCCGCAAGCGGATCGGCTGAGCCCTCCCCCGGCATCGCAGGCGAGGTGCCGGAGGGCTCGCCCGGTACGGCTCCGGGGCGTACGGCTCGGAGCGTACGGCCGGAAGGCCTGGGTCAGGCGAAGCGGGTGAAGGTGTCGGTGATGCCGCCGCTCCGAGCCTGGCTACTCACGGTCGGCGATCTTCCGCGCTTGATCACTGCCAGCGGCGGCGCTCGTCGCCGCGTGGGTCCGCGATGACCTCGTTCTGCGCTCCGTCGAAGACCTTGACCAGGCGCCGGTCGCGGTCGAAGCGGGACCAGCCGGGGTCGCCGTGCGCTGCGAAGTCCACCCAGGCCCGGTGCATGACGTCGGCCAGTTCCTGGGGCGGGTTCGGGCCGGTCAGCTTCGCACCGTCCTGCCGGGCGAGGTTGTCGAAGACGAAGGCGAGCTCCAGCGCATGGCAGGCGCCCAGGTCCTGCTCGGGGCTGCGCCATCCGAACTCGTACATGAAGGTCGGGCTCGCCGCGTGGCCGTCTGCGACCCGGTTCGACGGAACCCGGAAGAAGCCGTCGGTGACGACGGCACAGAACGCGTCACCGATCGTGCGGTCCCGCTCGTACGCCGCGAGCAGCGCGGGGTCCATGCCCATGCCCTCGATGATGCGCCCGGCCAGCGAGGCGTCGATCACCGCGGCGAGGCCGTTCGGTACGAAGAAGAAGCGGAACTCTTCGGCGGTGTAGCCGATCAGCAGCTCGACCTCACGTCCCGCGCCGCCCGCGATCGCGTCCTCCGGCCGCTGCCTGATCAGCTCGCCGTCGAGAACCGGCATGAAGGCCATCCCGCTGGACGTGGTCGTCCGGCCCCACCTGACGGGGTCGGGCACCCCGGCGATCTCCGCGGCGACCGCCGTCTGCGCGGGGACGAGTTCCTCGGGGGGGACGGTGGCGAAGCCCGCGGCGGTCGGCTCGACGCCGAGGCGCTGGGCGATCTCCTTCGTGATCAGCAGCGCGTCTGCGGGGTCCTGGGCGACCTGGCCTCCGCCGCTCTGCGAGATGGCCCGGCGGAACAGGCCGAGGTCGAGGGAGAGCAGAGTGAGCACGCTGAAGGCGCCCGCGGACTCTCCGAAGACCGTCACGTTGGCGGGGTCACCGCCGAAGGCCCCGATGTTGTCCCGCACCCAGCGCAGCGCGGCGATCTGGTCGAGCAGCCCTCGGTTGGCCGGAGCACCCGGCAGGTTCCCGAAACCCTCCACGCCGAGCCGGTAGTTGAACGTCACGCAGACCACGCCGTCCCTGGCGAACGCCCCGCCCTGGTAGACGCCCACCGCCCCCGACCCGTTACGGAAGGCCCCGCCGTGGATGAACACCATCACCGGAGCGCGCTCGGCACCGGCCGGCGCCCAGACGTTCAGGTTGAGGTAGTCCTCGCCCGGGATGTCCGGGTCGGAGAGCAGTTCGTCGAACGGCGCCGGGTAGCCGGGCTTGGGCGCGGTCGGACCGTACGCAAGGGCGTCCCTGACTCCGTCCCACTGCTGTACGGGCTGCGGGGCGGCGAACCGGTTCGCGCCGTTCGGCGGAGCCGCGTAGGGGATCCCGAGGAACGCGGCCACGCCGTCCCGCACAGTGCCCCGCAGCTTCCCGGCCCCGATACCGACGATCGCTTCCATGCCCGCCTCCAACAGAACGGTGTTCGATAGAAGCCGAGCCTACGGGTTTTCTCCAAGAGCAGGCTCACTGCGTGGAGCAGGGGGCCTTGAACGTGTAGCCCGACGCGGTCGGCCCGGTGGCGAAGTCCTGGACCACCCGCACCTTGGTGAACTCGTTGTCGTCGGGCTTGAGCATCACCGACTGGCGGAACGCGACCGTCCCGGCGTCGCCAGCGAGGTTGCCGGCCGCCGCGGGCATGATGCCCTCGAAGTCCACCGAGGTGATCTGGCCGGCGGCCTTCATCAGGCCCGCCCGGGTCAGGTCACCGTTCTGCGCAGCCCGCACCAGGATGGCCTTCAGCTCGTAGGACGACACCCAGCCGCTGACGAAGGAGTCATCCGGGTCCACGGTACCGAGTGCCTGGCGCATGGCGGCGTCCCCGGGCGAGTCCGCGGCGAACGGCTTCCAGAGACCCACCTGGGTGTACTGGTCCTTGATCGCCTGGGCGGCCTTGCCGCTCATCAGCGACTTGTGCCAGACCGGGCTGACCCCGAAGAAGTGGCCCTTGTAGCCGCGCGCCGCCGCCTCGGCGACGACCTTCCCCGCGTCGGCGGGGCCGGTCGCCAGCACGACCAGGTCGGGCTTGGTCTTCACGATCGCATCGATCGAGGCCGCCTGCTTGTCGAGGCCCGCCAGGGTGGGGAGCGCGGTGAAGGCGATTCCGTCGTTCTTCGCCGCGATCTCCGCGCCCGCGTTCGCGTCGCCCCCGTAGTCGCTCTGGTAGTAGACCGAAAGGATGCTCTTCGGGTGGTAGCCGGCGGCGGCGTAGTCAACGGCGTTCATCGCCTGGAAGCAGTAGCTCGGGCCGAACCTGAGGAGCTGGGGCTGGAACGCCCACGCCGAGGTGAACGACATCGGCACGGCGAGCATCTTGTCGGCCTTCAGGTCGGGCAGGATGCCCGCCGTCTGGGTCGAGCCGAGGGTCTGGGCGAGGGCGAGCACCTTGCCCTTCATCTGCTCGTACAGCCGCTTGTGCACGGCCGGGTCGTACTTGTTGTCCTTGACGTAGGTGGTGGCGTCGATGTCGTAACCGGCGATGCCGCCCTGCTGGTTCACCCGCTTCCAGAAGGCCTGCTGGGCCTCGGTGACCGGGACGCCGATCCCCTTGAAGGTGCTGCTGAGGTCGGAGATGATCCCCAGATAGATGCAGCCGTGCCCTTGGTTCACCGCGGTCGGGCAGGGCGCGCTGGTCACTCCGGGGCCGGTGGCCACGCTGCCGTGCTGGGCTCCGCAACCGGCCAGCAGTCCCGCGGCGAGCAGTGCCGCGGCGGCCGCCCTCACAGTGCGCTCCCCACGGTGGCGGCGGGCCTGGTGGTCAGCAGGACGTGCTCGACGAGGGTGATCAGGGCCTGCTTGGCGGACTCCCGCTCCCGTACGTCGCAGACCACGATCGGCACGTCATCGTCCAGGTCGAGGGCGATCCGTACGTCCTCGGTGTCGTAGACCTGAGCGCCCTCGAAACAGTTCACCCCGACGATGAACGGCAGCCCGCGCCGTTCGAAGTAGTCGATGCTGGCGAAGCAGTCACCGAGCCGCCGCGTGTCGACCAGCACGACCGCGCCGAGCGCACCCTGCGCCAGCTCGTCCCACATGAACCAGAACCGGTCCTGGCCCGGCGTCCCGAACAGGTAGAGGGACAGCCCGGTCCGCAGCGTGATCCGGCCGAAGTCCATCGCCACGGTCGTGGTGGTCTTGCCTTCGACCCCCGAGGTGTCGTCCACCCCGATGCTCTTCTCGGTGAGGGCCTCCTCGGTGCGCAGCGGGCGGATCTCGCTCACCGCACCCACCAGGGTGGTCTTCCCGACGCCGAACCCACCGGCCACCAGGATCTTGACCGCCATCACGGCGTCCATCCCGATGTCCGTCGCGCCATCAGAGCGCATGGAGTCCATCGATCACTTCCTTGAGTATGCGCTCGTTGGGGAACCGAGCCACCGGCGCGGGCGTATGAGCGACGATCAGTCCGTGGTCGAGGAGGTCGCCGAGGAGTACCCGGACGACCCCCAGCGCGAGGTCGAACTGGGAGGCCACCTCCACCACCGAGGGGGCGGTGGCGCAGAAGGCCAGGATGTCCTCGTGTTCCGGGCCCATCAGCAGCTTGGCGGGCGGGCCGACGCCGGTGGCCCGGACCACGGCGACGAGGTCGAGGTCGTCGCGGTCGTCCGCGGTCCGGCCGCCGGTGACCCAGTACGGCCGGACGACCGGCCCGTCGACCCATTCCTCATCCATCGTGGTCCGCCGGGGTCTGCGCGGCCGCGGCACGCCCCTGCCGCCAGCCCTGCTGCATCGCGGACATCATGTTGCGGATGTCCTCGGGTAGCCGCTGCTCGGCGCTGTCGTCGGTACCCGGGCCTGGCGCGCCGTCCCGCAGCTGGAGCACCAGGTTGGCCTGGCGCTGCCTGCGGGGCAGGCCGTTGGCGGCCGCGACTGGCGGCTGGGCGACGACCGGGTGGATCGCGGAGCGGGCGGGCTCGTCGACGGATCCCACGATCTCGTCGGGGTCCACGATGAGGGCCGCGGGCAGCAGCACGATCGCGGTGGTCCCACCGTACGGCGAGGTGCGCAGGGTGACGGTGATCTCGTGCCGCCTGGCCAGCCTGGCCACGACGAACAGGCCGAGCCTGGCACTGTCGGTCAGGTCGAAGTCGGGCGAGTGGGCGAGCCGCTCGTTGATCTCGGCCAGGGCGGCCGGGGTCATGCCGAGCCCCCGGTCCTCGATCTCGATGACGAAGCCCTTGGCCACGACGTCACCGGTGACCTGCACGGGCGACTCGGGCGGCGAGAACATCGTGGCGTTCTCGATCAGCTCGGCGAGCAGGTGGATGGTGTCGGCGACGGCCGTACCCAGGAGCGAGGCCTTCGGCATGGGCAGGACCCGTACCCGGGTGTAGTCCTCCACCTCCGACCCCGCGCCGCGTACCACGTCGATGACCGCGACCGGGGAGCGCCAGGTGCGCCCGGCCGCCCGCCCGGACAGGATGACCAGGCCCTCCGCGTGGCGGCGCATGCGGGTGGCGAGGTGGTCCAGCTGGAACAGGTTCTCCAGCTCGCCCTTCTGGTCGGCGCGCCGCTCCATGCCGTCGAGCAGGGTGAGCTGCCGGTGCAGCAGCGCCTGGCTGCGCCGCGCCAGGTTGACGAAGACGTCACTGAGCCCGCGCCGCGCGGCCGCCTCGCTCATGGTGGCGGTGACCACCGCATCGCGGGCCGCGGTGAACGCGACGCTGATCCTGCGGATCTCGCTGACGTGGAAGTCCAGCTCCGCGATCTCGTCCTCGTCGTCGGGCTGCTCGCCCTGCTTGGCCAGCTCGGTGATCAGCGGGAGCCGCTCGCGGGTGAAGGTCTGGACGGTGGAGGCCATGGTACGGCTCTCCCTGATCAGGCGGCGGCCGACCAGGAACGCGATGACGATCGAGGCGATGACCGCGAGGAGTCCCAGGCCACCGGCGAGCACCAGGCGCAGGATCACGCTGAACGCCTGGTCGTGGGCCCGTTGGATGGTCCCGGCGAGGGCCTGCCCCTCAAGGATGTCGAGCTGCGAGACGACCGACTCCGACGCCGTGTGCCAGGACCCGATGTCCACCGGCGGGGTTCTGGTGGTGGAGCCTGGAGTCTGTACGAGCTGGTCCTCGAGTCCCTGGAAGCGCCCGTACTCGGGGCTCATGATGAGCCGCTCGAACCCGGACTGGTCCTGTCTCGGGAGCCCGCGGGGACCGATGACGAGCAGCAGCCGGTGCTGCGCCACGAACTGGACGAACTGCTCGTGGTCGTAGACGGTGTACTGGCGGGCCGCAAGAGCGCCGGTGAGCAGGGCGTCCTCCCGCGAGACGAGCTCGCGTGCCTGGTCCAGCTCGAGGATCGAAGTCGCCTCTTTGGTGAGCTGCGCGGTGCCCTGGTTGGACGCGTCGTAGATCGCCTGCGCGGTGTCGATCAGCTTGTTGTACTGCGCGAACGCGTGCGCCTGGTCGATCTTTCCGTTGCTGACCGCCCACTGGAGTACGGCCAGGCCGTCGAGCTTGGTCGCCAGGTCGGCCATCCGGAGCCTTGTGTCCGGTGTGGTGGCGCCCTGCAGGTCGCTGCTGGCCAGCGCCGTCTTGAAGGCGGCGATCGCCTGGCCTGTGGCGCGGCGCTGGGCGTCCAGGCTCTCGGTGCCCTGGGTCGCATCGTTTCCGAGCAGCGCGAGGGACATCCGGCGCTCGTTCTGCAGCGCCAGGACGAGGGTGTCGGTCGGGAGGACGACCTCCGCGTGGTACGAGTTGGAACGCAGGACGCGCAGGCTGTCGCCGAGTGTGACCGAGACCGCGAAGCCCCAGAGCGCGATCAGCGCGATCAGCGGTACGACGAGCAGCAGGAGGATCCTGCCTTTGATCGACTGCAGGCGAGCGGCCGTCCGGCCTCTCAAAGATGACACGCCGGTCAACAACAGCCGCCTCCCGGAAGTGGATTTGTCCACCGAGTGGACGGAGCCTACTCTGACCTCGCCCGTTTCGTATGACACCGATCACATGTGTCCGCCATTGTTGCGATCACGTTACTTGCGACCGCAACCTTCGTTG
>JAOPYM010000426.1 GCA_025964615.1 Actinomycetes bacterium
TGGCTGGGGGAGGTGTGCGGCGGCGCAGGCGCACAGCGAGGCGGCCGGCCGGCCTCGGGCGATGAGCGCCTCGGCGACCTCCGCCGCGACGGCGCACGGCCGGTCGTGCACGTCGGCCCAGTCGTACCGCATTTCTTCTCGGAGAAGATCTCTACCCGGATCAAGGTGCGGCCGGAGTTGGCGAAGGCGCTGAAGCTCGCCTGCGACATCAAAGAGGCGGCGCCCGACCAGGACGTGATCCTGACCGTGCGCGAGATGAGGCGGCTGGCGCGTAACGCCGCAGAGCTGATGCTGCTGTCGGCGGCGTTGCAGCGGCAGGACATCCAGCTGGAGCTGCTCACCGGGTCCGTTGACCGGCATCCACGACCCCAACGGGATGGGCGCGATGCTGTTCGCCGTCCTGGCCGTCGGCGCGCAGCTGGACCGCGAGTGCATCCGGGACAAGACTCTGGAGGCCCAGTAGATCGCTGCGGCCAAGGGTCGCCACAGCGGACGGCCCAAGGTCATCGACGACGACATGCTCACCTTCGCCCTGCGACAAGGGCGTCGCCGTCCCCGACATCGCCCAGAAGCTCACCATCAAGACCGGCGTCAACGCGGGCAAGCACCCCTCGGTCGCCTCGGGGTCGGTGACACGTCGCGTGATCGGCGGTGTGGAGCGTGCCGGGTCTGGACGGCGGTCAGGCCGCGGGAGCGGCCGGTCCAGCGACCTGACTCGCCGTACCGGTGATCGACCCTGCCTTGTCAGTCAGGGGGCTGCCTATCGGGGCACTGAAACCCCTGGCGGTGGAACCGGTCCGGCGGGATCGACGTTGTCCCGGTCGCCGGGGCCGGGGTGAGCCGGGGCACCCGCAACGGCCCGGACCTGCCCATGGCGGTCCTCGATCTGCACCGCCACGCCGGTCATGTCAGCGAGCCTGACGGGACCGATGACACGGGAGTCGTTCGCGACGGCGCGATTGTCGCCGAGGAGGAAGATCATGTGATGTGGCACCATGCTGATGGGGAACGGGTCGGTGACTGTTGCGCCGAGGTAGGGCTCGGGCACAGGTGTTCCGTTGACGACGACTGCCTCACATCGCCCGGTCGGACCGGTAGGGCACCCGATCGTGTCACCCGGGAGGGCGACGACCCGCAGCATGGTGTCGTACGCGTGATCGTCACGGACGAGGTGCACGATGACGACGTCCCCGCGGGCGGGTGACAACTTCTTACTGAACACGACGCGTTCCCCCATGTGCACGGTGGGCTCCATGGCGGCGCTCGGTTGGGCGACGGTGACGTAGTCGCCCCGGCCGAGCAGGGTAGCCGCCGCCAGCGTGGTCAGGACCACGAGACCACCGCCGACACCGGCCGCGGCCCTGCGCAGGCGCTGTGCGCGCCGCTGGCGGCGGGCGCGGTCGAGGACCACCCGGGCCAGGTCGGGGCGGGCGTGTACCGTCGGCGCGGCAGCCGTCGCGAGCATGCGCAGTTCGTCGGCCGGATCGTCCAGCGAGGGCAGAATCTTGTTCATTGCGTCGTCTCCTCTGCGGAGGCAAGGGAAGGTTCCAGGGCGGTGCGGACCTTGAGCAGTCCGCGCGCGAGGTTGCTCTTGACGGTTCCTGGCGAGCACCCCATGATGGCGGCCGTCTCGGTTTCGCTCAGCCCATCAACAACGCGCAGCACGACCGTGACGCGCTGCCGCGGGGGCAGGGCGGCAAGGATCTGGTCGAGGTGCGCTCGGGCCGCGATCGCCTCAGCGTGATCGGACCCGGCAGTCAGCAGGTCCGGGTCAGCCTCCACCGGGACAGGTACGAGATGGCTGCGACGACCCCGGTCCTTCGCGAGATTCACAAGCGCAGCTCGGACGTACGCCTCCGGGGAATCCAGCTGCCTCGACCAGTGCCTGGTCAGCCGCAGTAGGGCGGTCTGCAGAACATCCTCGGCCTCGGCGGCGTCCGGCACGAGCAACCGCGCAAACCGCAGCAGCCGGTCTCCGTATGCCTGCACGAACTTTGTGAAGTGCTGCTCCTCCGAGGGGGTCACACCTACCACAACGAGATCTGTCCAAAAGGCGTTGCACGCCGCGTTGCGACTTTCGGCGCTCGATCTGGTGCACTTCTGGGGACCGTGACGCAGTGTCCTCCAGATGCGCGGCATGGAGACGAGATCAAGCTGCTGATGTCCCAGGTCGCGGGCCTGTTGGCCCCGAGCTCTGATCCCGGATCGGATAACTCGGTGTAGGCCCTCCCCCGCCAAGTGCACCAGACCCCCGAAAGTGCAGATAGGCGGACTGGTGAGTGCTGGCTGGCGGACAGCGGGTGCTGGTAGGCGGACAGGGAAAGTACCGGTCGGGGATCGGGCTGGTGTCGGCGAGGCGGTGGTGAGTGGCCCGGAGTCTGCCTCAGCCCAGGGCGTCGGCCAGCTTCGCCGGTTGAGACGTCGCGATCGCGCGGCAGATCGCGTTGATCTTGGCCCAGGGCCCGCCGATGGGCGCCGTATAGGTGACGAGCGCGTTCCCGCGCAGTTCGGTCGCGGTGCATCCGCGGCCAGAGTTGCTCTGGAAGCTGTAGGACACGGCCCAACGTCGAGCCCCTGCGGGATCGTACAGGGGGGTCACGTGAGTGTGGAATGAATCTGTGTTGGGGCGACGCATAGTTTCCATGGTCATGGCTGGCGGAGGTGTGCGGCGGCGCAGCCGGGAGCGCAGGCGCACAGCGAGGCGGCCGGCCAGCCTCGGGCGATGAGCGCCTCGGCGACCTCCGCCGCGACGGCGCACGGCCGGTCGTGCACGTCGGCCCAGTCGTACCGCATCGTGGCCTCACGCCGGGCGACACTCGCGTTGTCGCGCCGACGATCGTTGCCGCGCTGCTCGTCGCCGTGGAAGGCACGCCCGTCCAGCTCGATGGTCAGGCCGTACTTCTCGTAGAACACGTCCTGTCTGCCATTGCGCCGCGTCGCACGCTGCCGGACGGCACGCGGCAGCCCGTGCCGGCGCTCAACGTCGCGTACGTACCGCAGTTCCAGTACCGACATCGCGCCGTCCGCCACGTCGCCGAGCGCCACGCGCAGATCCCGTCGCCAACGCAGCCGCTTGCGGCCTGCCATGGCCCGCCGCACCTGGTCCGGGCTGGTCCGGAACGCGCACCCGCGGGTCACCCAGCCGAGGACATCGTCGAGGCAGGTGGCCACGTCGGTCAGATCCAGTACGGTCTCCGCGGCCGAGACCACGGGCAGCGGTACTCGCGCCACGGACCGATCGGCCCGGTGGATCACGAGACCCGGCTGTTTGCGGACCCGGCGTGCGCTGGGGATGGTGACGTGGATCAGCGGGTCGGGCCGCCCACGGAACCCGAGTACGTCCGCAGCGGTCTGATGACTGAGCGCGGCCCCTTCACCCGCGTACAGCAGCGCCGCCCAGAGCCTCGCCGAACGGGAGAGCACACCACCATGCACGGCGAACACACCCGGGTGCACCCGCTGCCAGCGGCCGGAGGCCACGCGCGCGCGGATCTCGCCCTCCGTCAGCCCACCGGCCAGCGCCTGCCCCCGCGACAGCACACCCGACTGCTCGACCATCTGCGCCCGGACGCCGGTCAGCATCGGCTCCGGGGGCACGAACCACTCCGGCGCCAGCTCCACGCCGGAACGCAACCACACTCCCCGTGATCACGGGGAGTGAACAGCATTCAACGGAAACTATTCGTCGCCAGAGCACCGATAGTTTCCGGTCACCGGCGTGCAACGCCAGGGGTGGGTGTCTCCGTCTCATAGGGAGGAGGTGGGCATGGCCGAAAGCGAGCAGGACGGGGAGTTCCGGCAGTTCGTCGCCGATCGGTCGGCGACGCTGCTCCGGTTGGCGTATCTACTGACCGCCGATCGCAGCGCCGCTGAGGACCTCCTTCAGATCGCGCTGGTCCGTACCTATCTGCGCTGGCGAAAGATCTCGACGAATCCGGAGGGGTACGTACGCCGGGTACTGGTCACGGTGGCCGCCGACGAACGGAGGCGCTCCCATCATCGGCGAGAGGTGGTGAGCGGTCAGGTTCCCGACGTTGCCCGTCCAGATCAGCCGTACGACCAGATCGACGTCAGAGATCGGCTGCGCGTCGCGCTGGCCGCCCTGCCCCCGCGGCAGCGGGCCGCTGTGGTGCTGCGGCACTGGGCCGGGCTGGAACCGGCGGAGGTCGGCGAACTGCTCGGCTGCTCGCCCGGGACCGTACGGAGCCAGACCGCCAGGGGCCTGGACAAGCTGCGCGAGGCGTACACCGCACACCCGGAAGTGGAGAAGCGATGAACGACAGGGAGCTGCTCGACGTGGTGGCCTCGGATGCGCCGCCCGCTCACCCGGACTACGCCGATGACGTGCTGCGCATGGCCAGACGGACCAGGACCCGACGTCGGGCCGTGGTCCTCACCGCAGTGACCGGTCTTGTCCTGGCGGCCGTCGGGACGACGACGGTACTGCAGTCCGCCCGCCCCGACCACCGCGCAGTGCAGGTGAAGCCCGCCGACCCGACGGCTGCCATTTACGCCGTCGCGATCAAGGCACTGGCAGAGAAGAACCGGGATGGACACCCCAAGCCATGGCCAGTGCTCTACATCCAGGATGGCACCTGCCCAGACGTCAGCCGCGAGCCACCTGGGTTCCGATGCGCGCACGCGCCGCTCGGGGACAAGCTCCGTTCGGACCTGACCCGCGCGCTCCAGACGTACGCGCCGGTCACGTTCGTCGCTGATCCCAACACGGTGCTCCGAAAGGATCTCACCGTCCTGCACGACAGCATTCTGATCACGCTCAGCCCGATCCGGTGGGAGGGCGCACAGGCCTTGGTCCCGATCGCCGATCACATCGGTGGACTGAACGGCATGGGCACCGTGTACCGAGAGGCCGGCCACGACGGCCAGTGGACTCTGGTCGATCTGGGCGGCGGAGCAGGCTGGATCAGCTAGCTGCGGACATTCTCAGTGCTGCGTGAGGTGGCGGTGGGCGTAGGCGGTCGTGGTGGCCCGATCGGTGACACCTGCTTTGGTGAGTCAACGCAGGCCCAGAACGTGAACCAGTAGATCGCCGGTGCGGGATCCTCACGCCCTGACCACTCCGCTGACTCTGGAACCGCTCTGCGGAACCCGGTGTGCGAATTATGACGCGGTGCGGCCCAGGTTGATGAGATGGATCGCCTTGTCTTTGATCTCGTACATCACCCGGTATCGGCCGACATGCAACCTGTACATCTCACCCCAGGGGACAGAACCCACCGGACGGGGATCATGAGCCAGCGCGTCAACATGCGCCAGGAACTGGATGAACGCGGCATCGTCAAGGAAGCGGGTGGCTGCCCGAGTGAAAGCCGGTTCCCAGATGATCTCGTAGGTCACGCGATCGCCGGAGTGACGATCCCCAGCATCCGCTTGGCCGCCTCGTGAGGGATGCCCTCATCGATCTGCGCGGCCTGCCGCGCATGGTACTCAGCGAGCGCCAGTTCATCTTCGGCGTCCATCAGCGCCTCGGAGTCTGCGATCTTCTCCGCCAGCTTCAAGTGCCGATACTCATCCAGAGGGACGACCACGGCGACGACCTCGCCGCCGCGGTGGATCACATCGTGATCGTCTAGAGGCTGTTCGCTCATGACGTCGATCCTATCTCGGGCCGCCCGGAATCCTGGGCTAACGAGCCTAGGAAAGCCTTGCTCATAGTCAGATCATCGGTATATAAAGATCGCATGAGCAAGGCGATGCAGGAACCGACGTTCCTGATCCTGACCGCGCTGGCCGACAGCCCGCAGCACGGGTACGGGATCATGACCGATGTCGAGCGGATCTCGGACGGGCGGGTACGGCTGCGGGCCGGCACCCTCTATGCCGCGCTGGATCGGCTGCAGTCCGACGGGCTCGTCGCGGCGGACCGCGAAGAGGTCGTGGACGGGCGGCTGCGGCGTTACTACCGGCTGACCGAGGACGGCGCAGCCGCGCTGAGCGCCGAGGTCGCCGCGCTCCGCCAGCGCACCGAGGTCGCCGCGCGCCGCCTCGCGGCCTTTCCCCGCCTGGGCGGCGGCGCCTCCCCCGCCTTCGCAGGCATCTTCCCGAAGGGACTCCGTTGAGCACTCTCGAGTACCGCTACCGAAGCCTGCTGGCCTGGTATCCGGTCGAGCACCGCGTCCTGCACGAGGAGGAGATGCTGAGCGTCCTGCTGGCCGGCGCCCACCCGGACCAGACCCGGCCGACTCCCGCCGAGACCTTCGACCTGATCCGGGGCGCCCTGCGGATCCGGGCCCGCCACCTCACCGGCGGACCGGCCACCCCCTGGCGCGACGCTCTCGCCATCACCGGCCTCATCGCAACCGTGCTCCTGGTCGCCGAGGGCCTCAGGTTCGCCCTCAACGTGGTGCCGCCAGCCCTGAGGGTGATCTCACTCCGCCATGCGGGTCTCATGCATGTACCGCTGCCCCGGCTGCTGGTCATCTACCTCGGGACCGTGCCGTACTGGATCGCCTGGGCGGTCATCGCCGTACTCGCCCTGCTCGGCGTCCGCCGCTCTGCGACGATCGGCGCCTGCGCCGTCACCGGGGTCCAGGTCGCCGCCTCCTGGTACGGGACGAACCTCCCCACGTTCAGGTGGAGTTCCCTCGCGGCCAACCTGGCGGGGGGAGTTCCCCTGGTGCTCGCCGTGCTCGCCACCGCATCCCTGCTCCTGTCGCCCGGCCCACGGTACGGCGCGGCGCTGCTCGGCAGGCGCCAGGTCGGCGGCGCGGTCGTGCTGGCCGGCGTCCTCGTCGCGTTCAGCGGCTGGGCCCTTGGTGACCTGGTGACCAGGATGCCGCATCCCATGACACCCCAGCAGGCCTTCGTTTTCGTGAACACCAGAGCCCTCTACTGGCACCACCTCCAGTTCGCCGTCCTGGTCGTGTCAACCGTGATCGCCGTCGCCTGGCTGGCCCGTAGCGCCGCGGGCCGCCGCGCGTGTGCCCTGCTGGCCGTGCCGGTTGGTCCCGTCCTGCTCTGTTGGGGCAATGCCGGCCCCGGCGGGCCGAACAGCACCTCCCTCAGAGTCTCTGAGCTGGCGCCCATCGGACTGGTCGGATTGGTTCTCGTCATGCTGGGCGTCCGGCTCGCCGAGCTGCCGGGTAGGCACCGCGCCCGCGGACGCCAGGGAGACACCGCGTCCCGTGAGGTGTGACTACCAGCCGTTGACGTGCAGGACCTCGTCGAGCGGCAGGCGGGCGGCGCGCTTGAAGGTCTCACCGGTGTAGTACGCGGTCGGGATGAGCGCCGCCTGGGCGATGCCCTCGGGCAGCCCGAGCAGCTCGGCGGCCTCTCGCTCGTACATCAGATGCAGCGTGG
>JAOPYM010000481.1 GCA_025964615.1 Actinomycetes bacterium
ACCTGTGGGTTCGCTGCCGAACTGTAGCTCGGGTTGAGAGCATCACGAGATGGTGTTCTCTCTTACGTTCAGGGTGATCCGGTGGCTGATCGGCCTGGTGGTCGTACTCTCGCGCAGATCTCTCCGATGAGATCGAGTTGCTCGTCCTGCGACACGAGAACGCCGTGTTGCGTTACCAGATTCCGCGTCCTCGCTATGCGCCGGCCGACCGGCTCTGGTTCGTGGCGTTGTCCCGGTTTCTCCCTCGCGGCCGCTGGTCGACGGTGTTCCCGGTGACTCCCGCGACGATCTTGCGGTGGCATCGCCGTCCGGTCGCGCGCACGCCGTAGAAGGAGCCGCAGGTCAGGGCGGATCTCCAGACAGGCCTGCTCCCGTTGCTCCCGGCCGGATCGGGGCCGTGGAGCAGCCCGCTCCCGATTTGCTCCCGATTCCGTCCCCAACTGCGCCAAAACGAAAAGTCCCCAGACCAGACACATGGTCTGACCTGGGAAAACTCGGTGGACGATACTGGGATTGAACCAGTGACCTCTTCCGTGTCAGGGAAGCGCTCTCCCGCTGAGCTAATCGTCCCGGGACCTGCGTAATCGAGGTGGAGACGGGATTTGAACCCGTGTACACGGCTTTGCAGGCCGTTGCCTCGCCTCTCGGCCACTCCACCAGGCAAGGACCTTCTGCAAAGGTCCGTCCGAGCGGAAGACGGGATTCGAACCCGCGACCCTCACCTTGGCAAGGTGATGCTCTACCACTGAGCCACTTCCGCGTGCCGACCCTGGGGTCGTGCCCCGTGGCGACAGAGAGAAGATTAGCGGGTCTCGGCGCCTTACCCAAACCGAGTTGGCGACACGGGTGGCGCTGCACCGCTCGCGCGGCGTCACACTGGTCTCATGCGGGACGCGTTCGCCCATGTGGGTGGTGTACTGGCCACCGGACTGGCCGATGTCACCAGCGATCCGGCCGCCCTGGACTCGCGGGGGTGGTGGGCCGTCGTCGCGACCTACGAGGGCGAGATCACCTGCGCGCGGTTCCGCGACGTACGGCCCGCGAAGCCGGTCAGTGGGTCCTGGCGCGGGGTGACCGGCTGGAGCACCTCCATGGACCAGGAGACGTACATGCGCGGCGTCCGGCGGATCCGGGCGGCCATCGCGGACGGGATCGTCTACCAGGCCAACCTGTGCCGCATCCTGACGGCCCCGCTGCCCGGGGATGTCGATCTCGCGGGGCTGGGCGCCCTTCTGGAACGTGGCAACCCGGCGCCTTATGCCGCGACCTTCCGGCTTCCGGGGATCCAGCTTGCCAGCGCCTCACCCGAGCTGTACCTGTCCAGGGACGGGGACATCGTGGAGTCGAGGCCGATCAAGGGGACCGGCCGTACCAAGGACGACCTGCTGCCCAAGGACCGGGCCGAGAACGTCATGATCGTAGATCTCGTTCGCAACGACCTGGGGCGGATCGCGGAGATCGGCTCGGTGGCCGTGCTGGAGCTGTGCGTCACCGAGGAGCACCCGGGCCTTGTGCACCTGGTTTCCACGGTACGGGCGCGGCTGGCGCAGAAAGCCGGGTGGCCGGAGCTGCTGACCGCAACCTTTCCGCCTGGTTCGATCACAGGCGCACCGAAATCCAGTGCGCTGACCCTGTTGAATGAGCTCGAACCAGTGCCCCGCGGGCCGTACTGTGGGGCCATCGGATGGGTCGACGCGGACGCCGGGCGAGGCGCGCTGGCGGTCGGTATCCGCACCTTCTGGGCCGAGGACGGCTTGCTGAAGTTCGGGACCGGCGCAGGCATCACCTGGGGCAGTGACCCATCGCGGGAATGGCTGGAGACCGAGCTCAAGGCGGCTCGGCTATTGGAGGTGGTTGCCGGTGAAGATATGGATCAACGGGACGCTGCAGGACCCTGAGCAGGCGAAGATCTCGGTCTTCGACCACGGGCTCATGGTGGGCGATGGCGTCTTCGAGACGATCAAGGCCGTCCGGGGGGAGGCGTTCGCGCTCACCCGGCATCTGGTGAGGCTGGCCAGGTCCGCCGAAGGACTCGGGATCGAGACTCCGGATCTGGACGCGATCCGGCAGGGCGTCCTGGACGTACTGGCTACTGCTCCCAGCTGGGAACTCGGCCGGGTCCGGGTCACCTACACCAGCGGACCCGGCCCGCTCGGCTCCGACCGGGGCTCGGACGGCACGACCGCGATCGTCATCGCGGGCGAGCAGCGGCCGTTCCCCGCCACCGGGGACGTCACGGTCGTACCATGGCCGCGTAACGAGCGGGGACCCCTCAACGGGCTGAAGACGACGTCGTACGGTGACAACGCCGTAGCCCTCGCCTACGCCAAGGAGCGCGGCGGCGGCGAGGCCATTTTCGGGAACCTGGCCGGGAACCTCTGCGAGGGCACCGGTTCCAACATCTTCGTTGTACGCGAGGGCAGGCTGATCACGCCCACGCTGGCGTCCGGCTGTCTCGCCGGGGTGACTCGCGCCCTGACCCTGGAATGGTGCGGCGGCGAGGAGGCCGACATCCCACTCGAGGAGCTGTACGGCGCGGAGGAGGCCTTCCTGACCTCCACCACCCGGGACGTACAGCCGATCAGGGCCGTCGACTCCACAGTGCTCACGGCGGTCCCGGGGCCGATCACCCGCAAGGCCATGGAGATCTTCGCCGCCCGTAGCGGCGACGACCTCGACCCGTGATCCGGGCGGTGCGATCTTTGTAGCATTGGAGGTCTTATATGCGGGCCGTCGCACCCTCACACTGAGGGCGTGTACGACTATGACCTCTTGGTGCTCGGCTCGGGCCCTGGCGGGCAGAAGGCGGCAATCGCGGCCGCCAAACTGGGGCGCCGGGTCGGCATCGTCGACCGGCGGCAGATGATCGGGGGCGTCTGCATCAACACGGGCACGATTCCCTCCAAGACGCTCCGTGAGGCCGTCCTGTACCTCACGGGTTTGAGTCAACGGGAACTGTACGGGCAGAGTTACCGGGTCAAGGATGAGATCACCGTCGCCGATCTCGGCATGCGCACCCAGCATGTGATCGGCCGGGAGATCGACGTCATCCGCAACCAGCTCGCCCGGAACCGGGTGGCCATGCTGACCGGGACCGGCACCTTCCTCGACCCGCACACCATCGGCGTTCACGACGACCCGGACCGCGAGCAGAAGGTCACCGCGGAGAAGATCGTCATCGCCACCGGGACGAAGCCCGCCCGCCCGGCCACCGTCGAGTTCGACGACTGCACGATCATCGATTCGGATGCGGTGTTCCGGATGGAGGCGGTCCCGGACACCATGGTGGTCGTTGGCGCTGGGGTCATCGGTATCGAGTACGCCTCGATGTTTGCGGCGCTTGGGACCAAGGTCACTGTGGTGGAGCGCCGTGAGCGGATGCTGGAGTTCTGCGACCTGGAGATCGTCGAGGCGCTCAAGTACCACCTGCGGGACCTGGCCGTGACCTTCCGGTTCGGCGAGTCGGTGGCGGCGGTGGAGAAGCGCCCGCTCGGCGCGCTCGCCGTACTGGAGAGTGGCAAACGGATCCCGGCCGACACCGTCATGTACTCGGCGGGCCGGGACGGCATGACCGACGAGCTCGGACTGGAGGCCGCCGGGCTCGCCGCCGACGGCAGGGGCCGCATCGGGGTGGACGAGTACTACCGGACGCCCGTGCCGCACATCTACGCCGTGGGGGACGTGATCGGGTTCCCGTCGCTTGCGGCGACCTCGATGGAGCAGGGGCGGCTCGCAGCCCATCACGCCTGCGGGGAGTCCGTCCGCAAGCTCGACGATCTCCAGCCGATCGGCATCTACACGATTCCCGAGATCAGTTTCGTGGGTCGTTCCGAGGACGACCTCACCAGGGCCAAGGTGCCCTTCGAGGTGGGCATCTCCCGCTATCGGGAGCTGGCCCGCGGGCAGATCATCGGTGACTCGTACGGGATGCTCAAGCTGCTCGTCTCGTCCGAGGACCGGTCCCTGCTGGGCGTTCATGTTTTCGGGACTGGAGCCACCGAACTCGTTCATATCGGTCAGACCGTGATGGGCTGCGGTGGCACCGTCGATTACCTGGTGGACGCGGTCTTCAACTATCCGACGCTGGCGGAGTCCTACAAGGTCGCCGCGCTCGATGCGATGAACAAGATGCGGCAGGTCGCCCGTTTCACGGACTCATGACGGCCAGAGCAGGTTCTCCAGTTCGGCCGCCAGATCGACGAACTCCGACTCTTGGCCGGCCGGCACGATCTCGTACGTCCGGTGCAGGAAATCGGCGAGGGGCGTGAGCGGCGCCTCGAACAGGGCGTCCCCGAAGGGAGAGGAGAGGGCGATGTTGAGCGTTTGCTCGCTGTCCTGGGCGGCCGGCCAGACCTGGACGTCACCGTCACCCACCTTGCGGACGATGCCGATGGTCAGCAGCTCCCTAGCGAAGATCCACTCCACGGGCTCGTCATTGCCCACGTAGAAGGACATCCGGATGGCGTAGGGATCATGGGCCGCGTACTCAAGACCCGCCAGGAGCGGGACGGTCGTACGGTCGGGGACGACGAGCCGAAGGCCGAGCTCGGCGGAGACGGTTGTGCTGCTGCTGTTCATCGCCATTCCTTCAAACGTCGGTCCCGGCTAGGCGGGGTAGTACGGTGGGAACTTCGCTCCCTCCAACGGGTCTCCCCGCGATCTATGACGCGTAACTGAGAAAGCTTGTGGGAACATTCCGCATCCGGCCCTTCATGTGACCCATCTCACTTTTTCAGATACCCCCTGCGACCTGGGCAAACATGGATTTTTCGGGCCGGTGTCCACCCTTTGACGGCGGACCTTGAACACGGTGGTCCCGGTTCCGCAAGGGCGCGGAGAACGCATAGCGGGCACGCTATTCGTGTCGGTTGAAAGGGCATCAATTGACCGCGAGAGGGGCCTGGTCGGACGGGGCTGGGGGCGGATCTTTCCGCGGAGGACCGTCCGGGCCCGCCCTGAGCGCTCCGGGGCGGTGGCGTGGCGGGCCGTCCGGGGCGCGCGCGGACACCTCGGAATGCGCTAATGTTGGCGAGGCAACCGGGCACGTCCCTGTTTCCGGGCGATTAGCTCAGTGGGAGAGCGCTCCGCTCACACCGGAGAGGTCACTGGTTCGAACCCAGTATCGCCCACCCAGCTCAGAGGCCGGTTCCGATCATCGAAACCGGCCTTCTTGGGTCTCTGGGTGACCAACTGGGTGACTACGTCTCAGGGTCCGTGGTGCCGAAGATGCCATCCATGGCGGTGGCGCCCTCTTCCATCACCGGCCGGATCTGGAGCCGGTAGACCGTCTCGGTGACGGCCGTCCCTCGGTGCCCGACCAGCCGGGATATCTGCTCCACCGGCATCCCGCTGTCCGACAGCAGGGACACGAAACTGTGACGTAGCTCACGGGGCGTCCAGTCGGTGCCCACGAGGCCGGCCTTGGTGATGACCCGGCGGAACTCCCGCCGGACGTTGCCCGCGCTGAGCTTCCTGCCGGTCCGGGTCGCGAAGACCAGATCGTTGTTCTCCCACCCGTCCTCGGCAGCCGTACGGGTGATCAGCTGCTGATCCCACAGTGCCCGCAGCGCCGTGACGGGGAGCTTGAGGGTACGGCGGGACTTGTCGGTCTTGGTGTCTCCGTCCAGGCGCACCGACCGCCAGACGTAGATCCCGAAGTCCTCGTGATCCCAGCCGACATCGGCCACCGAGGCCCACACTTGGCGATCTTGGTCATAGGCGACCACGTTGGTCCAGGTGAGCGCCCGCATCTCCTCGGTACGGGCGCCGGTAAGCGGGGACACAACAACGTAGGCGCATAGCCAGATCCGCGCGCTGTCGGTAGCGCTGAGCACGGCCTCTGCCTGCGCGAATGTGAGCGCTTTTGAGGTACGCCCTTCCCGGCCTCTCGGAACCTCGCAGAGTAGGACGACATTACGCTTGACCTTGTCGCGGGCCTGGGCGCGGGTGACCGCGCGTCGGAGGCGTGATCGCAGCTCTTGCAGGGTGCTCGTGCTCAGTTCCTTGGCCTTGACGGCGAGCCACCGGTCCACATCGTCAGCCGACAGATCCCGGAGCTTGCGCGGCCCGAGGGCCGGGATGATGTGGCTATTCGCGTAGGTGGTCAGCTTTTCGATGGTCCGTTGCTCTCGTCCGCTCAGCCCGTAGGCCAGCAGATCCCGCACGGTCTGGGCGACCGTGTAGTCGCCGGGGGCGACAGCGAGCCCGTCGTCCCGGTCCCGCAGGTTCTCTTTGAGCTTGTCGCGAGCGGCGGTCTTGGTCTTGCCGCTGGCTTTGCGGACGATGCGCCGCCCGTCCGGGGTGTAGCCGATGGTGACGCTGGCGATCCAGCGGTCCCGCTTGGCGTCCCAGTGCAGGCCGCCGTCTCCGCGTCCGCGTCGTTTGGTCATGCTGCGCTCGCTTCCTGCTCCAGGAGGGCGATGTAGTCGGTGATCGCGGTGGCGGGGACGAGGCGGGTTCGACCTTCCTTGACGGTGCGGAGCCGACCTGAGCGGATCATCCGGTAGATGACGGTCTTGCTCATCGACAGGATGATCATGGCTTCGGGGATCCGGTAGAGCTGTTTGTCGGTGGCGGGGTGCCGTTCCGGTGGGGTGTGCGTGGTCATCGTGGGGGTTCTCCTGTGCGGGTCATGCTGCTGTGGCTTGGGGTTGGGTGCCTCCGTGGGCGTGTTCGTGTGCGAGGTCTTCTCGTCCGGCGGCCCGCCGGGCCCAGTCGTCGGGTTCGCCGAGGGTCCAGGCGGCGTCGACGAGCCGCTCAGCGTGCGTACCGGCGCGGTTGGCATACAGCCGGATGGAGGTTTGGTCGAGGCGGCGGGAGGTGTGCCCAGTGACCTCGGTGCCTTTGGTGGAGTATTTGGCGAGGTAGCCGGCCACCATGGCGTCACTGACGGAGTTGCCGCCGTCCAGGGTGATGATACGGACGTCGACCTGCTCCCCCCACCGGATCGGCCAGCCATCGGGCCTGGTCGGGTGCGGGTCGGTGGTGTGGGCGATGGTCGCGGCGGCGTGCCGCACGGCGTCGTCGGCCCGGGGGCAAGATCGTTCCCGTGGGTGGGTGGCTGAGGTGGAAGCCTGTCCGTCCCGCCCGCCATCGACCCAGGCAAGCCCAGCAGACCAGCGGCGGGGCCGCGAGCGTCAAGCGTAAGTTGCGCGCCTTGGGTTCGGCCACGGCCTCACCTCCGGAGACAGTGACCGTCGAGCGCGGGAGTCGCGGCCCCGCCGCCGGCCCGCTACCCCAAGGGGTGGGTCGACGGCGTACGGGAAGGTCAGGAAGGGTGGTTGCTGTCGCTTGTCGCTTAAGCGTCAACGACGACCCGGGCAGGCGACGAGCCGCCCGTCCGCCGGCACAGGCTATGAGGCCCCGCCCCCGCGCAAGTCCGGAACCGTCCATCTCCAACATGCAGGTAGTCACGGGCGAGCATCCCCGCCACCGGCCCGCCCGCCCGTGCGGCCCGCTTCCGTGCTGGCTGTTGCCGGCTAGCTGCGGCTAG
>JAOPYM010000483.1 GCA_025964615.1 Actinomycetes bacterium
ACGACGGCGACCCTCTGCACGGCTCCTCCACTCTCTGGTCCGGCCCGGTTCTGCTGCTCAGTCTGCGTCCGTGCGGCGCCGTCTGCCCGCGGCGGCAGCAGCGAGGATCATCTCGTCGACGACCCACCGGACGTCCGGGGGCAGGTCGACGAGCGCTCGCAGGACATCGGGGCTGATAGTGCCCGCATGTAGTTCGCGCAGTAGCGCTTTGAGGGTGAGGTCATCGTCGATCGGTTCGGCTTCTGCGGCGAATCCGAAGTAGCCGATCGGTACGCCGAAGAAGGTGGCCAGCGCGGTCAGCGTGCGGAGCTGCGGGTTGTCCTGGCGGCCGGTGCGCAGCTTCCACACGGTGGTGGAGGAGATCTCCTCGCCGGTAGCTGCGGCGATCGCGGCGGCGGTGTCGATGTTGTTCTTGGCCGGTGGGGCGTCGGCCGGCCACATGTTCTGGATCAGCCACTCGATCTTGTTCGCGAGCGTCTCCGACGGCGACAACCCCGCGGTGATGGCCGATTCCTGCTCTGCCACAACCCCTCCATCCAGTGATCTGAGTTAACGAAACACCGAACATCACTTCATAGGTGACAGACGTCACCCGGATGATGCATCGTCTCAGCAAGGACTTTAGTTGACGAACTGGGCCTCGTCAGTTTCATCACGGGGGTGGCGCTGACAATGTTGGCAATGATCACGAGCAGTACCAGCCGGAATGCCGGTAACGCCCAAGAACAGGTGATCCGGCGAGACAACGAGCTGGAGGAGTGGCACCGCCCTCACCCGTCCACAAATCCGCGCGCTCGGCGACATCGCCGATCTGGACACCACCGGGCTGCTCCTCGCGCTCGACGCCGACTGCGCCGGGCACGATGCGACCGTACGGGCCTGGGATGTCCTCGACCAGGTCAAAGGCCCGATCGGCGTCATCGTTCTTCCGGAAAACCAAGACCCAGCCGACCTGATGCGTTACCAAGGGTGCGTGGCCGTACGCGAAGCGCTATTGTCCGAGACCTTGCTCGCAGACGTGGTCGTCGACGCCCGTATCGAGCGATCGGGGGGATCGCTCGAGTTCTTCGAGCAGCGGTGGGCGGCGGCCACGGCCGCCGCCCACCTCATCGCCCGGCTCCCCCCGGACCAGATCGCCCGCCAGGTCACCCGCGTCGCCGTACGCCTGGATCTCCACCCGGGCACCGTCACCGACGCCGTCGCCGTCGCCGCGATCATCAGCCCGGCCACCCACAACGCCGACGGGTTTCCGTTACCGCCACTGACGCTTATGGGTGAGCCGTCGATGGCCACCCGCCCATCCGCACCCAACCCGGACCGGCTCCGCCGATCCACGTGACCAGGAGGTCCCATGAACATGGACACCCACCCCGACCCGATCACCGAAGGCCTCAGCCAGAGTGTGCAGCGGCTGACCCAGCTCGCCGCGGCGGCCCAGCTCCTCAGGCAGAGCTATGCACAGCACAGGCAGCGGTTAAGAGATGCAAGGGCCGCCCAGGACGCCGCCGCCGAGGAACGGGCGACGCAGCCACTCGCCGAACATCACGCCGTTCAGCCGGGTGCCGCGCCATCGGGTCACCGCTTCGGGATCTTGTTCCAAGGCCCGGAGAAGGAGAGATTTCCCGAGATTCGCGGGCTTGCTCGTAAGGAGCCCGCGGATCGGCAGGGTGCGCCACCACATTTGGGTCGCCGAAGCCGCTCAGCTCCCGGAGCGCGAGCGCCAGGTCCTGCAAATTGTTGTCGACCGCTGGAATCTGGACCAGGTTTGCAGTCTGGAACTCACCGCATCCCATGAGAACCGCCCGAGACCGGGATGGATCGGGCAACCGCGACATAGGTCCTCCAAGGGAACCCTCAGATTACCTATCCAAGCACGGCAGGGGCCATGGGTCAGGGTAGATTCCGCATCCATATCCGGAAACATGATTGCGGATGCCGTTAATTGCTCCGCTTCAAACGTGACTGGCGAGTACTCCAAGATCGGAGTGCTCACCGAATCGCGGATTTGCTCAGCGAGTGCTCATGATCGCGCGGATTTGTTCACGGGTTCGCGGATCCTACAGATCATGTAGGGTCCACGTTTCGATGAGCAGCGCGTGCTGGGGATTTCGCGGATTCCAGCCTGGTTGAGCAGCTTCACGTCCACGGATCTTGAGCAACGGACGGGCGTCGGGTGACCGGACGTCCATCTGCTCGCGGTGGATCCCATGCTGGTGGCCGTCCAGAAATGGAGGCCTTGCGTGCGGAGTGTCGCCCTGGGGGCCATGCGCCAGGGTGCGTCGGCTTTGTCTGGTTGGCTATGCTGTGCGGCGATGACTACCGGGACGGCATTGCGCCACACACGGTTTGGTGACCCGGTGCTCTTCTGAGCGCCGTGCGGGCCGGTGCGGGCCCGCTGTTCGAACGAGGATCTTGCGCTGCTGCGCGGGCTCCGCCTCCGTCGTGTTGATCACAGGCTCGACACATCAACCACGACAGGAGAAGTAGTCATGCCCACCAAGACTCTGCTGATTCCCACCACGGACGGCCAGGCCGACGCCTTCGCCGCCTTCCCCGACCACGGCGAGCGGCATCCAGGGGTGCTGATGTATGCGGATGGCTTCGGTGTCCGGCCCGTGCTGCGGGAGATGGCCCGCGAACTGGCCGGGCACGGGTACTACGTGCTCGTCCCCAACCTCTTCTACCGGCACGGCCCGGCACCGGTGATCGAACTTCCCGAGCACATCGGAGAAGAGGTCCGGCCCGCAATCATGGCCCAGGTGATGCCCTTGATCGAGGCGCACACCGACGAGCGGATCCTGAGCGACGCCGACGCCTACCTCAGGTTCCTCACCGCCCAGCCCGAGGTCGGCGCCGGACCGGTCGCGGTGACCGGCTACTGCATAGGTGGCCTCCTGGCGATGCGCACCGCCGCGGCCCACCCCGGCCAGGTGGCCGCCGTCGCCGGATTCCACGGCCCCGTGGGCGCCGACGGGCCCGACAGCCTCTCCAAGCTCACCGCCCAGGTCCACCTCGGCCATGCCGAAACCGACATGACGCCCGAGGCCCTCGGCGAGCTCAACCAGGCCCTGGACGCTGCAGGTGTCGACTACACCTCCGAGATCTACCCCGGCACCGTCCACGGCTTCACCATGTCCGACACCGACGCCTTCAACCCCTCCGCGCTGCAGCGCCACTGGGATCGCCTGCTCTCTCTCCTCGACCGCACCCTGGCCAACAGTTGAAGCCCGCTGCCCAGTAACGGGAACGGCGGATTCGGCGAGAGGTCCGGGGAAACGGACTGGGAGCAATCCCGACACTGCGCCCCGGGCCTACTCAGCGAAGCCCACGGGACTCTGCCGGATGTCTGCTGTTGGGTCACCGGTCACGAGGGTCGGCCAGGGTGATGCGGGCGTCGAGTCGTTGGAGGACCTGTTCGGCGTCGCGGATGAAGGCTTGACCGCGTGTTGTGACGGACAGCGGGATGGCCCGGTTGATGATCTGGTATCCGACTGCTTGCTCGACGGTCTTGAGCTGGCTGTTGATGGTGTTGTCGCGGATTCCTTGCGCGCGTGCGGCCGCACGGATGCTGCGGTGGTGTGGAAGTTTGACGACGCGGCGTACTCGTTGGACGGCCTTGTGGCCGGTGAAGGCCGCTTCGAGTTCCGGGGCGAGAGTCCCTCGGAGCCCGGCTTGGATGAGGGGGTCGGGCATATAGCCCTTGGGACGGATCGGGATCCCCCACTGTTTGGCGTACTTGACGATTCGGGGTCGTCCGGCCCCGAGTTCACGAGCGATGTCGCTGAGGGTCCGGTTCTTGTCGATGTACTGCTCGTGGAGCCATTGGCGAGGTCGCGCTGGCCATGGGCAGGACGTGTGGTGATTCCGGCGAAGATGGCGGCTTCACGGACGACGTGGTCGCTGGTCCCGCCGCTGGACACCTCCCGGGGGCCGGATCGTCTCGAACAAGACTCCGGCCACGTCGATGGACTTGGTCGACACCGGCGTCAGACGCAGCCCGGTGATCACCCTGCTGTAGAGATCCATGGCCACTGTGAGTTCGCAGCGCACCCA
>JAOPYM010000500.1 GCA_025964615.1 Actinomycetes bacterium
CGCGTATGACTACCACACTCATAGTCGTCGTCGTGGTCGCCATCGTGGTGGTGGTGGTCGTCGCGGCGGCGCTGATCATACGGACGACGCGAAGACGCGCTGCGCTGCGTGCGCAGTTCGGTACGGAGTACGACCGGACCGTGCAGGCCGGCGGAAGCCGGCGTGAGGCCGAGCGTGAGCTGGTGAACAGGCAGGACCGGGTCGAGGACATGGACATCCGGCCTCTGGTGCCGGCGGCCAGGGACGCGTACCACGACCAGTGGGCGCGGGTGCAGGAACGGTTCGTCGACACCCCTGAGGATGCGCTGTCGGACGCCGATCAGCTCGTCCGGCGCGTGATGAGTGACCGGGGGTATGAGACGCAGGGCTACCAGCAGCGGGTCGCCGACCTGTCGGTCGGTCATGCCGGGACGCTGGAGCACTACCGGACGGCGCACGAGATCAGTGTCCGCGCGGCCGGTAAGGAGGCCACGACCGAAGAGCTCCGCCAGGCCATGGTCCACTACCGGGCGCTCTTTGAGGACCTGCTCGACGCGCCATCGGGCCACTGACCGTCTGTCATGAGTGGAGGTTGGTGAGGAATCGGCCGAGTGCGGTTCCCCCTCTGCCGAGGGTGGTCCAGGCGCTGGTGACGACGTGCGCGGCACCGGTGGGGTTCTTGATCAGGTACCAGGCCGCGAAGATGGCGAGGGCCCATTTCAGCATGCGCATCTTCGGTTGTGCCTACCTCTCCTGAAGCCCGGCCTCCCACATCGTGGGGGGTTGAGGGTGGAAGCCGCCAGGGTCTGGAGCAGCAGGTCCGACCGGGGCCTGACACCCACCGGGGCGGAGAAATGAGGTGCCCTGTCAGAGGAGACGAATCCGAACGTACTGCCGCCAAGCGTAGCCCGTCGGGCGGATCCCCAGGTGAACAGTGTGTCCCAAGGGGCCTGTGCTGCCAGCAGATCCGAAGATGTCCCCATGAGTGCGGTCATCGACCGTACACGGGCTGACCGGTTCCCGTGTGGTCAGGCCAGCGCGCGGACCGCCAGTGTGAACAGGGCCGGCAGGTGTTGTGCCGCCGGGACGATCAGTCGCGCTGATGCGGGGTGGCGGCGGGCGTGCAGGAGTGCGCCGGTCAGCAGCCGGTGACGCCGGGACAGTGAGCGCCAGATGCCCTCGTACGCCTGGGGGCGGTCGGCCTGCAGACAGCCGATCAGGGCCTGTGCGGACCGGAGTGCGAGGGTGATCCCTTCGCCGGTGAGTGCGTCGGTGTAGCCGGCCGCGTCGCCTACCAGTAGTACTCGCCCGGCGACCCGGCTGCGTGTCCGCTGGCGTAGCGGTCCCGCGCCGCGTACACGGGTCACGGCAGATCCTTCCAGCCGGGCGCGGAGTGCCGGGAACTGGGCCAGGTGGGTCTGGTAGGCGCACCGTTCGGAGCTGAGTACGGCCACGCCGACGAGGTCGTCTCCCACCGGTGTCACGTACGCCTCGCCGCCCGCAGCCCAGTGAACCTCGACGAAGTCCGTCCAGGGCGGGATCTGGTAGTGCTGCCGCAACCCGTATCGGCCTGGCCGGCGGTCGGGCAGCTCCAGTCCGAGAGAGCGTCGCAGCGGGGAGTGCAGCCCGTCCGCGGCGACCAGCCAGCGGGCGCGCAGCCCGGCGGCCTCGATGCCGTCCTGGTCCTGCCGCACCTGGTCGACCTTGCCGGGTATGACCTGCACTCCCAGTTCCGCCGCCCGCAGCGACAGTGCGGCGTGCAGTTCAGTACGCCGTACGCCCAGCCCGTGGCCGTGGCCGTCACGGAACTCCGCCTGAGGCTCGTGGCGGCCGTCCAGATAGCGGATCCCGCGAAGCGGCCGGCCGTTCACCTCGACGCCCATCGAAGCCAGGGCGGCGGCTCCGCCTGGCATCAGACCTTCGCCGCATGCCTTGTCGATCGGTGTGGACCTCGGCTCGACCACGACCGCTTCCATACCTGCCAGTGCGGCGTGGATGGCGGTGGCCAGGCCGGCCGGTCCTCCGCCGGCGACGAGGATGTCGATCACGCCGGTGCCCGGCCCGGGTCGGGTACGTCGTGGTGGGTGTTCCCCGGAGAGAGTGCGTACGTTGCCAACGCGGCGTTCTCGCAACGGATCCGTACCACCATGAGCGCGGCGTTGAGCACCGTGAAGGCCACTGCGGTCAGCCAGGCCGTGTGCACCAGGGGCAGCGCCGCGCCTTCCACCGCCACCGCGACATAGTTGGGGTGGCGCAGAAATCGCAGCCGGTACGGCCCGTGGGTCACCATCGGCAGGCCGGGCACCACGATGACCTGGGTGTTCCACTGCCGGCCGAGTGAGCTGATGCACCACCAGCGCAGGCCCTGCGCCGCGACCACCAGGGCGAGCATCGGCCAGCCCAGCGCCGGGATGAAGGGACGGCCGAGAAGGCCCACCTCCAGGAGGCAGCCGGCGAGCAGGCCGGTGTGCAGAGCGACCATCGCCGGGTAGTGGCCGGTTCCTGCCACTGTCCCGCCACGGGCAAGGCTCCACCGTGTGTTGCTACGCGCGACGACCAATTCGGCGAGGCGTTCCATACCGACGAGGAGCACGAGTACGACGAACCATGGCGACACCGCCGCTACCACCGCAGCAGAACGAGTTCGGAGCAGAAACCCGGGCCCATCGCGATCATCAGTCCGGGTGTGCCGGGCGGTGGCCGCAGGGCGAGTGTGTCCTTCAGTACGTGCAGCACCGACGATGAGGACAGGTTCCCGTTCTCGGCCAGTGAACGCCACGTGACATCCAGGGCACCGGCCGGCAGCCGAAGAGCCTCGGAGACGGCTTCCAGGACCTTCGGGCCTCCCGGATGGCATACCCAGGCGGTCACGTCCTGCGTCGTCAGACCGTTATCGCGGAGAAAGCCGTGCACGTCGTCGGCCAGATAGGTCCGTACGACATCCGGGACGCTCGCGTCGAGCACCACCCGGAACCCGGTTTCCGAGACGTCCCAGCCCATCACCCGCTCCGAGTCCGGATAGAGGTGGCTTCGGGTGGCCACCACGGTGGGACCTGCGCCCTCCACCTGCCGCTGGCTGCCACAGGCCACGACGGCGGCCGCGCCATCACCGAACAACGCGCCGGCCACGAGGTTGGCGCGGGAACTGTCACCGCGTTGAATCGTGAGGGAGCACAACTCGACCGACAGCAGCACCGCCACGTGGTCCGGCCAGCCGCGCAGGTAGTCGTGCAGGCGTCCGATTCCCGCGGCCCCGGCGACGCAGCCGAGTCCGAACACCGGCACCCGCTTGATATCGGGACGCAAACCGAGCCGGCCGACCAGCCGGGCGTCCACCGAAGGCGCGGCGACACCGGTCACCGACGTCATCATGATCATGTCCACGTCGCCCGGCGTGAGTCCGGCCGCCTCCAGCGCGGCACTGATCGCTTCGGCACCCAGGTCGACGGCGGCCTTGATGAAGATGTCGTTGGCCATCCCGAAGCCATCGAGCTTGGCGTACTGGTCGAGCGGCAGCACCAGATTGCGGAATTCGACCTGGGCTCCGGCGTGCAGCCGATCGAGAAACCGGCGGTCGGCCCCTTCGGGCAGGCACAACTGTGCGGCGAGGTCAGTGACTTCGGCCTGGGAATAGCGGTTGGGCGGGAACGCACCCCGGACAGCGGCGATTCTGGTCATCTGGACCTCAGTCATCTCGTCGAATAGTGAACTGTCTGCTCCTGCCCATCCGACTCGCTGACATGCGCCTGTTTCTCCGGCAACCAGAAATGGGGACTTCCCAGGGCGCCTACGATCGAGCTTGTGACCGACATCCCGTTCCTGCCCTCGGGCCCCACCGACCGCGCATCAGGGATCCGGGGCAGGCTGGGACGCCGTGGCCTGGAGAGCACCATGCTCAACCTCGGCCGATCGGGGCGCGGGTCCCGGCGGAGCGCGGTCGCCGGATTGCTGCGGGCATCCCATCCTGGGCCGACCATCGCGGTTACCGCCCTGACGACCGCGTTGGCCGCCGCGAGCGGCCGCGATGCGGCCGGATGCGGTCTGGTGGCCGGAGCAGCCCTGGCCGGTCAGCTATCGGTCGGCTGGTGCAACGATGCGGCGGACGCGGCGCGCGACACCGCGGTCGGCCGTACCGCCAAACCGGTCGTCGCCGGTGCGGTCAGTGCCGCAGCGGTCCGCGCCGCCTCGATCACCGCCCTGGCAGTGTGCGTTCCGTTGTCCTTCGCCTCAGGCCCGATGGCCGGTGTCGTACATCTGGTCGCTGTTTCCGGTGCATGGGCCTACGACCTCGGGCTGAAGTCCACTGTCGTGTCGTGGCTCCCCTACGTGGTGGCATTCGGCGCTCTCCCCGCGTTCGTCGCCCTCGGACTGCCCGGTCATCCGTGGCCAGCCTGGTCGATCAGCCTCGCGGGAGCGGCACTGGGCGCTGGAGCACACCTGGCCAACGTGCTCCCCGACATCGAGTCCGATCTCGCCACCGGAGTCCGCGGCTGGCCACAACGGATCGGCCGCGCCCGCGTCCGCGCACTGGTTCCAGTGCCGCTACTGGCCGCGACCGGACTGCTCGTCTTCGGTCAGCCCGGACCGGCCGGCCGCGCCGGCTGGGCCGGGCTGACCGCAGCGGGGGTCCTCACCGCCGCCGGGTGGCTGCTGGGCGGCCGGTCACCACGGGTGACCTTCGCCATGGCGATCGCCGTGGCGGCGGTCGACGTCGCCCTTCTCCTTGAACGCGGTACGGGCATCACCGGCACCTAATCGGCGGTCGTGGGCAGATCGACGAGGCGACACGGGATCTCGGTGTCCTCGCTGAGGTGGTAGCTGGCGCACACCCGGTGGTACCCGTCGGCGATCTGCAGGGGGCGGCCTTCGCGTAGGTCGCCGCGAACGAGCAGGATCGGTGACAGCGCCGTTCCCTTGGCTACCTTCTTCAGATCTTTCGCCACCTCGTTGTCGTCGGCGGGAAGCAGTTGCAGGCGGGCGGCGCGCAGGATGTCCTTGGCCTGCTGCTGCACCGTGGGCGCCTGCGCCAGCAGTGCGGTGAGGACCTCCACCAGCGGCGGAGCGGCCGTCAGCCGCAGGAACGACGCGGCAGCAGGGTAGTCCTTCTCTGCCGGGGCATCAGCCCACTTCACCGTCGCTCTCTCCGCCATTGACACGCCTCCTCCATCACGCCGGCGAACTACGACACCAGCAACCTTTGATCAATGTGTCCCCGCTACCCGGTTCCACACCTCCGGAGTCACGGGGTTGGGGTGGGGTGGGCTTCCCGGCCGTGCAGCGACCTCACACAGGCAAGAGCCTGGGCGCCGGTCAACGAGTGGCTACCCGGAGTCGGCCGGCAGGCGACGAGCAGCCGCACGCACTCCTGGAGGTTGTCCGCGCTCGTGTTCTTCAGGGAAGCCGTACCGTTAGTCGCCCTTCAGATGTGGTCCACCTTGATCAGGTTGTCCCGGAACCGATCCCGCTCGGCCGGCGTCGCTGTCGGCTTGCCGCAGCGGGCGACCGCCAGGTCGTAGTTCCTGGCGAGCTGTTCCCTGAGATTCGCGGACGTGGCAACGGCCTGGAGCTGTTCCCTGAGTCGCAGGGCAGTCACGCACGGCTTCGTGACTCGGACGTCGTCCAACGAGATCACCGCGGCGGGCTGGGCGGACGGGTAGGCC
>JAOPYM010000514.1 GCA_025964615.1 Actinomycetes bacterium
GAGTAATGATTTTAGTAAGGCGCTGGAAGCGCTGCCCGGCGGTTAGGTTTAGCCGCGAGCGCTGATTTATCGTTTCGCGAAACGATAAATCGTCATTCGAGGACGTGGCGATCGCGGTCGTCACCCCGGACAGGTGGCAGGCCATGACGTCGGTGTAGCCCTCGACGATCACGGCCTGCTTGCGCTTGGAGATCTCCTTCTTGGCCAGATCCGCGCCGTACAGCAGCGAGCCCTTGTGGAACAGCAGCGACTCGGGGGTGTTGAGGTACTTGGGCCCGTCGTCGGAGTCGTGCAGCCTGCGGGCACCGAATCCGACCACGTCTCCGGTCAGGTCCCTGATCGGCCAGATCAGCCGCCCCCGGAACCGGTCCCTCGGCCCTCGGCGGCCCTCACTGGCCAGCCCTCCGGTGATCAGTTCCTTGTCGGTGAAGCCGCGCGCGCGCAGGTGCCCGACGAGCGCCTCCCACTCGTTGGGCGCGTAGCCGATCCCGAAGTGCTCCGCGTGCGCGGCCTCGAAGCCCCGTTCGGCGAGGAACCTGCGGCCGATGACGGCCTCGGAACCGGTCAGCTGCCCCTGGTAGAACTCGGCCGCGACCCGGTGCGCCTCGACCAGCCTGGCGCGCTGGCCCTGGTCCTTGCGCTGGGTGTAGCCGCCCTCCTCGTACTGCAACTGGATGCCTACCTTGGCCGCGAGGCGCTCGATCACCTCGGCGAAGGTCAGATGCTCCATCCGCTGCACGAAGCTGATGACGTCGCCGCCCTCCTGGCAGCCGAAACACCAGAAGAGGTTGTTGGCGGGGGTGACGTTGAAGGAAGGGGACTTCTCGTCATGGAAGGGGCACAGCCCCTTCAGGTCGCCGCCACCGGCATTGGTGAGCTGGAGGTACTCCCCCACCACGTCCGCGATCGGCGAACGCTCGCGGACGAGTGCGATGTCCTCTTGACGGATCCGGCCTGCCACGTCGGCGAGTCTAGTGGCGGAGTCGGACATCCAGCGCCGAACCGCAGGCGCCCGCGGGCCCGTACCGCCACATCACAGCGGTGTTAAATCCGCCATGCGGGCGTTCCAGAACGGTTAAATCCCTTTCGGGTACGGATCGGACGCTCCAGGCAGGGACTAGCGTCGAGCCGTGCTGATCACTCCACACGAGCAGGAGCGCCTGCTCATCCACGTGGCCGCCGGGCTCGCCAGGGACCGCCGGGCCCGTGGCCTGCGGCTCAACCATCCCGAGGCCACGGCGATCATCGCGGCGTACGTCCTGGAGGGTGCCCGCGACGGCCGTACGGTGGCGGAGCTCATGGAATCGGGCCGCACGGTGCTGTCCCGCGAGGACGTCATGGACGGGATTCCCGAGATGCTCCCCTCCGTGCAGATCGAGGCGACCTTCCCCGACGGCACCAAGCTCGTCACCGTCCACCGGCCGATCCCATGATCCCGGGCGAGATCATCCCGGGCGCGGAGCCCGTCGAGCTCAATCCGGGCCGTAGCAAGATCACCGTCACGGTCGTGAACACCGGGGATCGCCCGATCCAGGTCGGTTCGCACTACCACTTCGCCGCCGCCAACCCCGCCCTCGGCTTCGACCGCGAGGCCGCCTGGGGTCACCGGCTGGACGTGCCCGCAGGCACCGCGATCCGGTTCGAGCCCGGGATGACCGCCGAGGTGTCCCTCGTACCCCTGGCCGGGAACCGCGTCGTACCCGGGCTGCGCCTCGAACACGCAGGAGACCTCGATGGCTGAGCTGAGCCGCACCCGCTATGCCGAGCTGTACGGCCCGACCTCGGGCGACCGGATCAGGCTGGCCGACACGAACCTGTTCATCGAGGTCACCGAGGACCTGTCGCGGGGTGCCGGGGCGGGCGACGAGGCGGTGTTCGGCGGCGGGAAGGTGATCCGCGAGTCGATGGGCCAGGCCCGGACGACCCGCGCCGAGGGCGCCCCGGACCTGGTGATCACCGGCGTCGTGATCCTGGACCACTGGGGCATCATCAAGGCCGACATCGGCGTGCGGGACGGCCGGATCGTCGCGCTCGGCAAGGCCGGCAACCCCGACACGATGGACGGCGTCCACCCGCAGCTGGTGATCGGCCCGTCCACCGAGATCCTGGCCGGGAACGGCAAGATCCTCACGGCGGGGGCGGTGGACTCGCACGTTCACCTGATCTGCCCGCAACTGCTCGACGAGGCCCTCGGCGCGGGCGTCACCACGATCATCGGCGGGGGCACCGGTCCCGCCGAGGGAACCAAGGCGACCACGGTCACGCCGGGCGCCTGGTACCTGGGGCGGATGCTGGAGGCCCTCGACGGCTACCCGGTCAACGTGGCGCTGCTCGGCAAGGGCAACACGGTCTCCGAGGAGGGTCTCTGGGAGCAGCTGCGCGCCGGGGCGTCCGGGTTCAAGCTGCACGAGGACTGGGGTACGACGCCGGCCGCGATCGACGCGTGCCTGCGGGTGGCCGACGCCTCAGGCGTCCAGGTGGCGCTGCACTCCGACACCCTGAACGAGGCCGGGTACGTCGAGTCCACGCTGGCCGCGATCAACGGCCGGTCGATCCACGCGTACCACACCGAGGGCGCGGGGGGCGGGCACGCGCCCGACATCATCACCGTCGCCTCGCACCCGAACGTGCTGCCGTCCTCGACCAACCCGACCCGGCCGCACACGGTCAACACCCTCGATGAGCATCTGGACATGCTCATGGTCTGCCATCACCTGAACCCGTCGGTGCCCGAGGACCTGGCGTTCGCCGAGTCCCGGATCCGCCCGACGACGATGGCGGCCGAGGACATCCTGCACGACCTGGGCGCCATCTCGATGATCGGCTCGGACTCCCAGGCGATGGGCCGGATCGGCGAGACCGTGATCCGTACCTGGCAGACCGCGCACGTGATGAAGGCCCGGCGCGGGTCCCTGCCCGGCGACGGTCCGGCCGACAACCTGCGGGCCCGGCGGTACGTCGCCAAGTACACGATCTGCCCGGCGGTCGCGCACGGATTGGACGCGGAGGTGGGTTCTGTGGAGGTGGGCAAGCTCGCCGACCTGGTGCTCTGGGATCCGGCGTTCTTCGGGGTACGGCCTCATGTCGTGCTGAAGGGGGGCATGATCGCCTGGGCTCAGATGGGGGACGCCAACGCCTCGATCCCGACGCCGCAGCCGATTCTGCCCCGGCCCATGTGGGGCGCGTCCCCGGTGGTCGCGGCCCGCACCTCCGTGCACTTCGTGGCTCCGGCCGCTCTCGAGAGCGACCTGGGTCTGGCCGTGCGGCGCGCACTCGTCCCGGTGAAGGACACCCGGCGGCTCGGCAAGGCCGCGATGCCGCTCAACGACACCCTGCCCCGCATTGAGGTCCACCCCGACACCTTCACCGTCACGATCGACGGCGACCAGGTCGAACCCGCCCCCGCCGTCGAACTCCCGATGGCCCAGCGCTACTTCCTGTTCTGATGGTGAACGCCGGGTTGCTACTGCTGGCCGACTCCCGGCTGCCCGCCGGCGGGCACGCGCACTCGGGCGGGCTTGAACCGGCGGCGACGGCGGAGGTGGTGCGGGATCTCGCCGGCCTGGCGGACTTCCTGCGCGGGCGCCTGGCCACGACCGGCCTGGTCACCGCCGCGCTGGCGGCCGCCGCCTGCGCGCAGGCGCTTGCCGGGGGTGGGGGCTGGGTGGCGCTGGACGCCGAGGCCGATGCCCGTACCCCGTCACCCGCCCAGCGGCAGGCGTCGCGGGCGCAGGGGAGGTCACTGCTCCGGGCCGCCGGTACGGCCTGGCCGCACCCGGCGTTCGGGGCGCTGCGGGCCGCGCTGCCCGCCGGGCCGCACCATCCGGTGGTGCTCGGCGTGGCCACGGCCGCGGCGGGCGGGAGCCCCCGGGACGCGGCCGGGATCGCCGCGCTCGGGTCGGTGACCGGCCCGGCGTCTGCGGCCGTACGGCTCCTGGGTCTCGACCCGCTGGCCGTACACCGCCTGCTGGCCTCGCTTTCAGGTCTCGTGGACTCGGTCGCGGACGAGGCCTCGGTCCATGCCGGGGAGCAGGGCTGGGCACTGCTGCCCGCCGCGTCCGCGCCGCTGCTCGACCTGTTCGCCGAGCGGCATCTGGTCTCCGAGCTACGTCTTTTCGAATCCTGAGGGGAAATCATGGGCGCATTCCACGGCGATGACCCGCACCACGCCGCACCCGCGCACGGGAGGGCGCTGCGCCTGGGCATCGGCGGGCCGGTCGGCAGCGGGAAGACCGCGCTGACCGCCGCGCTGTGCCGCTCACTGCGCGACGAGATCGCTCTCGCGGTCGTGACCAACGACATCTACACGACCGAGGACGCCGACTTCCTCAAGCGCGCGGGGGTCCTCGACGAGTCGCGGATCGCCGCCGTACGGACCGGGTGCTGCCCGCACACCGCGATCCGCGACGACATCTCCGCCAATCTGGACGCGGTCGAGGCACTGGAGGCGCTGCACGCGCCGCTGGACCTGGTGATCGTGGAAAGCGGCGGCGACAACCTCACCGCCACGTTCAGCCAGGGTCTGGTGGACCGGCAGATCTTCGTCCTGGACGTGTCCGGCGGCGACAAGGTCCCCCGCAAGGGCGGCCCCGGGGTGACCACCTCGGACCTGCTGGTCATCAACAAGACCGACCTGGCCCCGCATGTCGGGGCGGATCTGGGCGTGATGGCCCGAGATGCCGAGCGGGTACGCGGGAAACGCCCGGTCGCCTTCACCTCGCTCCGCGAACGGCCGGGCGCCCCGACGGTCACCGCGTGGGTCCGGGAGATCCTCCGCGAGGCGCGTACCGCCGCCTGGGAACACGAGGCCAAGGACCACGTGACCTCATGACCCGGCGCTACACCGCACGGGCGGCCGTGACGGCCGAGTGCGACGCGTCGGGCCGTACCCGGCTGACCCGGTTGCGCTCGGACGGTCCGCTGGCCGTGCGGGAGACCGCCGAGGCGGTGTACCTGATCGGCGCGGCGGCGGGCCCACTGGGCGGCGACCGCCTTGAACTCGACCTGGAGGTCGGTCCCGGCGCCCGCCTGGCGATCCGTTCCGTGGCGACCACGCTCGCACTACCGGGCGACGGAGAGTCGGTGTTCACGGTACGAGCCCGGGTCGCCGAGGGCGGCCACCTCGATTTCGCCCCCGAGCCGACGGTTGCGGCCTGCGGCTGCGACCACCGGTCCGTCTCCGACATCACGCTCGCTGAGGGCGCTTCGCTGCGCTGGAGGGAGGAGCTGATCCTCGGCCGCCACCGGGAAGAGCCCGGCAGGCACACCAGCCGGATCGACGTCACCGCCGGCGGGCTTCCACTGCTCCGCCACGAACTCCGGCTGGACGAGACGTACCGCAGCAGGGCCGTGATCGGCGACGCCAGGGCGGCTGGAAGCGTGGTGCTGGCAGGCCCCGATCTGGCCCGCACAGCGGCGGTCGAGGAGGCGCTCGCGGTGATGCCGCTGGCGGGTCCGGGAGTGCTCGTCTCAGCCCTCGCCACCGACTCGGCTGCCCTGCGCCGCCGCCTCACCCACGGCGAGACCCTTGCCGGTCGTGGCGAGCGGTCCCCGAGACCCGCCCTATCCGGGGCTGGATGACCGGTCGTAGGACACCTTGACGAGCCGCAGGTGGGTCCAGGACTCCACCGTCCTGACCCCCGGGGTGGCGCGGACGGTCTCCAGAAGCTGGAGCACGCCCTCGGCGGAGTGGCTGATCACGGTGCCGATGGCGTCGCAGCGGCCGATGGCGGTGGCGAGATAGTCCACCTCGGGCATCTGCCGGAGCGCCGCGATCGCCTGCTGCGCGCGCCCGTCGAACGTCAGCCCGAAGCCGACGACCTGCGCCAGCCCGAGCGCGCCCGGGTGGACCCGGGCGCCGACGTGCACGGTCCCCGACTCCAGCAGCCTTAGCACCCGGGTCCGGGCTGCGCTGGTCGACAGGCCCACAAGCTCGCCCAGTTCGGCGAAGGAGGCCCGGCCGTCGTGCTGCAGGCACTCGAGCAGCCGCCGGTCGACGTCGTCCACCGAGGTGGGGTTGTACGGGCCGGGCGGAAAGTAGGTGTCCTTGAGGATCGCCGTGTAGACGGCGGTGGACACCCGCCGGACGCCGGGCAGGGCCGAGACGCACCCGATGGTGGCGGCCAGCGTGGTCTGGTTCTCGCTGCGCAACTCGGCGATCAGCGACTGTTCACCGGTGACGACGGACACGAAGGCCGAGTCCTCCAGCGCGGCGATCCGGTCGGCCACCGGCAGCACCGGCCCCTGCACGGTCACCGCCACGTGCGCATAGGCCGTCAGCCCGAACACCGCCGGGTGGGCCACCCCCACGATCCGCACCACGCCGGAGTCCAGCAGGCGCAACATCCGGGCCCGGGTGGCCGGCCGGGACAGGCCGAGGGTCCGCGAGAGCGCCTCGTACGTCGCGCGTCCGTCGCGTTGCATCTCGGCGAGGAGGGCCAGGTCGATCGCGTCGATGTCGGCCCGGGGCCGTACCTCATCGGTCATACGGTCGGCCATCCAGCACCCTCCTGCAGAGCCGCGGCACGCCGTCCGCGCCGCCCCTGGTGGTCAGCTTGGCAGCCCGGGACGCCCCGGTGTTTCGTGCTTGTAAATATATGCGGCCGATTTGTTTCATTACAGCAAAAACGTAGTCAATATAGCTAGCATCCATCTTCATTAGCGGTAGCCCTCCCGCCATACACCAACATCGTTCGTCGACGGAGGTCTTCATGACCAGCCCGAGCCCCTCCCGCCGCGAGTTCCTCACCCGCATGTCCGTGGCGACCGGCGGTGCCCTCATCGCACCGTCCGTCCTCGCCGCCTGCGGCTCGTCCTCCTCGTCAGGTACGTCCAAGTCGGCGGCGCCCGCGGGCCTCACCGCCAAGTGGCCCAAGCTCACCTCCCGGGAGGTCGTGCTCTCCGGCTTCGGCGGCTTGAGCTACCAGGTCCGCGAGAAGGAAGGGTTCACCCCCTTCACCAAGCTGGCCGGCGCGCGGGTGGTCCAAGCTCCCTGGGACTACGGCAAGTTCGTCACCATGATCCCCAGCGCCACCCCGGACTGGGACCTGATCGACTTCGATGGCTACGCGGTGGTCGGCCTCATCCAGGAGGGCAAGCCCACCGGGAAGCTGGCCGACTGGGTGCGCCGCTGTGACCTGGTGCCCGCCCAGTACCAGGACTACTGCGCCGGTGGCTACGCCTGGAGCAACGTTCTCGGCTACTCCACCAAGCTCGGCGCGACCCCGCAGGGCTGGGCGGACTTCTTCGACACCAAGAAGTTCCCCGGCAAGCGCGCCTTCCCCAAGTCCATCTACATGGGAACGGTGGAGGCGGCCCTGCTCGCCGACGGGGTGCCCAAGGACAAGATCTACCCGCTCGACTTCGACCGGGCGTTCAAGAAGCTCGACACGATCAAGAACGACCTCATCTACTACGACACCTACGCTCAGGGCCAGCAGTACATGACCCAGGGCAGCGCATCGATGATCATCACCTCGAGCAGCCGGATGATCCAGCTCAAGAACGACGGGCAGCCGGTGGACTTCAGCTTCCAGGACGCGATCCTGTACCCGTGGAGCGCGTTCGCGATGCCGCAGCACCCCCAGCACGCCGACGCCGCCAACGCGCTCCTCGACTTCATGTCGACCCCGGAGCAGCAGGCCGTGGTGGCCAAGAAGGTCTTCCTCGGCCCCACCGTCTCCGCCGCGCTCAAGCTGCTCACTCCCGCCGAGCTCGCCCTCACCCCGAGCGCCCCGGACAACGTGGCCAAGCAGCTCACCATCAACGTGGAGAGCTGCGCCAAGCAGGACGCCGATTATGTGAAGAGGTTCTTCGCCTGGGTCGGCAAGTGACGGCTGCCGTCAGCAGGGCCCGGTCAGTGTGGGACGGCAGCGGCGCGCGCTGGCTGCTGGTCCCCCCGGCCGTCCTGCTCGTCCTCGGCCTGGCGGGCCCGCTCGTGGCGGTGGTCGTCGCGGGCAGCGCCGGCCACGGCCCGGCCGGGATGTTCGCCGAACCGTTCCGCAGCGGGCTCTTCCTGCGGGCGGTCTGGCGGACGCTCTGGATGTCGGCCCTGGTCACCGCCTGCACCTGGGTGGCGGGCGTGGTGTACGCGGTGGCGCTGGGCCTGGCTCCGGTCTGGCTCGGCCGGGTGCTGTCCGGAGTACTGTTCCTGACCTTCTGGGTGTCGCTGCTGGTGCGCACGTACGGCTGGGTGCTCACGCTGCAACCGGCCGGCGCGCTGGACGGCCTGGCCAAGGCACTGCACCTGTCGTCGGGCGACCTCGGGCTCTACCAGACGACCGGCGGCCTGATCCCGGCGATGGTGCACATCATGCTCCCCTACATGGTGCTTCCGGTGTACGCGAGCCTGCGCGCGATCGACCCCGCCCACCTGCGCGCTGCCCGGAGCCTCGGTGCGAGCGAGCCGCTCATCGTGCGCAAGGTCGTGCTGCCCGCGCTGCGGTCCGGGTCGGCGGCCGGCGCGGTCATCGTGTTCGTCATGTCGCTGGGGTTCTATGTCACGCCCGCGTTCCTGGGCGGCCCGAACGGCCAGCTGGTGTCCGTCGTGATCGGCACCGAGTTCGGCCGGCTGCAGAACCTGGGCGGCGCGGCCGCGATGGGGGTCGTGCTGCTCGCCGCAACGCTCGGCCTGTACCTGCTGGCGGACCGGTTCCTGAAGATCAGCGATCAGTGGGAGCGCTTCTGATGGACGAACTGCGCGCCACGCTGCGCCGTACCGCCCCGGTGGTCACCACCGCGGCCTGCCTGATCGTGGTGTTCCTGCTGGTCCCGCTGCTGGTCATCCTGCCGGTCTCCTTCAGCGCCGGCACCTTCCTGAAGTTCCCGCCGTCGGCCCTGTCGACCCGCTGGTTCAGCGAGGTCTTCACCGACCCCGACTGGCAGGCGTCATTCCTGCAGTCCCTCAAGGTGGCGGGCGTCGCGACGGTGCTGGCGGTGCCGGCCGGGACAGGCTCGGCGCTCGGCCTGCGACGGGTCACCCGCGGCCGGCGGCTGCTGCGCACGGTGCTGATCGCACCGATGGTCATCCCCCAGCTGGTACTGGCGCTCGGCCTGTACCTGGGTGTCCAGGACCTCGGCGGCACCGCCGGGGTGAAGACCCTGATGCTCGGGCAGGCCGTACTGGCCGCACCGCTGGTGTACCTGACGGTCTCCTCCGGGCTGGCCTCGGTGGACCCGGCGCTGTCGCGCGCCGCCCAGAGCCTCGGGCACCGCTGGCCGTCGGTACTGCTGCGGGTGGAGCTGCCGCTCGTCGCCCGCAGTATCGCCGGGGCGGCCGTGCTCGCGTTCGGGCTCTGCTTCGACGAGTCGGTCCTGTCCTACTACCTGAGCCCGCCAGGCCAGGAGACCCTGCCCACCCGCATCTGGCTGCAGGCCTCCCAGCAGGCCTCACCCGCGATCGCGGCGGTCAGTTCGCTGGTCATCGGCCTGGCCATCGCGCTCATCGGGCTCTCCGCGATCCTCACGAGGAGGAAGTCATGAGTGTCAGCGTTTCCATAACCGCCCTGATCGTGCATCTGTCGGGTACCCGGATCCTGGACCAGGTGGACCTTATAGTGCCCGCCGGGTCCTTCGTCACGCTGCTCGGCCCGAGCGGGAGCGGCAAGACCACCACCCTCAACGTCCTCGCCGGGTTCGCCGAGACCACCTCCGGCCATGTCATGCTCGGGGACCGCCCGCTCGACGGACTGCCGGCCAGCAAGCGCGACATCGGGTTCGTGTTCCAGAACTACGCGCTGTTCCCGCACCTGACCGTCGCGCAGAACGTCGAGTTCCCGCTGCTGGCCCGGAAGATCCCCAAAGAGCGGCGCCGGGAGCTGGTGGCCGGCGCGCTGGAACTCGTACACCTCCCCGAGACCGGTCCCCGGCCCGTGCGCTCGCTGAGCGGCGGGCAGCAGCAGCGGATCGCGCTCGCCCGCGCCCTGGTCTTCTCCCCCTCGCTGCTGCTGCTCGACGAGCCGCTCGCCGCGCTCGACAAGCAGCTGCGGGAGGCGATGCAGATCGAGCTGAAGCGGATCCAGCGGGAGACCGGCACCACCACGATCGCCGTCACCCACGACCAGGCCGAGGCGCTGTCCATGTCCGACCTGGTGGCCATCATGAACGGCGGACGGATCGAGCAGGTCGGCAGCCCCGAGGAGGTCTACCGGCGCCCGGCGACCCGGTTCGTCGCGGAGTTCCTCGGGGAGGCCAACCTGCTGGAGGTACGGTCCGGCCGGGTCGAGGCGTTCGGGCTCCCCGTCCAGGGCGCCGCCGAGGGGACCACGATCATCCGGCCGGAGGACCTGGTGCTCACCGATGCCGCCACCGCAACGGTCAAGGCGACGGTCACCGGCGTCGTCTACCAGGGTTCCCGGCTCCGGCTGAGTGCCACGGCGGACGGCTGCACCCGCCCGCTGGTCGTCACCGCCGTACCCGGCGAGCTGCCGGAGACACCGGCAGCGGGCGACCAGATCGGACTCCGCCACCGGGGCGGCGAACTGCGCACCCTGCAGGCCGTCTAAGAGGAGATGCACCATGACCGTTCCCGTCGGCCCAACCGACGCCACCCGCGCCCCCCGCTTCGCCGGTCCGGCGACGTTCGCCCGGCTACCCCGCCTGGACCAGGTGACCAGCGTCGACGTCGCCGTCGTCGGCGTCCCCTTCGACACCGGCGTGAGCTACCGCCCGGGCGCCAGATTCGGGCCCTCACACGTCCGGGAGAGCTCACGGCTGCTGCGCCCTTACAACCCGGCCATGGACATCTCGCCCTTCGCCGAGCTGCAGGTGGCCGACGCCGGGGACATCGCCTGCAACCCCTTCGACATCGCCGAGGCGATCGAGGCGATCGAGCGCGGCGCGGACGAGCTGACCGGAACGGGCGCACGGCTGCTGACGATCGGCGGTGACCACACCATCGCGCTGCCCCTGCTGCGCAGCATCGCGCGGCGGCACGGGCCGGTCGCCGTCGTGCACTTCGACGCGCATCTGGACACCTGGGACACCTACTTCGGCGCCGCCTACACGCATGGGACACCGTTCCGCCGGGCCGCCGAGGAGGGGCTGATCGACCGGGAGGCGAGCATGCACGTCGGCATCCGGGGGTCCCTTTACGGCAAGCAGGACCTGACTGACGACAGGGCGCTGGGGTTCACCGCGGTGACCTGCCCGGAAGTGGAGATCGACGGGGTGGGCGCCGCCGTTGAGCGGATGCGCGCCCGGATCGGCGACCGGCCGGTCTACGTCTCGGTGGACATCGACGTCCTCGACCCCGCGCACGCTCCGGGCACCGGCACACCGGAGGCGGGCGGGCTGACCAGCCGGGAACTGCTGCTGATGCTGCGGGCGTTCGGCGGCCTGAACCTGGTCGGCGCCGACATCGTCGAAGTGGCCCCGGCATACGACCACGCCCAGCTCACCGGCATCGCCGCCGCCCACGTCGGCTTTGAACTGCTCTCCGCCATGGCGGTTCCTGCCGCGACGGCGGGCCGCTCATGAACCAGGTGGTCCTGCTGGACTCCTTCGGCGCCGTCGAGGACGTCGTCTTCGGTCTGGGCGGCGTACCCGCCGAGGTCGTCGCCGCCGATCGGGTCCCGGCCGGGCCCGGCATCGTCGCCCTGCTGCTCGGGCCCGAGG
>JAOPYM010000577.1 GCA_025964615.1 Actinomycetes bacterium
ACGGCGGCGTGACCGCCGAGACCATCGAGCGCTGCGCCGAGGCGGGCGCCGACGTCTTCGTCGCCGGCAGCGCCGTCTACGGCGCCGACGACCCGGCCGAAGCCGTACGGAAGCTGCGCGCCCAGGCCGAGACCGCACTGCGCTGATCCTGCACTGCCACCATCCGGCCCTGATGAAGGGTCCTGGCCAATCGCCGCCCTCCCGTGGCATCGTGGAACCGAGCGAGCGCTTGGTTGGCCAGATGTGGCCGTGGGCCTCACATGCAGCTGGGAATACCGGACATGGCACACTGGTTGCGCAAGCAGTAGTCAACGCGTGCTCCGGGGTCGGTGTAATTCCGAACCGGCGGTGATAGTCCGCGACCCGGCCGAAGCCATCGGCCGGTTGATCCGGTGGAACTCCGGGACCGACGGTGAAAGTCCGGATGGGAGGCAGCGCGCGGTACGCCCCTGCCCGGACATCTGATCAGGGGTCGTGTCTTCGTATACCCCCGGAGCCTTGATGTCTCAGAAGGAGGCACCGGGGTGTTCACCGGAATCGTCGAGGAGCTCGGCGAGATCGTGGCCGTCGAGTCGCAGTCGGACTCGGCCCGCTACACGATCCGCGGCCCGCTCGTCACCCAGGACGCGGCACATGGCGCGTCCATCGCGGTCAACGGCGTCTGCCTGACCGTGGTAGATCTCAAGGACGGCGCCTTCACCGCCGATGTCATGCGGGAGACCCTTGAGCGGTCCAGCCTGGGCGCGCTCAAGCCTGGATCCCGCGTCAACCTGGAACGGCCCGTACGGCTGCAGGACCGGCTCGGCGGCCACCTCGTACAGGGGCATGTCGACGGGGTCGGCACCATCGCAGCCCGTGAGCCCAGCGAGCACTGGGAGATCGTCCGGATCTCGCTGCCCGAGGGGATGGACCGCTACATCGTGGAGAAGGGCTCGATCACCGTCGACGGGATCAGCCTGACCGTGGTCGGCGTCTCGGCGGAGGAGTTCTCGGTCAGCCTCATCCCTACCACCCTGGAGCTCACCACGCTGGGCCGCAAGGGGGTGGGCGAGCCGGTCAACCTCGAAGTCGATGTGATCGCCAAGTATGTCGAGAAGATGCTGGACCGATCGTGATGCATAAGGAAGTTGAGGCGGTGACCGTATGAGCATCGACCAGAGGGAGAACGGCGTGTTCGACACGATCGAAGAGGCGGTCGCCGACATCGCGGCCGGCAAGCCCGTCATCGTCGTGGACGACGAGAACCGGGAGAACGAGGGCGACCTGATCTTCGCCGCGGTCAAGGCGACCCCGGAGCTGCTTGCCTTCACCGTCCGGCATACCAGCGGCGTCATCTGCGTGGCCATGCCGGGCACGGACCTGGACCGGCTGCAGATACCGCTGATGACCTCGCAGAACAACGAGCACATGCGGACCGCCTTCACCGTCACCGTGGACGCCCGCGACGGTGTCAGCACGGGTATCTCGGCCGCCGACAGGGCCCGGACGATCCGTACCCTGGCGGACTCGGCGACCGAGCCCAACGAGCTCGTACGCCCCGGTCACATCTTCCCGCTGCGCTACCACCCGGGCGGCGTGCTCAAGCGGCGCGGGCACACCGAGGCGGGCGTGGACCTCGCACGCCTTGCCGGTCTGTCCGAGGCGGGCGCGCTGTGCGAGATCGCCAACGACGACGGCACCATGGCCCGGCTGCCCGAGCTGCAGGTGTTCGCCAAGCAGCACGACCTGAAGCTGATCTCCATCGAGCAGCTCGTCGAGTACCGCAAGCGCACTGAGAAGATGGTCGAGCGGATCGTCGAGACCCGGCTGCCCAACAAGTTCGGGATGTGGCGGGCGATCGGTTACGCCAGCTCCGTCGACGGCGGCGAGCACCTGGCGCTGGTCTACGGGGACCTGGGCGACGGCACGGACGTGCTGGTGCGGGCACACTCGGAATGCCTCACCGGTGACGTACTGCACTCCGAGCGCTGCGACTGCGGCACCCAGCTGGACTCGGCCATGGAGGCCATCTCGGAGAAGGGCCGCGGCATCGTGCTCTACCTGCGCGGTCATGAGGGCCGGGGCATCGGCCTGCTGGCCAAACTGCAGGCCTACACCCTGCAGGACAACGGCTCCGACACGGTGGACGCCAACCTGGAACTCGGCCTGCCGGCCGATGCGCGTGAGTACACCAATGCCGCCCAGATGCTGGCGGATCTCGGCGTACGCTCGGTACGAGTGCTCACCAACAACCCCGACAAGCTCAAGGGGTTGCAGGGGTTCGGGGTCGAGGTGCTGGGCCGGGTGGGGCTGCCGGTCGTCGTCACCGAGCACAACCGGCGCTACCTGACGGTCAAGCGCGACCGTCTCGGCCATGAAATCGAGGGGCTTTCATGAGCGGTGCGGGACGTCCAGAGGACATCACGGTGGACGCGGCCGGGCTGACGCTCGGCATCGCGTGCACCCGCTGGCACGGTGAGATCACCGACCGGCTCCTCGACCGGGCACAGCAGGCCGCCAAGGCCTGCGGGATCGACGCCCCCGTCGTGGTCCGGGTCGCGGGTGCGCTGGAGCTGCCGGTGGTCGCGCAGCAGCTGGCCAGGGAGAACGACGCCGTGGTCTGCCTCGGCGCGGTCATCCGCGGTGCCACGGCGCACTTCGACTACGTGTGCGACTCGGTCACCGCCGGGCTGACCCGCGTGGCGCTGGACGAGAGCACCCCGGTCGGGAACGGGGTGCTCACCTGTAACACCATCGAGCAGGCCCTTGACCGCAGCGGCATGCCCGACAGCGTGGAGGACAAGGGCTGGGAGGCCACGGTCGCGGCCCTCGACACGGCGATCACCCTGCGCGCACTGCGCATGCACGGCGACGTCCCCGCCTGACCGGCGAACGGTGGCCCCGGTCAGGGCCACCGTTCTTTACGTCGATGTGGAGGCGCACCGGGAGGGCGGGAGCGCCAGGTTGCGGGGACCGCGTAGGATCGGCGAAGGAGTCGAAAGGGATGGGAGGCGACTGTGGCCGCATGTAATACGGCACTCACCTTGCGAGGGCGGCGGCATCACGGTCACACCGGGCATGTGACGGAGCATCTGGGCTCCTGAGTCACCCCGGTTTCCGAGCCACATCCACGAAAGGCTTCTACTGTGCTGTCACTTGTCCTGCCCAAGGGCTCTCTCGAGCGCGCCACCTTCGAGCTGTTCGACGCCGCCGACCTGACGGTGCGCCGCGGCTCGGATCGCGACTACCGGGCCTCCATCGAGGACCCGCGCATCGACCGGGTCCGCGTGCTCCGCCCGCAGGAGATCCCGACCTACCTCGAACAGGGCCTGTTCGACCTCGGCATCACCGGCCGCGACTGGATCACCGAGACCTCCGCGGACGTGGTGAGCCTGGGTGAGCTCAAGTACTCCAAGGCCACCGCGAACCCGGTCAAGGTCATCATGGCCGTACCGAACGACGCGCCCTGGCAGCAGGTCTCCGACCTGCCGGACGGCATCCGGATCTCCACCGAGTTCCCGGCGATGACCGACCGGTTCCTGGCGCAGCACGGAGTCAAGGCCAAGGTCGTACCGTCCTATGGTGCGACCGAGGCGAAGGTGCCCGACATCGTCGACGTCATCGTCGACCTGACCGAGACGGGCTCGTCGCTCCGCAAGAACGGCCTGCGCATCCTCGACACGCTGCTGGTCAGCTACACCGAACTGGTCGCCAACCGCGAGGCCTACGAGAACCCGGAGAAGCGGGCCGCGATGGAGGACATCGCGCTGCTCCTGCAGGGCGCGATCCGGGCCCGTGGGAGTGTGCTGCTCAAGCTCAACGTCAGCAACGGTGATCTGGCAGCGGTGCTCGCCATCATGCCCTCGATGTCCTCGCCGACCCTCACGTCGCTGGCCGGGGGCGCGATGCACGCGGTGGAGAGCGTGGTCGCCAAGCACGGCGTCAACACCCTGATCCCCGCGCTCAAGGGTGCGGGTGCCCGCGACATCCTCGAGATCCCGATTTCGAAGATCGTTGACTGACGTTCCCGGGCTGCCGGTGGTCTGGCGTCCGCACACCACCCGGGTCATCGGCTACGCGCTGGCCGGCACGATCGTGCTCGGCATGATCGTGCTGGCCGTCGTGATGCCCGAGGGCTGGGGGATCGCCGACCGGATCGGCCTGGTGGTCTTCGGCGGCGTGGTCTCCTGGGTGATCCACATGCTGGCGCGCTGCCGGGTGGTCGCCGACAAGCGGGGCCTGACCCTGGTCAACGCGTTCCGTACGACGAGGTACGAGTGGGCCGAGGTGGTCCGGATCAACTTCGCCAGGGGTGAGCCGTGGCCCACGCTCGACCTGGCCAGCGGTGACGCGATCGGCGCGATGGGGATCAACGGCGCCGAGCATGCGCGGGCCGCCGCGCAGCTGGCCGAGCTGCGGGCGCTGCTCGCCGTACGCGGCGAGGGCACCGAACCGTCTGCGTGATCACCATCCTGCACGTAGGGGTGCCGGATCGGGGGTCGCCCGGTGCACCGGCTCCGGTGGCGCGACCATGGGGGCGTCCGGGTCGCCGGTCCGGTGCCGGGGCGGGCCGAGCCGGTGCACCGGCGCGGGGTCTCCGCCCCGGCCGCCCCCGGTGAGCCGCCGCGGGTCCAGGCGCAGCGCGACCGCACCCGCGGCGGTGCCGACCACGACCAGCCGTTCGTCGTAGAGATGTACGGTCCGTATCTCGTCGCCGAACTCGATGGCGTACGGCTCGACCCCGTCCTCGATGCGCAGCACGTGCAACCGGCGGCCCTCGCCGAGCAGCGCCAGCAGGACCGGGTCGGGGGAGGCCTCCACCCATCCGGCCGTGCAGCAGGCCGCCGGTGGGGTCCGTACCCGGCCCAGGATCGGCGCGCCGGTGGCACCGTCCCAGACCTGCAGAGCGCCGCCGCCCTGGGCGACCAGCGCCGCCGGATGCCCGGCGGCGTCCAGCCAGCCGATCCGCTCCGCCGGGTACGCCCACCGGGCCACGCCCTCCCCGGACAGCAGGTCCACGACGGCAAGTTCCGTACCGGTCGTCAGCACCGCGAGGAACCGGTCCTCCACTGACTCGACGATCAGGCCGGACACTCCTGGGACACCGGCGGCCACGGTACGCAGCAGCTCACCGGTCACCGCATGCCAGCAGCGCAGCTCCCCGCCGGGCAGTGCCCCGACGCAGTACGGCGTGCGCTCGTGCCAGGCCATGCCGAGTGCCTCGATCTCCTCGGAGCCCGCGAGCCGCGCGAAGAGTTCACCGTCGAACGGGTCGAAGACGCCCACTGGCCCACCGGCGGCGACCAGCATGCCGTCAGTGGCGCCCAGCGAGGTCAGAATCCCTTGTCCGTCAGCTGCGGGCCAGTCGAGCAGCGGCTCCCCGGTCGCGGCGAACATCGACCGGAAGACCGCGTCGCCACCGAGCGTGACCAGCACCGCAGAACTCAGGGTGCTCGCCTGCACCGGTACTGGGGAGTGCCAGATGACCCTGAACGGACTGTCCACCCAGCCATCATCGCGCCTCGGTCGGGGGACCTGGATCGCGTTGTTCACGATCTGACCGTCGACTCAACGAAACCGATCGTGGGTCAGCCGAGTTGGATGGACCGCTTCGCCAGGCCGTACCAGAACCCGTCGATGGGGGTGCGCTGGCCGTCGAGATCGGCCTCGCCCGCGCCGAGCGTGACGAACAGCGGGGCGAAGTGCTCGGTGCGCGGGTGGGCGGTCCGCCCGGCCGGGGCCTTGTGCCGGAAGTCGAGCAGTGCGTCCAGATCATGGGCGGCCAGCGCCTCGCGCCCCCAGGCGTCGAACTCCTTCGACCAGCCGGGCGCCTCGTCGGGACCGGCGGCGGGGTTGAGGCCGCGCAGGTTGTGGGTGAAGAAGCCGCTGCCGACGATGAGCACGCCCTCGTCGCGGAGCGGGGCGAGCCTTCGCCCGATGCCGAGTAGGGTCTCCGGGTCCAGGGTGGGCATCGAGATCTGCAGTACCGGGACGTCCGCGTCCGGGTACATCTCGACGAGCGGGACGTACGCGCCGTGGTCCAGGCCCCGGTCCGGAACGTCCTGCGTACCGGGCAGCAGCTTGCGGACCCGCTCGGCCAGTTCCGGTGCGCCGGGAGCCGGATAGGTCACCCGGTAGTAGTGCTCGGGGAACCCGTAGAAGTCGTACACCAGGGGCACCGTCGTCGTCGCGGCGAGCGCCAGCGGCGCCTCCTCCCAGTGTGCCGAGACCATCAGGATGGCCTTCGGCTTCGGCAGGCCGGCCGACCATTCGGCGAGCTGCCGGGTCCACAGGGCGTCGTCGGCCAGCGGCGGCGCCCCGTGGCTCAGGTACAGCGCGGGCATGCGGGTCATCGTCTGTTCCCTGGCTTAGAGGCTGTACGGTCCGAACCGGCCCCAGGCCACGATGGCGGCGAGGATCAGCAGGACGATGTTGATGGGCAGCTTGGACTGCTCGCCCCGGCGTACATGGACGATGCCCGCGAGGATCATCGTCAACACCAGGCCGGTGGCGGCGAGCGGGGTGAGGACGGTCGCGATGCCGGTGGCGGCGGGCAGGATCAGGCCGAGCGCGGCGAGGAATTCAACGGCGCCGATACCCTTGACGGCATTGTCGGAGTAGTCCTCCACCCAGCCCATCTGCTTGACCAGCTTGTCCTTGGGCTGGCTGACCTTGGTCACCCCCGCCATCAGGAACACGGCGGCCAGCAGACCCTGCAGTACCCACAGGACGATGTTCATGGCGCTCTCCCTTTAGTTGAACTCTCAATTTCGGAGCCTACGGTACTTTAGTTGAGAGTTCAAGCGATCCTGTACCATGGGTGCATGACCCGGTGGCTGAATGATCAGGAGCAGGAGGCCTGGCGGGCGTTCCTGTGGACGGCGCAGTTGCTGGGGGACTCCCTCGACCGGCAGTTGCGCCGCGATTCGGGGATGCCGCAGACCTACTACATGGTCCTGGTGATGCTGTCGGAGTCGCCCGGCCGCTGCCTCACGATGTCCCGCCTGGCCGAGGCGACCAAGGGCTCGGCCAGCCGCCTGTCCCACGCCGTCGCGCGCCTTGAGGAGCGTGGCTGGATCCGCCGCGCCAAGCATCCCGAGGACGGCCGCACCATCGTCGCGGAGCTGACCGACGAGGGCTTCGCGGCACTGGAAGAGGCGGCCCCGGGGCATGTGTCGGAGGTACGGCGCGTCCTGTTCGACCAGCTCACCCCCGAACAGGTCGCCCAGCTCAGCGCCATCTGCCACCAGGCCCTGGAGATCCTCGCCCCCGAAGCCGAATGTGACTCCTAAGTCCTGTCCCGTGGATCTGCGCGGGACAGTCCAGGTTACGGTCGTACTCGTCCGGCGTGGTCCCGGAACCGCCCGGGGGGCGGGTCCGGATCTCATCCGGGATCGGCACGGCGTACTTATCCGGCACTTCGCCGAGCAGAGGCCGACCCGCCTGAAGAGGCGAGGTCAGGCTGCCGCCGGGTCTCGTTCCCGAAGGCGCGAGACCACTACATGACGGTTGACTCGGGCGGGGCCACTTGCAACCCCACACGCATCAGACAACCTGCCTGACCCGCTCTGTCACGGCCCACCGACAAAACGCAGCGATCCATAGGACAGGCCCTAGCCGGCCTTTGTAGAGGGCTTCGACGACGGTGTGCTCCCACCCGGGCCCTGCCCCCCACGCCCCGGCCGGCCGGGCCCGCCTCTGCCAGGACCGCCCCAGCCATGCCCGCCTCCGCCATGCCCGCCCCAGCCGGGGCCGCGTCCCGCCTGGGCCGAGCTCGACGACGGGTTCAGATTGTCGGCCAGGTCGCTCCAGCTGGCGATCAGCCCCCCGTAGGCGATGTTGATCGACACCAGCACGGCCATCGCCGCCAGCAGGTAGCTCGAGATGAGCAGGGTGATCCGGGACAGCAGCTTGACCGGCCGCGGCCCGCGGACCCGGTTCCACAGCAGCAGCGTCCCGACGGTGATCAGGATCGTGAATACGATCATGATGATCTGGAACGAGGTGCTCGTCAGCCTCAGCATCAGCCGACCGGTCCGCTGAGACGCTCGGAGAGCCAGCGGAAGGCGGTGGGCAGCATCTTCTCCCACGCGCTCTGGTTGTGGCCACCACCCAGCGGTGCGATGTACTGCTCCACCTCGGTGCTCTTGGACTGCTTACCGGCCTTCGCGGCGTTGATCATGTCTTGGGCCTCCGAGGGAGGATCGATCGGATCCTGCTGGCTCGCCGTCATCAGCAGCGACACGGCAGGCGTTCTGGTGTTCTGGATCCGCCAGATCGGGTTGTTCTCCTGGGCCAGGGTGCTGTTGCTCGTCACCAGGCTGGATTCGGGGGAGTAGTAGCCCGAGATGGACACCGCCGCCTTGTAGAGGTCGGGATGCTTGAGCACCAGGTTTGCGGCGCAGTAGCCACCGGTGGAGTAACCCATGAGCCCCCAGCCGGACGCGGAGCCGATCGCCCGGAAGTTGTCCAGCACCATGTTCCGCACGTCCTGCGTGAGCCAAGTCTCGATCTTGTCGGTGCTGGACACGTCGGTGCACTCCTCGTTGTCGTCCATGGACGAGTGGTTGGAGTTCGGCGTGACCTCGGGAATGACCAGGATGAAAGGGTGTACGGTCCCCGTGGAAACGGCCGTCATGAGGCGCTTGGCCGCGTGCATCTGCGCCATCCATGCCCCCGGTGAGTCCGGCACTCCGTGCAGCAGTTCCAAGACCGGGTACTGCCTATTGGGGTTCTTCGCGTAGTCCGCCGGAAGATAGACGTACACGGTCGAGGTCACTCCGGATGCGGTGCCCTTCAACGTCGTCTTGAGGTACCCGCTGTACTCGGAGGGGGTGAACTTCTGCGTGCCGGTGAGGGTACGTGTGGACAGCGCAGCCACCGGCTTCAGCGTGACCTGGCCGGCCTGACCTGTCATGGAGGCGCCGTCGGTGGTCTGGTTGCCCAGCAGGTCCCCGACGGAGACGATCAGGCCCCCGGCGGCGATGTTCACCGTCACCAGCAGGGCCACCACCGCCAGGAACTGCCCGGCCAGAAGGAAAAGTGTTCTGGTGACAGCGCGCACGGCACGGGGCCCGGGAATTCTGTTCCACAGCAGCACGGTTGCCAGTGCGACCACCACGGTCGCCGCTATTACGCCATTCCTGAACGTCAGACTGATCAAGCTCACATATGAGACGCTATCCCGCCGCCCATCGTGGTCGGTCAATGTTGACGGCCTTCTTAGCGAATATAAAGAAACCAGGG
>JAOPYM010000541.1 GCA_025964615.1 Actinomycetes bacterium
GGATCGGAGAGCCTCATGAGATTGCTGGTACGCGGAGTCGCCGGGGTGCTCTGCCTGCTGGTCGGCGCGGTCTGGTTCGGGCAGGGCATCGGGGTGATCCACGGCTCGTTCATGACCGGCCAGAAGCTCTACGCGGTCCTGGGCGTCCTGCTACTGATCGGCGGCGCCTTGCTACTGGCCCGCACCTTCCTCCGCCGCCGCAGCTGAGTTCCTCGCGCCTACTTGTGTTGGCACGCTGGCAGGTGTCGGGCGTCAAGATCGGCGGGGGAACACCGGTGGGGTGAGGGCGCGTTCGACGACCTGCTGGAGCTCGTCGTCGGTGAGGATGCGGGGCTCGCCGATCATGCGGGAGCGGACGTACACGCCGCAGAGCCACTCCAGCAGCCGCGCGTTCTCATACGCCTCGTCCAGGTCGCGGCCGATGGCGACGCCGCCGTGGTTGGCCAGCAACGCGGCCCGTTTGCCGCCCTCCATGGCGGTACGGACATGGGCGGCGAGCTCGGGGGTGCCGTACGTGGCGTACTCGGCGACCCGGACCGTACCGCCGAGCAGCAGCACGTTGTAGTGGATCGGCGGAAGCTCGGTCATGGTCGTGGCCACCACCGCCCCGTACGTGGAGTGCGTGTGGACCACCGCCGCAGCATCGGTCGCGGCGTAGAGGGCCAGGTGCATCGGGGTCTCCGAGGACGGGGCCCGCTCCCCCTCCAGCAGGTACCCCTCAACGTCGAGCACCGGGCAGTCCTCCGGCCTCAGCCGGTCCAGCATGACCCCGCCGGGGGTAACGGCCACCAGATCACCTACCCGGACGCTGACGTTTCCGGACGAGCCGGTGACCAGTCCCGTCTCGGCCAGGCGCAGTCCGATGGCGCAGAGGCCGCTGCGCTCGTCCTCCAGAAGCATGTGAACCTTCCTCACATTCGACGCGTTCCCTGTCGTACGCTACGACCCGTACAGAACGCGAGAGGAGCCGGGCATGACCGTTGTCACGCTGGGAGTGCACATCGTGGACGTGCTGACCCGGCCCGTGGAGTCCATCCCGGCCGGCCAGGACACCGTCCTGGTCGACCAGATCCGGCTGACCGCGGCAGGCTCGGCCGCCGGAACCGCGGTGGACCTGGCCAGGCTGGGCGTCGAGGTGATCTCGCTGGGGGCGATCGGCGACGACGAGCTGGGCGACTTCCTGGTCGCCGTCATGACCCGGCACGGGGTGGACGTCTCCGGCCTGGTCCGGCGCAGCACCGACCAGACCAGCGCCTCGATCCTGCCGATCCGGCCCGACGGCGGGCGCCCGTCCTTCCACGTCCCGGGCGCGAACCTCACGGTCGTCCCTGCCGACGTCGACGAGGACCTGCTGGCACGGGCCGACGTCGTGCATCTCGGCGGTCCCGACGTGACCTTCGCCCTCAACGACCCGGCGTTCTTCGCGATGCTCGCCGCGGCCCGTGCTGCCGGGACGATCGTCACCATGGACCTGTTGTCGAACATGCCGGACCTGGTCCAGGCCACGACCGCCTTCCTGCCGTACGTGGACTACTTCCTGCCCAACGAGGAGCAGGCCCTCGCGATGACCGGCGAGACCGATCCGGAGCGGGCCGCGCACGCGCTCCGGGCGTACGGGCCGAAGGCCGTCCTGGTCACCCTCGGCGCCGAGGGCAGCCTGATCGCGACCGAGCAGGGCACGGTCGCCCTCGCAGCGCTGAAGATCGACGTCGTGGACACCACGGGCTGCGGCGACGCCTACTGCGCAGGCTTCATCACCGGACTGGTGCACGGCAAGGAGGTCGCCGAAGCCGCGAGGTGGGCCACCGCCGCCGCCGCGACGGTGGCCCAGGGCCTCGGTTCCGATGCCTGCCTGACCGACCTGGAGACCACTCTGGCGCTGCTCCGGGCGTAGCCCGCGGCCTTAGATCGACGTGGAGCGGTCGGCCCAGTAGGGGTCGCGGAGCAGGCGCTTGTAGAGCTTGCCGGTGGGGGTACGGGGCATCTCGTCGATGAAGTCGATGGTGCGGGGCGCCTTGTATCCGGCCAGCAGGGACCGGCAGTGCGCCACCAGCTCGTCGATCAGCTCCGGCGTCGGCTCCACGCCCTCCACCAGTTCGACGGCCGCCTTCACCGACTCGCCGAACTCCTCGTCCGGCACCCCGAACACCGCCACGTCCCGTACGGCGGGATGGGTGATCAGCACACCCTCGATCTCGGCCGGGTAGATGTTCACCCCGCCGCTGATGATCATGTCGATGGCCCGGTCGGCGAGGAACAGGTAACCCTCCTCGTCGAAGTAGCCGATGTCGCCGGTGGTGAAGAGCCCGCCGTCGCGGTGGATGGACTTGGTCTTCTCCTCGTCACCCCAGTACTCGACGTCGTCGCCGCTGGTGTACTTGAACCAGAGCTGACCCCGCTCACCCACCGCGGCGGGCGTGCCGTCGGCCAGCAGGATGCTCACCTCTGTGGTCGGCAGCGGGCGGCCCACCGAGCCGGGGCGCTTCAGCCACTCCTCGGCGGTGATGACCGTGTTCACCGACGCCTCGGTGGACCCGTAGTACTCGTGCACGATCGGCCCGAGCCAGTCGATCATCCGGCGCTTGATCTCCGGCGAGCAGGGGGCCGCCCCGTGCCAGACCGCGGCCAGGCTGGAGCCGTCGAACGCCTCCCGCTGCGCGGCGGGCAGCCTGAGCAGGTGGACGAACTGGGTGGGCACCAGGTGCACGTTGGTGATCTGGTACTCGTCGATGAGCCGCAGGGCCTCGGCAGGGTCCCAGTTCTGCCGCATCACGACCGAGCGGCCCACGGTCATCAGGACCCACGACCAGAGCCACTGTGCCGAGTGGTAGACCGGCCCGACAAGGAGGGACCGGCCCTTCTCCGGGATGAAGAAGATCTGCGCGAAGACCTGGCCGATCAGATCGATGGTGAGCACCGGCCCGCCGGACTTGAGGATGCTGCGCGTGACGCCCTTGGGCCGTCCGGTGGTGCCCGAGGTGTAGATCATCGGTATGCCCAGGGACTGGTCCGCGGGCTCCGCCTGGTCGCCGGTCGCGACGAACTCCTCGTAGGGGGTGAAACCGTTTATCTCACCGCCCAGGGCGACGCGGAGCTTCAGGTCGACGTCCTCGGCGGCCTCCATGGCGATGCCGGCGAACGCGTCCTCGGAGAACAGCACAGATGTGCCCGAGTCCTCAAGGACGTACCGGAGCTCATCGGCGGTCCAGTGCCAGTTGACCATGACGTACCGCAGACCGCAGTGCGAGGCGGCGGTCATCAGTTCGAAGTACTCCCGGCGGTTGCCCGAGTGGATGGCGATGGCGTCGTCGATCCCCAGGCCAAGGCCGCGCAGCGCATCGATCAGCCGGTTGACCCGTACATTCAGCTCACCCCACGTCGTCGTGCCCCACTCATCGGTGAGGGCGGCCTCGTCTGGCCGGTTCCCGGCGTGTGGAAGCAACAACTCGGCCATCGTGACCTCCTGGATGGGGTGGAATCCTAGAATCGCACTCTAGGATGCGGGCCATCCAGAACGGAAGAGCCATGGTTCCGGTACGGCCGCGCCGCCGTACCGGAACCATTGCTCTTGAAGGTAGACGCACCGACACCCCCGCAGGTTTCCCTCGAACGACCACCGTGTTAAACCGTGAAAAAGATCTACCGCAGGAGCTGCCTCGCCATCACCACGCGCTGGATCTGGTTGGTGCCCTCGTAGATCTGGGTGATCTTCGCATCCCGCATCATCCGCTCGACCGGGAAGTCACTGGTATACCCATACCCGCCCAACAACTGCACCGCATCCACCGTCACGTCCATCGCCACATCCGAGGCCAGGCACTTACACGCACTGGACACGAACGTCAGATCCGCGATCTTCTCGCCATGCATCGCCCGCTCGGACTTGACCGCCGCATGGTAGGTGAGCTGCCGGGCCCCCTCCAGCCGCATCGCCATATCCGCGACCATGAACTGCACCCCCTGGAAATCCGCGACCGGCCTCCCGAACTGGCGGCGATCCTTGACGTACCCGATCGCATAGTCCAGGGCGCCCTGGGCGATCCCCAACGCCTGCGCCGCGATCGTGATCCTGGTGTGATCCAACGTGGCCAGGGCGGTGGAGAACCCGGTGCCCTCCCCGCCGATCATCCGATCCCCGCCGATCCGCACGTTCTCCAAGATCACCTGACGGGTCGGCGACCCCTTGATCCCCAGCTTGCGCTCCTTGGCCCCGAACGAGACCCCCGCATCGGACCTCTCCACCACGAACGCCGAAATCCCCTTCGCCCCCCTCGAAGGATCGGTCACCGCCATCACCGTGTAGAACTCCGACACCCCCGCGTTCGTGATCCACATCTTCGTGCCGTTCAGCACCCACGAATCCCCATCACGCACCGCCCGCGTCTTCATCGCCGCCGCATCCGACCCCGCCTCCGGCTCCGACAACGCGTAGGAGAACATCGCCTCCCCCCGCGCCACCGGACTCAGATACCGTCTCTTCAGGTCCTCAGAACCCGACAACAAAATCGGCACCGTGCCCAGCTTGTTGACCGCCGGGATCAGCGACGAGGACGCACATGCCCGCGCCACCTCCTCGATCACGATCACCGTCGCGAGCGCATCCGCCCCCGCACCGCCGTATTCTTCCGGAATGTGCACCGCATGCAGGTCGCTCTGGATCAACGCGTCGAGCGCGTGCTGCGGGAACGTCGCGCTCTCATCGACCTGGGCGGCATGCGGAGCGATCTTGGCATCGGCGAGCGCGCGGACCGTCTCACGGAGCAACTCATGCTCCTCCGACGGGGCATACGCGGGAAAGCTCATCTCTCATCTCCTTGAATGCGGATGCGAATGCGAATCAGACGTTACGGCGGTACTGACCGCCGACTTCGAAGAACGCTTCGGTGATCTGCTGAAGGGTGCATACCCGCACCGCTTCCATCAGCACGGCGAACACGTTGCCGTCAGTCCGGGCCACCTCCTTCAGCGCGGCGAGGGCCACCTGCGCGGACGTGCCGTGCCGCCGCTGAAAGTCCTGCACCCGCTCCAGCTGTGAGCGCTTCTCCGCCTCGGTGCCCCGGGCCAGCTCGATCGGGCCGTGCGAAGCGTCAGAATGCGGCGACAGGAAGGTGTTGACGCCGACGATCGGCAGGCTCCCGTCGTGCTTGCGCTGCTCGTACAGCATGGACTCGTCCTGGATCCTGCCCCGCTGGTAGCCGGTCTCCATAGCGCCGAGCACCCCGCCGCGCTCGCTGATCCGGTCGAACTCGGCGAGGACCGCCTCCTCGACCAGATCGGTGAGGTCGTCGACGATGTACGAGCCCTGCAGCGGGTTCTCGTTGAGAGCAAGTCCCCACTCCCGGTTGATGATCAGCTGGATGGCCAGGGCCCGCCGTACCGAGTCCTCGGTGGGCGTGGTGACCGCCTCGTCGTAGGCATTGGTGTGCAGGCTGTTGCAGTTGTCGTAGATCGCGGTCAGCGCCTGCAGAGTGGTGCGGATGTCGTTGAAGTCCATCTCCTGGGCGTGCAGCGACCGCCCGGAGGTCTGCACGTGGTACTTCAGCTTCTGGGAGCGGGAGTTCGCGCCGTACCTCTCCCGCATGGCCACCGCCCAGATCCGGCGTGCCACCCGGCCGAGCACGGTGTACTCCGGATCCATCCCGTTGGAGAAGAAGAACGACAGGTTGGGCGCGAAGGCGTCGATGTCCATGCCGCGTGCCAGGTACGACTCGACATAGGTGAACCCGTTGGCGAGCGTGAAGGCGAGCTGGCTGATGGGGTTCGCCCCCGCCTCGGCGATGTGGTAGCCGGAGATCGATACGGAGTAGAAGTTCCGCACCCGCTGGGCGATGAACCATTCCTGGATGTCGGCCATCATCCGCAGTGAGAACTCGGTGGAGAAGATGCAGGTGTTCTGGCCCTGGTCCTCCTTGAGAATGTCGGCCTGCACCGTGCCGCGCACCGACGCGAGCGTACGGGCCCGTACCTCGGCGGCCTCGGCATCGGAGGGTTCGCGCCCATGCGAAGCGCGGAAGGCGTCCAGGCCCTGGTCGATGGCGGTGTTGAGGAAGAACGCCAGGATGGTGGGCGCCGGGCCGTTGATCGTCATCGACACCGAGGTGGTCGGCGAGGAGAGGTCGAACCCGTCGTAGAGCGCCTTCATATCGTCGAGCGTCGCGATCGACACCCCAGAGGTGCCGACCTTCCCGTAGACGTCCGGGCGCTCGCCCGGGTCCCGGCCGTACAGCGTCACCGAGTCGAACGCGGTGGACAGCCTGGTCGCCTCGCCGCCGGCCGACAGGAGCTTGAACCTGCGGTTGGTACGGAACGCGTCGCCCTCGCCGGCGAACATCCGAGCCGGGTCCTCGCCCTCCCGTTTGAACGGGAACACCCCGGCGGTGTAGGGGAACCTGCCGGGCAGGTTCTCGGCGCGCAGGAACCGCAGCAGCTCACCGTGGTCGGTGTACCTGGGCACCGAGACCTTCGGGATCCGGTTGCCCGACAGCGACTCCCTGGTCAGCTCCGGTCCGGTGTACGAACCGGCGACGGCGGGCCATTCGCCGATCAGCGTCGCGTTGCCGGGAACGACGTCCTCCTCCGCCTTCGCGAGCAGCCCTTCGACCTCAGCGCGGGAGGAGCCGGTGAGCTCGTCGCGCACCTCACTCAGCCGCTGCAGCCGTCGTACGGCCGCGACCTGGGACGTGGTCTCCGCGTGGTAGCCGCGCACGGTCTCGGCGATCTCCGCCAGGTAGCGGACGCGGGCGGGCGGGATGATGTGCGCGGCCCCCGTGGAGGTCCGCCCCGGCACGGGGGCGAGGATGCCCGGTTCCAGCCCGAGCAGCCCTGCCAGGTGCTGGTAGAGGGCGGTCACCCCGTCGTCGTTGAAGGTCGCGGCGCTGGTGCCGAACACCGGCATGTCCTCCGGCTTCGAGCCGAAGGCCTCCCGGTTGCGGATGAGCTGCCGGGACACGTCCCGGAGCGCGTCGAGCGCCCCGCGCCGCTCGAACTTGTTGATCGCGACGACGTCGGCGAAGTCGAGCATGTCGATCTTCTCCAGCTGGGTGGCGGCGCCGAACTCGGGTGTCATCACATACAGCGAGACGTCGACCAGCGGCACGATCGCCGCGTCGCCCTGCCCGATCCCGGGGGTCTCCAGGATCACCAGGTCGTACCCGGCCGCCTTGCACGCCTCGATCACGGCGTCGATACTCTCGGGCAGCTCCCGGCCTGCGCCCCGGGTGGCCAGCGAGCGGAAGAAGACGTGGTCGCCGTCGAGTGCGTTCATCCGGATCCGGTCTCCGAGCAGGGCCCCGCCGCCGCGCCGCCTGGTGGGGTCCACCGCGAGCACCGCCACCCGGAGCTTGTCCTGCTGGTCGGTGCGCAGCCGCCGTACCAGCTCATCGGTGAGGGAGGACTTGCCGGAGCCGCCGGTGCCGGTGATGCCGAGGACCGGGACCCTGCGGGCCGACGCGGCGGCGGCCAGGGCCGCGCGGTCGGCGGGCGGCAGCGAACCGGCCTCCAGGCAGGTGATCGCGCGGGCCAGCGCGGGCCGCTCCCCCGCCAGCACGGCCTCGACGGGGACCGTACGGGCGGCCAGATCGACGTCGCACTCCCGGACCAGCTCGTTGATCATCCCGGCCAGGCCGAGCCGCTGCCCGTCCTCCGGTGAGAAGATCCGTACTCCCGCCTCGGCGAGCTGGGCGATCTCCTCGGGGACGATGACGCCGCCGCCCCCGCCGAAGACCTTGACGTGCCCGGCCCCGGCCTCTTCGAGCAGCTGCCGCAGGTACGCGAAGTACTCCAGGTGGCCGCCCTGGTAGGAGCTGACCGCCACGCCCTGTACATCCTCCTCGACGGCCGCGTCCACGACCTCCTGGACCGAGCGGTTGTGGCCGAGGTGCACGACCTCCACGCCCTGTGCCTGCAGAATCCGGCGCATGATGTTGATCGCGGCGTCGTGGCCGTCGAACAGCGCGGCGGCGGTGACGAACCGCACCGGGCGGACCGGGGTGTACAGGGCCACCGGGCACCTCCAAAGACCTTGGACGTTAAATATTTGGACGTCCAAATAATATCCCCTGGAACGGCTCCCGCATACAGTGGGCCGGTGCCGCAATCACTGTCCTTCGACCCCATCGCCGAAGCCCACCGCCAGTGGAGTGACCGATGGCCCGAGTACGCCGACCACATGGCCGCCGTCACCTCGGTGATGCGGGTGCAGCAGCTGTTGCTGAGCCGGATCGAGGACGCCCTCCGGCCCTGCGGGCTGACCTTCGCCGCCTACGAGGCCCTGCAGCTGCTGACCTTCACCCGTACCGGCGCCCTGCCCATGGGCAAGATGGGCGACCGGCTCATGGTGCATCCGGCCTCGGTGACCAACGTGATCGGCAGGCTGGAGAAACGCGGGCTCGTCACGCGGAGCCCCTCCCCCGATGACCGCCGGGTGGTCCTCGCCGAGATCACCCCGGCCGGACGGGCGCTCGCCGACGAGGCCACGGCGGCGCTCCATGAGGCGGCCTTCGGCCTGCCCGAGGTCACCGGACCCCGGGCCGCCGAGGTCACCGATCTCCTGCGCCCCATCCGCCGCGCGGCGGGGGACTTCACGACGGCCTGACTCACACCACCAGATCGACGGCGGCGGCCATCTGGGCCAGCCGGTCCCCCAGAACCGCCTCGGTCGCGCCGACCAGCTGAGCGAGCCGGAACACCTCAGTCCGGTGGAACTGCGGCGCCGCCGTACGGGCGACCAGGATCGCCAGGTTCGTCTCGCCGATCGGTGCGAGGGCGTACTGGGTGCCATCCTCGCCGAGGAAGGCGCGCGGCCGGAGCGGGCCGATGTCCGGCAGCTTGAGGTCGGCGAACACTCCGAGACTGGTGTGCACGAACGCGGTCTGAGCGGGCGTCACCTTCAGCAGGCCCGCCCAGTCGCCGCTGAGGATGCCCGGTATGGCGTCGGCCAGGATGACCAGCGCCTCATCGGGGTTGGCGGCGAGCTGGCCGACCAGGGCGGCGTCCGGAAACGCCCCCTGCGGCTCGACCGTCGGCCAGACCCCCTCGATCTCCACCCCCGGAATGAAGGCGAGCCCGTCGCACAACCGCTCAATACCGGCTCCGGCCGGCCAGGCGACCGTGAAGTCATCAAGCGCCCGGCCCCCGTCGCGTTCCAGGACGGCCATCTGGACGACGTCGGCGCCCGCGGCGCCGAGGGTCCGTGCCACCTTGCCCAGAGATCC
>JAOPYM010000564.1 GCA_025964615.1 Actinomycetes bacterium
CATGGCCCTGGCCGGCGGCCGCAACCTAATGGGCATCCTCGAAGGCGACGCCGTACCCCAGCTGCTCATCCCCCAGCTCATCCAGCTCTGGAAACAGGGCCGCTTCCCCTTCGACAAGCTCATCACCACCTACCCCCTCAGCCAGATCAACCAGGCCGAAGCCGCCGCCACAGGCGGAGCGGCCGTCAAACCCGTGCTGATCCCGAACCCTCCGACGTGACGGACTCGGGATCGTGGGAGCGGAGGCAAGAGGACCGGCCGGGCGAGGGCGGCCGCCGATCCCGAGATCGAACGGCGGGTCCTCGCCGCCGCCCTGACCGTCTACGGAGAGGTCGGCTGGACCGGATTCACCCTCGACCGCGTCGCCCGCCGCGCACCCGTCGGCAAGCCAGCCCTACCGGTCGCCTACGACCCCGACCCGCCGCCAATGGAAGCCGAGAGCAACCTACGGTCCGCCGGATCCGTTCACGGATGCCGGCGCGCAGGTCCTCGCTCAGCCGATGATCGGTGTCGATCCGCCAGCGGGTGCCGATGGCATCGAAGGTGAACCCGTCGCCGCCCTGGGGACTGGCGTCGGCCGGTGCTGCGCTGTCGGTTCTCGGCATGTCCTTCACCTCCATGGTGCTGGCGTTGGTCAGCGGTCGATCGTCCGCATCTGCGCCTCGTTGTGATGGTCGCCCGCGGCCGGGGGGAGGGCGGTGAGCTTGGCGATCTGTGCGCCGGTCAGCTCGACGCCGTCGGCGGCGGCGTTCTCCTCCACGCGGGAGACCCGCTTGGTGCCGGGGATCGGAGCGATGTCGTCGCCCTGGGCCAGCAGCCAGGCCAGGGCGACCTGTGCCGGGGTGGCGCCGACCTCGGCGGCGACGGCTGCGACCTCGTCGGCCAGGCTCAGGTTCCGCGGGAAGTTCTCCTCGGTGAACCGCGGGTTGGTCGCGCGGAAGTCGGTGGCGTCGAACTGCTCGGTGGACCGGATCTTCCCGGTGAGGAAGCCGCGGCCCAGCGGCGAGTAGGCCACGAAGCCGATGTTCAGCTCACGCAGCAGCGGCAGCACCGCCGCCTCGGGGTCACGGGTCCACAGGGAGTATTCCGACTGCAGGGCAGTGATCGGGTGCACAGCGTGGGCGCGGCGGATCGTGGCCACCCCGGCCTCGGACAGCCCGATGTGGCGGATCTTGCCCTCGGCCACCAGCTCGGCCAAGGCGCCGATGGTGTCCTCGATGGGCGTGCCGGGGTCGACCCGGTGCTGGTAGTACAGGTCGATGTGGTCGGTACCCAAGCGGGCGAGGGAGCCCTCGACCGCGGTACGGATGTTGGCCGGGCTGCTGTCGAGGATGCCGGGGCCGCCGCCGGCGTGCGAGATCATGCCGAACTTGGTGGCCAGCACGACCTCGTCGCGACGGCCCTCGATCGCCCGGCCGACGAGCTCCTCATTGGTGAACGGCCCGTAGATCTCGGCGGTGTCGATGAGGGTGACGCCCAGATCGAGCGCCCGGTGGATGGTGCGCATGGACTCGGCGTCGTCCGTGCCGGCTCCGGTGTAGGCGAAGGACATTCCCATGGTGCCCAGGCCGATGCGGGAGACGTCCAGGTCCCTCAGCTTGATGTGCTTCATGGTCATTCTCCGTTCGTGGCTGCGATTGATTCGGACGCTGTTGCGACGCTGCCCGCCGGACGCGGGACCTGCAACGGCTGCCCTGCGGGCTTCAGCAGCAGGCTCGCTGCCGCGGTCGCCGGTCTCCTTGAGTCGAAACTGAACTCCTACATCTCCGACGCTACGTTCCGTGGATATTTCGTAACAGACCGCCCTGTGCCGAGGTGCGGTGTTCTTGGGTATGACAGGTCAGCAGGCCGTCTGGCCGAGATCGTGCAAGACGGCCTGCTGGAGCGAATCCCGTACCCGCGCGACCGGATCAGTGCGCGGCCGCGGACTGTGGAGCGGGGGCGAACGGCACAGTGCTCAGACCGTGCGCGACCGTCCCTCGCGGACGCTGCCAGAGTCTCCGCGCCTCCAGCACGGGAAGGACGCCTTCGCCGAACCAATAGGCCTCCTCCAAGTGCGGGTAGCCCGACAGGACGAACTCATCGATCCCCAGTTCGTGGTATTCGGCGATGCGGTCCGCCACCTCGGTGTGGCTGCCCACGAGGGCGGTTCCGGCCCCACCACGCACCAAACCCACTCCTGCCCACAGGTTGGGCGATACCTCGAGATCGTCGCGGGATCCGCCGTGCAGAGCGATCATGCGACGCTGCCCTTCGGATTCGCTGGCTGCAAGGCCGCCCTGCACGGCGGCGATCGAGGTGTCGTCGATGCCGTCGAGCAGTCGGCCGGCCTGGGCCCATGCCTCTGCGGAGGTATCGCGGGTGATGACGTGCAACCGGATGCCGAAGCGGATGCGGCGCCCGTGCTCGGCCGCCAGGCCGCGGATCCAGCCGATCTTCTCGGCGACGGCGGCTGGTGGCTCGCCCCAGGTCAGGTACACGTCGCTGTAGCGGGCCGCGACCTGGCCTGCGGCCGGGGACGAACCGCCGAAGTAGACATCGGGAACCGGCGACGGCGGCTTGGCCAGCCGCGCCCCCTCGACGTGCAGGTGCTCACCGTGGAAGTCGACCGTCTCGCCGCGCCACAGCGCCCGCACGATGTGCAGGAACTCGCCGGTACGTACATACCGGTCGTCCTTGCCGAGGAAATCGCCGTACGCGCGCTGCTCATGACCCTCACCGCCGGTGACGACGTTGAGCAGCAGCCGTCCACCGGAGAGCCGCTGAAAGGTGGAGGCCATCTGCGCCGCCAAAGTGGGTGAGACCAGGCCGGGACGGAACGCGACCAGGAACTTCAGCCGTTCCGAAACGCTCGCGAGCATCGCGGTGGACAGCCACGCGTCCTCGCACCACGCGCCGGTCGGGGTGAGCGCACCGACGAAGCCCAGTTGTTCGGCGCTGCGGGCGATCTGACCGAGGTAGGCGATACTCGCCGGCCGGTCACCGGTGGCGACGAAGGACGGGGTGCCGTGCCCGCCGCCGACGATGTTGCGGTTGTCGCCGTTGGTCGGCAGGAACCAGTGGAAGGTCAAGGCCATCAGTTCAGACTCCTAGAGCAGCCCATGCCGTGGGGGCAGGGTTCCGTTGAGGGTGTAGCGGCCGACGTGCTGGACCTTCCACACGGCCGGGTCGTGCAGCGTGTGGGTGCGGGCGTTACGCCAGTGCCGGTTGAGGTTGAGTTCGTCCAGGCTGGAGCGGGTGCCGGAGACCTCGAAGAGCGCGCTTGCGACGTCGACGGCGACCTTCGCGCTGGCCGCCCGCACCGTGGCCACCGCGATCGAGGCCCGGCCCGCGCTCTCGGCGGTGAGATCCTCTCCTGCGGTGTCGATCTCGTTCGCGGCGTGCACGAGCAGCGCCTCGGCGCCGCGGACCGCGATGGCCAGCTCACCGATGCGCTGGATGATCAACGGGTCCTCGCTGGCCTGATCGGCGCCGCTTTCGAACCAGGGCCGGCTCTTGGTACGGACGAAGTCCGCACCGTCGTCGAGCGCGGCACCGGCGATTCCGACATCGATCGCCGCGTGCAGCAGCTGCGCCACGGCGCCGTAGAGCTGCGGCCCGGTGAACGTCAGATGGTGCGGCACGATGCGCTCGGTGGTGACCCGGACGCCGTCGAGCCGGACCGTACCGCTGGCCGTGGTGCGCTGGCCCATGCCGGCCCAGTCGTCGATGACCGTCACCCCGGCGGCGTGCCGCTGCACGTAGGCGACGTGCAGGGGGCCGTCCGGGCCGAGATGGGCCAGCACCGGGATCCAGTCGGCGAACAGGGCCCCGGTGCTGTAGCCCTTCAGGCCGGTCAATGTGTACGTGCCGTCGCCTTGGCCGATCAGGGTCGTACGGATGTCCTGGATGTGCCTGGTACCGGGCTCGGATTGGGCATTCCCCAGCCGCCTGCCGGCCAGGATCTCGGCGAAGAGGAAAGCCTGCTGATCGGCCGACCCCTGGTGGCGCAGCACGTTGACGTAGGCGAAATGGCTCTGCGGGATCTGCGCGATGTTCGGATCGGCGTGGGCCAGGAGGCGGAACACCTCGGCGAGCGTCCGCGCTCGTACATCCGCACCGCCATGCGCGGCGGGCACGAAGATGCCCAGCAGCCCGCTCGCCGACAACCGATCGAGTTCCCCGACGGGCAACCGGCGCTCAGCGTCCCGCACGGCGGCGCCCGGAGCGAACTCGGCGGCGAGTCCGGCGGCCACCCGCAGCGCCTCGGCATCATCGGCGATCACATGCGCGCGCCCGGCCGGGGCCGGATCGAGACTTGCTGGCGCGATGGGCATCTCATTCTCCTTACTTATCCGATCGGTTAAGGCCTAAAAATGGTCAGCTCACGGGCAACTGCTCCCGGTCCTTGGCGCCGGTGATCCGGTGACCCGCGGACGGGTGCCGGTCGTTGAGCCGAGGACCGCGGCCGGCGAAGACCTTCTCGCGGAGCGTGCCCGGCGTGTACTCGCGCTGTGCGAGCCCGCGCCGCTGCAGTTCGGGCACCAGGCCGTCGACGACATCGGCGAAGGTGCCAGGTGTCGTGACGTACATGACGTTGATCCCGTCGACACCGGCGTCGGACCAGACCTGCAGTTCGTCGGCGACCTGTTCCGGGGTTCCGGCGATCGGCTGGGTCCACACACGCTGTTCGAGCAGTTCCCGGAACGTCCACTCCTTGTTCGGCTCGGCCTCGATCAGCCCTTTGAAGAATCCGCGCACCCCGTTGGAGGCGACTTCTCCGATCGGAGCGTCGGGATCGATGGCGCCGAGGTCGATCCCAATGGATCCGCTCAGGTGCGCGGCGAAACCGTCGTAGCTGATCCACTCCTGGTACTCGGCCTGCTTGCGGGCGACCTCCGCCTCGGTGCTGCCGACGATCAGGACGAGGCCCTGGAAGAACGCGATGTCGGACGGGTCGCGGCCGAAGGACTGCGCGCGGGAGCGAATGTCGGCGATCTGGGCCGCGGCGCCGGCCGGGTTCAGCGCCCCCAGGAAGACGGCCTCGGCGTTGCGCGCGGCGAAGTTCCGTCCGGAGTCGGAGGAGCCCGCCTGGAACAGGAAAGGAGTGCGCTGGGGTGACGGCTCCGACAGGTGCGGGCCGGCGACGTCGTAGTACTTCCCGACATGGTTGATGTCGTGGATCTTGCTGGGATCGGCGTAGATCTTACGGGCCCGGTCGGCGATGACCGCGTCGTCCTCCCAGCTGCCTTCCCACAGCTTGTAGAGCACCTCGACGTACTCCTCCGCGCGGGCATAGCGCTCGGTGTGCGGCGGCAGACCGCCGTAGCCGAGGTTACGGCCGGCGCCTTCCAGGTAGGAGGTGACGATGTTCCAGCCGACGCGGCCCTTGGTGAGGTGGTCGAGGGTGGAGACCCGGCGCGCGAAGTTGTACGGGTGCTCCTGCAGGATCGACTGGGTGAAGGCGAAGCCGAGGTGCTCTGTGGCGTAGGCCATCGCGGGGATGAGCAGCGACGGGTCGTTGACCGGGATCTGCAGGCCCTCACGGACCGCGGTCTCGCGGCCGCCCTTATAGGTCTCGTACACCCCGACGACGTCAGCCAGGAAGACCGCGTCGAACTTGCCGCGTTCCAGCAGTTTCGCAAGCTCGACCCAGGTCTCCAAATCGGTGTACTGCGTCTGCCGCGTGTCGGGGTGCGGCCACAACCCGTGCACGATGTGCGAGACGCAGTTCATGGTGAACGCGTTGAGAAGCAGGCGTTTGGGCATCAGAGAAGCCTTCCGTGGTCGGTGGTCAGTGACTCACTGCGGTCGAGCCGTGGCAACGCGGCGAGCAGTTGCCGGGTGTATTCCTCGCGGGGCTGGTGGAACACGGCATCCGCGGTGCCGCTCTCCACGACCCGCCCGTCCTTCATCACCAGAACCCGGTCACTCATGTGATGGATGACGCCGAGATCGTGGGAGATGAACAGGTAACTGAGCCCGAGCTCGGACTGCAGGTCGGTCAGCAGGTCGAGCACCTGCGCCTGGATGGACACGTCGAGTGCCGAGACGGGTTCGTCGCACACGATGACCGACGGTTCCGGGGCCAACGCCCGGGCGATCGCCACGCGCTGCCGCTGCCCGCCGGACAGCTGCAAGGGCCGGCGGTCGAGATGCTCCTCTTCGAGCCCCACCTGGCCGAGCAGTTCACGGACCCGTTCCCCGCGGAGCGCGGCGCTCGGATAGGAGTCGCGCGGGAGTGCGTCCGCGACGATGCTCCGCACGCTCCAGCGCGGATCGAACGAGCTGAGCGGGTCCTGATAGACGACGGTGATCTGACGACGCCGCCCACGTCGCGCTTTCGGAGATGCCGCCGTCCATGGCTCACCGTTGAGCAGGACCTGTCCTTCTTCCGGATCGGCGAGCGCCAGGACGATCCGGGCCGTGGTCGTCTTGCCGGATCCGGACTCGCCGACGACGCCGAGCGTTTCACCGGCGTTCAGCTCGAAGGACACGTCCTCGACGACGGTACGGGTGATGCCGTCGGGACCGTGGTAGCGCTTGACGAGACCGTCAGCCTTGATGACCGGGCCTCTGGCCGCGCTGCGCGGTTTGATCGTCAACGCCGGGCGGCTGGTGTGCGAGAGCTTCGTTCCCTTCGAGTGCGTCGAGGGGATGGCGTCCAGTAGCGCCTGGGTGTACTCGTGCCGCGGCCTGTACAGGACGTCGTCGGCGTCACCGTGCTCGACGATCTCGCCTCCCCGCATCACCGCGACCTCGTCGGCCATGCGGGCGACCACGGCCAGGTCGTGGCTGATCAGGATCAGCGCCTTGCCCCGCCGCTTGGTCTCATCGAGCAGGTCGAGGACCTGGGCCTGCACGGTCACGTCGAGTGCGGTCGTCGGCTCGTCGGCGATGATGAGGCTCGGGTCGAGCGCGATCGCCGAGGCGATCAGCGCGCGCTGCCGCAGCCCGCCCGAGAGCTCGTGCGGAAGCTGGCGGGCACGCAACTCGGGGTTGGGGACGCCTACCTGGGTGAGCAGGTCGATGACCTTCTCCCGGCGTTCGGCACGCGTGCCCCAGCCGTGCAGGCGCAGCGCTTCGGCGATCTCAGCACCGACCGGACGGAGCTGATCGAGGGAGACCAGCGCGTCCTGCAGGATGAATCCGATCTCCTTGCCACGCAGCCCGCGCCACTGCCTGTCGCCGAGGCCGAGCACGCTGCGGCCGTTGAACTCGAGCCGGTCCGCGGTGACGTGGGACCGGCCGCCGGTCAGCCCGACGAGAGTACGGGCCGTCACGCTCTTGCCGGATCCGGACTCACCTACGATCGCCAGGCACTTCCCGCCGGTCAGACTGAACGAGACGCCGTTCACCACGGGTTTCGGGGCCTTGCGGTGGCCGAAGCCGACCCTGAGGTTGTCGACCCGCAGCAGGTTCCCGCCCCCGGACAGATCAACGGTCATCGCGTAGTCCTCCTTCCAGGCGTTGCCGCACGTAGCGGCCGATCGAGGTGACCGACATGGCGAACGCGACGATGGCCACGCCGGGCAGGACCTCAAGCCACCACGCGCCCGTCACGTAATTACGGCCGGCGTCGAGCAGGGCGCCCCACTCCGGCGAGGGCGGCGCGACGCCGAGGCCGAGGAACGACATTCCCGACGCCCAGACGATGGACTGACCCACGCCGAGGGTGACGACGACCACCAGCGGCCGCATCGCGTTCGGGAGGATGTGACGTCGCACGACGCGCAGGTACGAGTGTCCGAGCGCGTTCGCGGCCTCGACGTACCCCGAACCGCGGACCGCGAGCACCTGTCCGCGGACCATCCGCGCGTAACCCGGAGCCGTGCCGATTCCGACAGCGACGATCTCGGTGGTGGCGCTGGGCCCGAAGACGGTGACGAACAGCAGGGCCAGCAGCAGTACGGGGAAGGAGAAGAGCACTTCGATGAACCGGTTGATCGCGCCATCGACCAGCCGGCCCGAGAGTCCCGCCACCACGCCGAACGCGATCGCGATGGTCATGCTCAGAGCGGTGGCACCGATGCCGATGAGCAGCGAGAGCCGGGCTCCATAGACGATCCGGGCGTAGAGATCACGCCCGGACTGGTCGGTGCCGAGCAGATGGCTGAGCGACGGTGGCTGCAGCGAGTGGCTGATGTCGATGGCCAGTGGGTCCCGGGAGGTCACCCATGAGGGCAGGACGGCCGCGACGATCAAGAACGCGACGATCAGTCCGGAGAGGATCACCCCGGGGTGGAACCGGCGAAGGCGTGGTGGGGACGCCACCACGGGCGGCGCCTCCAGTTCCGCGTCCACGATGACCTGCGTTGCGCTCATGACGTCCGCATCCTTGGGTCGACGAGGCTGTAGGCGAGGTCCACCAGAAGGTTCGCGAGCACGTACACGAACGCGACGAGCATCACGATGCCGGAGACGATCGGGATGTCGCGGGTGTTCGCCCCCGTCACCAGGACGTTGCCGAGCCCCGGCCGCGCGAAGACGGCCTCGGTGATGACCGCGCCGGAGAACAAGGCGCCGAGCGCCCAGCCGGACAGGGTGATCGCCGGGAGGACCGCATGGCGCAGTGCGTGGCGCAACCGCACCTCCAGGTCACCCATGCCCCGGGCACGGGCGGAAGTGATGAAGGGCTGGTCGAGTACCTTCTCGAACTCGTCCCGCGTGACCTGGCCGATGAAGCCCGCCAGCGGAACCCCCAGGGTGAGCGCGGGGAGCACCAGACCGGCCGCGCTCGTGCCGCCCTGCACGGGGAAGATCCTGAGATCAATGGCCAGCACGACCAGCAGGATCACGCCGAACCAGTACTGGGGAAGGCCGGCGGTGATGGTCTCGAACCCGGAGCCGATGGCCGAGACGAACCGCACCCGCTTGGTCGTGGCCACCGTCAGCACCAGCGCGATGAGCCACGCGAAGAGCAGCGAGGCGACGGTGAGGACGATCGTCGGCGTGACCTGCGCACCGATGATCGTCGTCACCGGCTGGTGCATCTGGTAGGACGTGCCCAGGTCGCCCCGCACGAGTCCACCGAGGTAGTGCAGGTACTGCACCACGATCGGGTTGCTGAACCCGTACTCGGAGTTGATCGGTGCAAGCTCTCGGGCGCTGCGGTGGATGTTCTGCCCGGTCTCCAGGTTGAGGATCAGCGCCGCCCGGTCACCGGGCAGCAGCGCCTGCACGAAGAACGTGAAGGTCGCCGCCGCCCACAGCACGCCGATGGCGCCCAGGATCCGCAGACCATATCTCTGTACGGCCCGGTAGCCCGGACGTCTGGGCGTCCGGGCTACCTCGGCCGGTGCGGCAGTGCTCATTTCGCGAAGTACGCGTCGGAGAACACCGGCTCACCCTGGGAGTCCTCAAGCCAGACATCCCGCAGGTTCTTCTTGATCGCAAGGGAGGTCGTCTGCGTGTAGAGGCCGATGGCCGCGGCCTGGTTCACGATGATCGACTGCGCCTGGTCGTACAGCTTCTGCTGCTGTGCCGGGTCGAGCGTGGAGTTCGCCTGGGCGATGAGCTGTTCGAGCTGAGGATTGTTGTAGAAGGACGAGTTGCTGTAGTTGGGCCGGTCCTTCAGGTTCTGCCGGTACACGATGTAGAGCACGCCGGCCGTCGGGCTGGTCCAGTACCACGGCTCGGCGTCGTAGGAATTCGGCGCCGAGTACTTGCCGGAGAACTCCTCGCTCTGCGTCGTCGGGATCAGCGTGACGTTGAAGCCGACCTGCTTGGCCTGCTGCTGAAGGTCCTGCAGCAGCGTCGCGCCCTCGGAGGTGAACACCGTTCCCGCCGGGTAGGGGAGCTTGATCGCGAGCTCTTTTCCATTCTTCGTCCGGTAACCCGCGCTGTCCTTCTGCGTCCAGCCGGCCGAATCCAGCAGGCTGGCGGCCTTCGCGGGATCGTAGGCGAACGCGTTGGCCAGCGACGCGTCGTAGCCGGGAGTGCTCTGGCTCAGCGCGCCGTTTCCGTTGTAGGGGATCTCACCGTTGAAGGCGCTCTTGACCGCGGACGCGCGGTCGGTGGCGTACGCGAACGCCTGGCGGACCTGGACATCGGCGAACGGGCCCTGAACAGTGTTCAGCGCGAGGCGCACCGGCGTGCCCGGCGTGATGTACTGCTCCACCTGGAACTGCGACTTCGCGTCCTGCCAGTCCACGGTCGGGATGTCGTAGATCACGTTCGACTGCCCGCTCGTCAGCGAGCCGTAGCGCACCGTCGATTCCGCAAGGAAGCTCCAGACGATCTTGTTGACGTAGGCCGGTCCCTGGTGCCTGGCGTTCGCGGGTGCCGAATTGTAGTTCGGGTTCCTGACGAAGATGATGTTCTGACCGCGGTTCCACTTCTGCACGATGAACGGTCCGGTACCCACCGGATCAACGCAGTTGACAGCGACGCCGCGGGTCAGGGCCTTCGCCGACTGGACACCGAAGTAGCCTTGCGACAGCGCTGACAACAGCGGCGAGTACGGCTTGGTCAGGTCCAGTTCGAAGGTGTAGTCGTCAACCGCCTTACTCGACTTGTAGTACTCGCCGATATAGGCCTGGACCGTCGAGTTTCCGGCCTTCGGGTCGAGCCAGTACTCGAAGTTCGCCTTGAGCGCGGCGGCGTTGAACGGTGTCCCGTCCGTGAACTTGACCCCCTGCTTCAGGGTGAAGGTCCAGGTCTTCTGGTCGGCCGAGACCTTCCACGACGTGGCCAGCCACGGCACGATCTTCCCGCCCTGCACCTGGGAGACCAGCGAGTCGAGTACCTGACGGTCGAGGTAGGCCTCCTGCACCCAGCCGCCGGTCAAGCAAGGCGGCTCCTGCTCGTGCCCGTAATAGATCGTTCCACCGTTGACAGGCTTCGCGTTCGCCGCACCTGCGGAACCAGTTGTGGACCCGCCACAGGCGGCGAGTACGGACGCCACGACAACCGTGGCGGCGCCGAATGCCAGCGGGAACGAATGTTTGCGGTGCGTCATCAGTTATTCCTTGACTCACGTCGGACACGGCATGTGCAAGCGCCAGCACGAAAGGAGGCGCTGTGGTTCGCGCAGGCTGTATGGGCCACAGCTGCGTCATCACTCGGGGGGGCCGGGATCGGTCAGTGGCGTGCCCCACGCAGAGGCACAGGCGACAGTCAGTTCTTTCTGACCTGCCGAGGTAGAGAGGCTTCGGGGCAGGTGCCGAGACCCATCTGCGGCAGCGCTGTCGTCAGCGACAGAGGCTGGCCGCGACGCGCTGGTAGTCCACATGGCGGCGTGTTACCAGGGCGGGACTGAGAGGCATACCTACTTTTTATACCTGTTTAGTAGGAAAGTCAAGACCTGGGTCAGAGCGGCCTCGCTCATCGCGCCACCGGCGCCGGCAGAACCTCGCGGGGCAGAACCGGAGGGGTCTTGCGGGCCTGCCATTCACGTGGATAGCCGAGCGAGACCTCTTCAAAACGCACCCCGTCGTACCAGGTCGCACGCGGCTGTCCCCGGCGCCGGCCGGGTCGTGAACATGGCAGCACAGCCCTCAGGGTCTACGGTGGCCACGATGACGTCACCGTCGGCACGGACGACCTGGATACCGGCGTCGTGCCGATCTGCAGGGCGACGTGCCTGGCAGCCCTGGCTGCGTCCTGAGTCAGGCCGCCGAGGATCTGCCGACGGAGATCAGCGCACCCATCAGCACGCCGCACCGCGCCAGCACAACGTTGAGTCGTGGCGTTTCCCGCACCGTT
>JAOPYM010000607.1 GCA_025964615.1 Actinomycetes bacterium
TGGGCCTGCGGCAGATCGCGCCGACCGTGCTGGTGTCGGCGCTCCCCGCGGCCACGACTCTCCAAGCTCTGCGGGAGGCCGGCTATGCCCCAGCTCTGGAGGACAGCGCCGGGGTGATCGAGATAGACGCGCCGCGTCGGCTGCGCGCCCGGCCTGCCCGGACTTTCACCGACATCGGCGCGAGGCGGCTCCGATCCCACATCACCACCCTGGACCTCGCCCACCAACTCCTGAACGACAGCTGACGGCGAAAGGCAGGACAGCGATGACACCCGCAACACCCCGGGGACTGGAGATCGCCGGACAGCAACTGATCGCGTTGGCCCTGGTCCAGGCGTTCCTCCCGCACGTCGCCTCCGGACAGCCCTGGACCGGCACCCTGTCCCAGCCCGGTGCCGACCAGGTCCTGCAGAAGGCCCGCGCGCAGCTGCGCACCAGCGAGCACCACCAGGTCGGCGTGATCACCGCGCTCGCCCGCCAATGCGCGGCCGGACTCGCCCTCGCGCTCCACGACACCACACCGGCAGCGCTGTACGGATGGCTCGACCAACGCACCGCAGCACTCGACGACCACGGTCAACCCACCAGCGAACTGACCGCAGCACTGATCGTCCGCGCCGTGGTACCCGAGCTGACCGCCGGAACCGAGATCGACGACGTTCCGCCCGGGATCACCCAGGCCCTCGCCCGGGCCGACGACGACCCGTACGAGGTACTGGTCTCGCTCGCGTTGTTCGCGGCGACCATGTTCCTCCACGCGTTCCAGAGCGTGGAGGTAGCGGTTGCGGCGATCAACGCCCAGGCCGCACCATTGCGCCCGTCCCCGAACTGACCCAGCGCGAGCGGGGCCGCCGCACCGCGCCCGAGCTGCAGGCCAAGAGCCGCCACCAGCACCTGGCCCATCTCGGCAGCTACGTACGGCTCGGCGCCGAGACCGTCGCCCGCATCAGCGCCGAAACTGACCCCGCCAACCGGCCGCAGGGCCCCACCGCCGCGGTGAGAAGTTTGAGATGGATCCTGACCGGGAATCTATCGATCATGATTGCATATTGCTTGCAGATAACTTGCGAAAGGCTTAGGCTCTGATCATGTCCACCGTGACGATCTACGCACGCGTAGCCGAAGACCTGAAGGCGGCAACCGACCAATACGCCGCAGACCATGGCATGTCCCTCGCCAGCGCCGTGGCGGACCTGCTCGGCCGGGGCCTGGAGGCGGCGACCAACGAGGGCTCGGTCCACGCCCTGGAGGCACGCACCCAGGAGCTGGAGCAGGAGTTGTCCCAGATCCGAGGTGCCGTCGGGTCGATGAACGAACGCCTCAAGCAGGTACTCGGTTCATGTACGTGCGATCAGACACTGACCGGTAATGATCTGCTCATCAACGGCCGCTGCCCCAAATGTGCCCGCGGTCTGTCCAGCGTGCTCGCCGGGTCGCCGGATGTCGGCGGATCAGTCGAACGCAGCGAGGTCGCCCCGTTCATGGCCGGCGTCGGAGTAGCGCTGGCCGTCATCCTGCTCGCCTTCGCGGCGAGCCAATAGTCGAAGGTTCATTCATGACTACGAAGCAGACAATGCAGGTCATCGGGTTGCTGGTGCTCGCGTACCACGCCGCGATGCTGGCGGCTGATGCCAAGCAGGTGAAGGCGAATGTTCGCCGCTACCGGACCCGGCCGTCGAGGGAGAACCTGATCCGTCTCGCGGTGGCCGAAGGCGTGCTGATCAAGGACGTCGGCCAGTTTCTCTGAGGTACCCGGAGCAGAAGACGTACCAGAAGGAGGCTTTCAGGTTGGCGCGGCAGTACCCGACGACATGGCCGACAAAGCCAGTGGGCGGGGTGCCGAGCCGGAGCGTGAGGTTTTCCTCGGGGTCGTTGACGAGGTCGTCGGTGGTCAGGCGGAGGATCCTGGTGATCGGCTGGGCGTAGAGCAGGATCAATGTCGCAGTCACGCGGTCGATCAGGGGGATTTCCTCGTCGGTGCTGCTCGGGTGTGCGGGACGGCGAAGACCCCGTGTTCCTCACGGTCAGCCCTGAGGCCTACGTGACGAACCCGAGGGTCACTCGTGCCTATCCATCGCGAAGACCGCGGTTCACCGACGCCCAGGGGTAGGTGTTCCAGGCAGCATCGAGGATGGGATTGCGCTGATTCTCGTGGCCCTGCAGGGTCGTGTGGAGAGCCCAGGTGGAGCGTTCTGGGTCATCCATCCAGTCCTGCAGGAACCTGGAGACGGAGATGTCGGTGACGGTCACCAGATCCTCGATCTCAGAGGCGTCTACCACGCAGATCGGCGTCCGGGTGGCAGGCATGCGTTCGCGGTAGAAGGTGGCATTGGCCAGGTGGAATGGCTCCAGGGTGACGATCAGGCCAGCGATCGGCCGGTCGGCGGGGATGTGTTCAAAGGCTGGGTGTCTGCTGGTGATGAGCTGCGCGGTCTTGTCGATCTGACGGTCGTAGGCCCGTCCGAACTTCTTGACGGCATCATCCATACCGGCGTTGTCGCCCAGTCGGGCGGCCTCGATCGGGATGGTCGACTTGACCTCTACCAGGAGGACCAGGTCATCGAAGACCACGATCCAGTCGGTGCTCTCAGCCTTCTCCTTCCTGATCTTGTACGAGATTTCGGGGTACACGCAGGCGTCTGGAAGCAGGCGCAGTTGGCTGCCGATGTACTGCTCGAACAGGTGCCCCAGCTCGGTCGGAAACTGGTGACCATAGTGCTGGTGCCCGCTGAAGTAGATGCCCGAAAGGCCGGCCTTGGCCAATGCCAGGTGAGGGGCTGGGACCAGGTAGCCCGGTCCGAAGCCAGTCAGGGCCGGCCGACCGCGCAGCGGGTTGTAGGTGAAACGGCGCAGTTCCTTGTCGGCCCGCGCTTGAGCAGCGAGATCCTGCGCCTTGAAGGTGGCCGCGTCGACGGCGAAGTGGCGGTCCAGGACGGCCAGCACCGTTTCGCCCGGCAGATGCCGGGCGAAACGGGCGCCTTCTTCAGAGTCGAAGACGGCAGGGTCGAAGCGGCCACCGCAGGCGTGAGCGCTGGCCCAGAGCAATTGAGCCGTACCGACGTACTCCGTCAGTGAACAGCCGAGCACCTGGTTGTCCCAGCCCTCGACGA
>JAOPYM010000001.1 GCA_025964615.1 Actinomycetes bacterium
GCACTCGGCCGACCGGCACGGCCGAAGGCGCGGCCATCAGCAGCCGTACGGCTCGGGCCGGTCGACTAACGGTGGTCCGCCCGTGTCGGGCGAGCGGTGCCGGATGTTGCCTTGCCTCTGCTCTGGCGCCTTGACCGGTGTGGTGCGGGCGGGTGAGTGTCGGGGGTAGAGGGCAACATGAGGCAACCCCGAGCCCGGAGGATGACGTGTCGATAGATTTCGTGGGCATGGACGACCAGTCGCCGCAGAACAAGTGCCCGGCCGTGTACGTGGACCCGGTGACCGGTGGTTTCTACTTCCAGGGCAAGGTCGTCACCGACCCGTTGAAGCTGGCCGAGTTCGCCAAGCACAGCCAGATCGGCGCGGATGAGGCGGTGGTGTGGCTGCCCCCGACGATGGCCACGATCATCGCCGAGGCGGCGGCGGGGACGTATGAGCCGGGCAGGCAGGGGCACGGGGCGGTGACGTTTGCGGATCTGCTGGCCGGGGCCCGGCACTCGGTGGTGCACCTGGAGATGCGTGACACCTACGACGCGACCGATCCCGCGTTCACCGGTTGGCTGGCTGGAGGGTCGGGCATCGACGAGAGCTGGGGTGCGTGGAAGGACCTGATCGGCTCGGCCGTGGCTCGCGGGGTGAGGGTGCGGCGGGCACGGATCGTGTCGGAACCGTTGACGGACTATGTCCGGTGGGAGTACATGCTGAGCGATCTGAACGTGGAGGCGGGCGAGCAGGTGCGGTGGCTGCCGCGGCGGCAGGCGTTCGACCTGATGCTGCCGGGCGCGGACTTCTGGATGTACGACGGCCGGTTGGTGGCGTTCAACTTCAATGCCGGGGACGGCGCCGACACCGGCGAGGAGGAGTTCACGAACGACCCGGACGTGGTGATGCGGTGCGTCGCCGCGTTCGAGCAGGTCTGGGAACGGGCGATCCCGCACGAGCAGTACCAGCCGAAGTAACCCGCCCCTCTCACGAAGATCCCTGACACTCCGTGCCCTCCACTTCAACTTCGTCCAGCGCGCAGGCCGCGCGGCGGCATCTGGCAGACCAGCTCCGGGAGATCCGCGAGGACGCTGGGCTGACCGGCCGGAAGCTGGCCGAGCTGGCCGGTTGGCATGGGGTGGCGAAGGTGTCGAAGATCGAGCACGCGTCCCGCCCGATCTCGGCCGAGGACCTGCGGACGTGGTGCAGGGTTTGTGGTGTGCCCGAGCAGCGCGCCCAGGAGTTGCTGGCTGAGCAGCGCGCTGTGGCCGGGATGTGGGTGACCTACAAGCAGCTCAACCGGGGCGGCCTGAAGAAGGCGCAGGAGTCGGTGCGGGCGCAGTACGAGCGCGTGACGCTGATGCGCGTCTATGCGACGAAGGTGATCCCCGGGCTGCTCCAGACCCGCGCGTACACGACCGCTGCGCTGGAGGCGGTGCGGGCCGAACAGGGTGTCGAGGTCGACGACGTCGCCGAGGCCGTGGCCGAGCGGATGGACCGCCAGAGCGTCCTGAAACGGCCCGGGGCCAGGTTCGTGTTCCTGCTGGAGGAGTACGTGCTCTGGCAGCGCACCACCGATCCGGCGACTCACGCCGGGCAGCTCCGGCACCTGCTGGAGGTGATGGGGCTGCCGTCGGTGCTGCTGGGAATCGTTGCGTTGACCGCTGACCGGACGGCCGGCGGGCAGGGCGTGTGGCCGGAAGAGGAGTTCACGGTCACCGATACGGAGCAGGTGAACGTGGAGCTGGTAAGCGGCTATCTCACGATCACCCAGCCGAATGAGATCGCCATGTATGTGCAGGCATGGGATCGCTTGCGGGCGCTGGCCGTCTCCGGTGACCAGGCGCGGCGGGTGATCCTGCGGGCGATTGAGGCTCTGGACAACGGCTAAAGGGCAAAGGTGGGCAACCTCGTGGACCTGCGCCTCACCGGTGGGTGAGGGTCAGGGGACGCATCTTTCGCGTTGCCAGGACGACGCGCTTGGAGGAGGCCCACGATGCGCGGCCGGCACGACCCAGCCCGCTACCGTCAGGTCGGTGGTGAGCGGGCTGGGGACCGGTCGGGCGAAGCCGCCAGGGATCGGCCGCCTGCTGCCGGACGGCAGGGGACGGAGGGCTCCCGGATACTCGTCCAGGGCACAGGAGGCACCAGGTCGAGGGCGCGGCGCCGTGTAGGCGCTGTGCAGGCCGCAGGTGTCTGGCGCCGGTCGCCTATTCCGCACCTGGACGTGAAGCGGGCCTCCCGCACCGATCTGCTCATCGGCGCGGGAGGCCCGTCTTGGTATGGCCACGTGCGGGGCTACCGCAGGTCGTGGTGGCCGGTCCGGGCGGTGCCGACGAAGGCGGCCCATTCGGCCGCCCCGAACGCCAGGTGGGCTCCGGCCGGGTCCTTGGAGTCGCGGACTCCGATGCTGCCGCGGCTGCCGTTGGCGACCTCGACGCAGTTGGCGTCGTCCTCGCTGCGCCTGGACTTGCGCCAGGCGATGAACTTCTCGCGGTTCATGATCTTCTTCCTAGGTGCCAGGCAGCAGCCGGTCTGCTGCCTTGATCAGAAATTCGATGCTCTCTTGCGGGGGAAGGGCGGCCTGGCGGAGCAGGCCGTACCGGTCGACGTAGCGTTCCACGTCGTCGGGGACGGTGAGCACGGTGTCGGTGGTGACGGTCTCGACGGCGACCACGGACGGGTCACTGGGGTAGCTGTAGATGGAGAACGTGCACACCGGCACGGTGAAACTGCCGATGGTGGCGTCGACGGGCAGGATCCGGATCTCGGTCTTGTCCTGGCTGGCCTTGTCGGCGAGGTGCCGGTACTGGTCGGCCAGCACCTGCTGTGGCGCGGTCGCGCGGCGGATGGCGACCTCGTCGAGGATGAGCTCGTAGGTGGGGCCGCTGGGGCGGCGCAGCAGCCGCTGGCGTCCCATGCGTCCTTCTACGATGCCGTCGGGGGTGGATCCGGCCGCGCTCTTGGTCCAGCCCTTGGCGGTAAGCCGGGCTCGGACGTACTCGGCGGTCTGGAGCAGGCCGGGGATCAGGCCTTGCTGGTACTCGCGGATGCCGGTGGCGCCCGCCTCCAGGTTGGCGTACAGGGCTTGACGCTCGCCCATCTCCTTGGAGCCCGATTCCCACCAGCCACGCTCAGCCGCTTCGCGGGCGATCGTGACGGCCTGCTCCCACTTCTCGCCCTCGACCCCGAGCGCGTCCAGGATCTTGAACACGTCATCCATGTTGGGCGGGACGTGCCCGTTCTCCAGGCGGGAGATCGTCGGGCGGTGCCCGCCGATCTTCTTGGCCAGCTGATCGTGGGTGAGGTCGGCTTGCTCGCGCAGCGCGCGAAGCTCGCCGGCCAGCCGGAGACGCCGTACGTAGGGGCTGATCATCCACTCTCCCGCTTGCCGTCGCTGACGGAACGTCCACATCCGCGAACGTTCAGCATCAGCGTATCCGTAGCGGAAACCGCTACATGGCCCGGTTCTGAACGTCGGGGAGCAGCACTACATCGACCCGTGGCGTCACCACGAATCCGGGTCGAACTGTCACAGAGGGTCTTGCCATCCCGGTATTACAGGTCAATACTCGTTACGGTAGCGGAATTCAGAACAGTATCGACTTATGATCTGAAGCTTTCGCTGATCTGTACGGCTTCACCCGTTTGGGTTGCTGATGTCCGATCAGCCGACCGCCGACCGGCGATCAGGGACCCCCGCCCGGAGAACCTACTGATGCCTCCCCGCAGCGATCAGACGACGCACAACAGCGAAGACCCCGCCGCCCCCGGCACCGCTCTGGACCCGGCGGTCGGCGTCATCGCCGCCGACCTGGGCCTCGCCAGGGCCGAGGGGTGGTCCTGATGCCCCGCCGCAACCGCAGCACCCGCCAGGCGGACAGGCTGCCCGCCGCCTTCGACCAGCCGGCCGAGACCACACCGCCGCTGCCGTCCCGCCGTGACCCCGATGCCGCCCAGCACCTGGAGAACCTGCGGGTCGCGCTACACCAAGCCAAACCCGAGGTGTACGCGCGGCTAGAGCGCCCGACCGGAGGTCCGCCGCGGCTGCGGGTCACCAGCCCGGCCAGGGCGGACGCGTCGGAGGACGTCTACCACCGGGCGGGTGCGGCGGCCTGCGACACGGGTCACTTCTCCTGGGACTGGGGCCAGGTGATCGGGAGTGTCGACGACCTGCACCAGGCCGCCGCGTCGGTTCTGAGAGTGCTGGAGCTGCGAGGGCGGACGTCATGACACAGCCACCAGAGCCCGCGCGGCCGACCACGTTCGCGGCCTTGCGAACCGCCGATGGCACCTTCAACGCGCAGAGCCCAACGGCCGCGGTTGCATTGCCACCGCTCGGGCCGGTGCAAGAGCTGCCGCCCGACCCCGCGACGGTGCTGAACCGTCTGCGGAGGGACTTCCCGCGCTGGGGGATCCTCTACGACGGCCGGGCGACCTGGACCGCGATCTACGGGCGCCTCGCCCCGATCAGGTCACGGACCGCGCTCGGTCTGCGGGCCGCCCTCGACACCGTCACTGCCCCCACCACCGGCCCCGGTACGACTCACCACCGATAGCCCCGAAGGAGCTTGCCGTGCCCGAGATCGTCCAGCAGAGACCGGCCAGGCCACAGCCGTTGCGTGAGCAAGCGCTGCCCCGGCTGCGGGCGCTGACCGCCGCGCTCACCACCGCCGGGCTGACCGCGACCCTGGAACAGCCCGAGGGCTCCGAGGTGTACGTGCGGGTGATCAACCCCGCAGCCACCGACTACCGGGATCGCATCACCTGCCAGCACCACATCATCGACGGCTACGCCCTGTGGTTCGTGCATAGCTGGGGTGAGCCGATCAGCCCGGCCTGCGACATCGCGGCCGCCGTGGCCGACATCTCCGCGATGCTGCAGCCCCGCCCAGGAGCCCACCGTGCCCAGCCATGACCCGGCCGCGCAGGCGCTCCACGACGTGGTGCCCGCCGTCGGCCAACCGGCCGGCCGTGACCGGGTCCGCCCGAGCGTCGACGCTCGCACCGGGCACCTGCTGGCGCTGGCTGAGGCGGTCGTCCCGCTACGGGCCGAACTCGTCGCCGGGCAGGAGCCATCGGTGCTGCGGGTGACGCACCCGGCCGCCGCCGACTTCCCGCGCGAGATCTGCTGTCGGCAGGTCGTAATGGGTCCGGAGACGGGTCCACCGCGGCTGGAGTGGTGGTTCGCCTGGCCCTCCCTGGTACTCATCGCCTCAGCCGACCAGCCCGATCGCGCGGCCGCGACCATCGCGCAGGTGCTGGCCTGGGAGGTGCGCCGTGGCTGAGGCCCGGCGAACTGGTGCCGGTCGGGGTCGCCGTGGAGCTCATGTCCGCCTCCTTCCCACAGGTCTCCGGTTCCCTGGTCAGCGGCGCGCCAGGGAGCCGGGAAGCCATGCCAGTGCGCCGCCAGAGAAATGGAGTGACCCCATGACGAACGACGGCACGGTGCTCGAGGAGCTCACGATGGATCTGTTCGACCTCGATGCCAGGACGGTGGACGGCAGCCTCCTGGCCGTCGATGCCATCACCGACAACGGGTGTGGCACGCTGCCCGCCTGCCGCTACCCCGACCCGCAGAACTAACACCGCCCGACCATGCGACGGGCCACGGCCCTCACCAAGGAGAGCGCGCTGTGGCCCGTCCGATCTTCACCGCCCGAACCGACGCGCTGGCGCGCATCCCCCTTCGCCCGGTGCGGGGTTGCGGCCTCGACACCGACCCCACGGACCCTCTTTTGGATGAAGCCGTCACCGTGGCCAGCGGATCGGCGCGGAACGCGGCCGGCCATTCCGTTTCGGGAGCGTTGACCTGGCGTGCCTACGCGACGCGGTCACGAACTCGCACCACACCGCACGGTGTGTTCACCGGCGTTGCCCCCGCCGCGTTCTCGGGAGAGCCGCAACTGCGCGTGGGCACGGGCCACCGGACCGTCACCAACCCCGACCCGCAGTGGCTGAGCCGGCTGGCACGCTCGATCATCGACGGAGCCGGGGGGTTGTCGAAGGTGAAGCTGACGGCCGGCAACGTCGCCGTGGTGCGGGGAGACCGCTGCGAGATCGAACGTCCGATGGACGGCGGCCAGCCGGTGACGATCAGCGTCCGCCACACCGAGGTGACCGCATTCGTCCTGCGGACCTGCAGAGACGGCCTACCGGCGGCGCAGGCGGTGGCCGAGTTGGCCAGACGGTGGCCGCACGCGGCTCCGGGTTCGGGGCCGAGGCTCCTGCGCGAGCTGATCGACGGTGGTTTCCTGCTGCACGACCTGCTCCCCGATGATCGGCGATGTGATCCTCTGGGTCATCTGCTGGCCCGGCTCCCGCCCGCCTCACCGCATCGCCGTCTTCTGGAACGGCTCCGCGATCGTCTCACCGAGGCCGACCGGTACCGGGCGGGCAGCCCGAAGCGGCTGGCACTGCTCAGCGAGGCTCTCACGATCGCCCGGGAGATCTTGCCCGCTGACCGGCTCCTGCGTGTGGACACGGTGGCGGACGCCACCGTGATGCTGCCCGTTCAGGTAGCCCGGAAGGCCGCTGAGGCCGCCGGCGTCCTGTGGCGGATCGGCTGGGGCACCGACCCGCTCACCGATTGCCACCAGCGGTTCCTCACCCGCTACGGAACCTCGCGGGCCGTGCCGCTCCTGGACGTCCTCGATCCCGTCGTCGGCCTCGGCCCGGTCGGCGACCTCACCCCCATCGGGGCCGGGCCGGGCGATGCCAGCCGTGAAGCGGTGTTGGCGCGGCTGCTGTCCGACGCCATCTCCCAGGGCAGTACGGAGATCGTCGTGGACGAGGCGACTGTGGACCGGCTGACGAACCGCAGCCAAGCCGCCGTCCCCCGCGGTGCCGAGATCTACGTTCGGGTCCTGTCCACTGACGCCACGCTGACGGCGGACCGCCGGTTCCTGCTGGCGGTGTGCGGGGGTTCGCAGGACGCGCTGTCGACGAGCGGCCGGTTTGTTGCCCTGCTCGGCCGGCCCCCGCAGATCCACGATGTGGAGGATGGCGCGCTGGTCGCCGAACTGGTGGTGCGCCCTCGTATCGACGCCCTCGCGTCGGTAACGGCGGAGACCGGGCTCGCCTCTCATCGCATCCCGGTAGGTGTTGCGCCCCGGCGCGGCGACCTCGACCTCACCGACCTGACGGTCTTCTCCGACGGCCGCCGTCTGGTCGTGTGGTCACAGGTCCACGACCAGCGTGTCCTTCCCGTCCTGTACTCGCGGATCGCGCTGTCGCTCCTGCCGCCGGTCGCCCGGTTCCTGGCCTTGGCGGGGCATTCGGGGGAACGTCCCTGGCATGGCTGGTCGTGGACGGGTATCACCGCGCCGTTCACTCCCGCCGTCCGTTACCGCGACACCTGGCTCACACCCGCCCGGTGGGTCCTGCCACAGCACGTGACCCGCGCCGCCACGACCCCGGACGGGTGGGAGTCCGCGCTCACCTCATGGCGATCCACCGTCTGCCCGCAGCCTCCCGACGTCGTGATCACCGATGACGTGGACCGGCAGTTGCCGCTGGATCTGCGGCTGGCCGACGACCGTGAGCTGCTGCGCCGCTATGTCCGGCGGGGCCTGACCGCCGTCACCGCCCCGCCCGGAGGCGACCAGACCAACGCTGCCGTACTCCCCGGCCCCGACGGAGGCCACCTCCTAGAGCTGGTCGTCTCCCTGGACCGCGCCGTCCCCGCACCCGCCCTCGCGGTGGCCGCGCCGACGGTTCGCCGTCCCGCAGAGGGCCTGTACCTTCCCGGTGGGCCCTGGCTGTCGCTCGCCGTCCAGGCCCCGGCCGCCTGCCATGAGCAGATCCTGCGATCGCTGGCCCGGCACGTGGAGGAGATTCCCGAACGCTGGGACCGGTGGTTCTGGCTCCGCTACCACGACCCTCGTCACGGCGAGCATCTCCGTATCCGATTCCACGCCGACCCC
>JAOPYM010000002.1 GCA_025964615.1 Actinomycetes bacterium
GTGGCAAGCCCGCACGTCGTGGTGCTGCCTACACCCAATGCCACTTAGCTTAAGTTGATCATGCTGCGAGGCAGAGTGGCTGGGCGTTGGTGAGCTCGATCGTGGCCGGTCCGTCGTGGCGGATGCCGACGTCGCCCGGTTTCTTGACCCGGTAGGAGTTGTGGCTGCGGCGTTTGACGACCCGAGGGTAGGAGCGGTGCCGCCGTTTGGGGTTGAGGTTGCGTTTCTCAACGATGTCGGCCATGACGTCAGCGAGTGATCGTTGCAGGTGGTCAGGGGGAAAAGGGGCGTGGCGGCGGACGATACGGACGGTGCGGGTGAACTTGACCCGGTCAGTGTGGAGATACCCCCTCTCAATCGGGCATTCGCGTAGCATGAGTGGCTTGTCGCCTCTGAGGGGAGTGCGGTGGCCATTGGACGGCATTTGAATCCTCTCGCGCGAGACAGGCCAGTGGGGTTGGGTCGGGCCTGGCTGGTGCAGGGGGTTCTGGCTCTCATCGGGTTCATGACGTTGATGGAGAGCAATGCGTTGAACTTGGCTCTCCCCGCGATTGGGCGTGATCTGGACGCCGGGATGGATGAGTTGCTGTGGATCGGCAACGTCTACCTTCTCGTGCTGGCTGGATTCTTGGTGACTGCGGGACGGCTGGGTGATCTGTACGGCCGCAACCGTATATTCCTGCTTGGCCTGGCCGTATTCGGTGCGGGCTCCGTGGTGGCGGCTTCGGCTGGGAGTATCGGGGTGTTGCTTGCGGCCCGTGTGATTCAGGGTTTGGGTGCGGCGGTGTTGACACCGCAGTCGCTGGCCATCACCGCGCAGATGTTTCCTGCTGAAGCGAGGGGGCGTGCGCTGGGGATCACTGGAGCAGCGTCGGGGATCGGTCTTGCCGCCGGCCCCACGGTCGGTGGATTCCTCGTCGCGGCTGTCGGCTGGCGGTCGATCTTTTGGGTCAATATGCCGATCGTCGTCTTGGGGATGGTCTTGTTCAGGGTGCTGGCGCCGGAGTTGCCGGGCGGGCGTAGGGAACGGCTTGACCTGCTTGGCGCCGGACTTTTGGCAACGGCGCTGATGCTCATCACCTTTGGGCTGCTGGAGGGTGTGCCGCTGCACTGGGGGACCATGTTCGGTCCGGTCACGATACCGGCTCTGATCGTGGCGGGTGTGGTGGTGCTGGCAGGGTTCGCGCTGGTCGAGCGCGCCCGGCAGGACCGTGCTCCACTGCTGAATTTCGCCATGCTGCGCAACCGGACGTTCACGTTGATGGTGCTTGCGACCGGCCCGATTCCATGCGCTGTGAGCGGCGTGATGTTCCTGTGCTCGGTGTGGCTCCAGTCCGGTGCGGGCATGTCTCCGGCTCGGGCCGGTCTGCTGTTGGCGATCGCACCGGCGGTATCGGTCCCGATCTCGACGCTGGGCGGTCGGCTCACCGATCGCTTTGGCGGTAAGCCGACCACGATGGCGGCGCTGATACTGATGATCGGTGGAATGGCCGAGATCCTTGGCGCAGTCGGCCTGCGCCACGCGGACTGGTGGCTGTCTCCGGGACTGGCGATGTTCGGCACCGGGATGGGCGTGGGGTTCGCTGGGCCGTTCTCGGTCGCGATCAGCGACGTCCCCAGTGCCATGGCCGGGGCGGCCTCGGGAGTGTTCAGCACTGTGCAGCGGACTGGAAACGTGCTGGGCCTGGCGGCGGTCGGAGCAGTCCTGCAGGGCTATCTGCACCGTGGCCTGGCGACCGCGATCTGGGCGGCGCTCCTGCTTGCTGTGCTGCTCCTTGCCGTCTCTTTGGCGCTGACCGCCGGGGTGAGCAGCCGGCCGAAGGGCGAAACTCGGCAGCCCCGGCCTGGGGCGCGAACTCAATTTGGACAACGCACAATGGACAGTGAGGAATCGTAGCGCAGTCTTCCGATCACACCTGGGTGATTGCCTAGCGGCATTCAGCAGCGTAAGCTTGACAGCGGCGAAGATCACCTGAGAGTGGCGGCAGTCATGGCGCTTGAGCGCAAGAGCAAACTCCGCAGCAGCGTGGAGAAGGAACTGTCCGTCCCGACCGTAGATGAGCGGCCGGAGCCGGCCGTAGAAACGGTTAGCTTCGGGAGCGCGACATACACCCCGGTCCGTAACGCCTACATTCAGAAGCCCGCCGAATAGCATCAGAGGCCATTCCGATAGGAGTGGATGATGCGCGTTTACCGGGCAGCGGTTCCGTATCTTGACGAGTGCGGCCACATCTATCTGTCACTTGTTGGTGCCGACCATCAACCACTGCGGCTTAACAAGAGCGCGAGCGAACTCTGGAGAGTCGCCATAGGGTCAGATCCCAGTGGTCTGGCCCTGAGCGACGAAGTAGCCGAGTTTACGAAGTGGCTGCAGGACGTCGGTGCACTGGAAGAAGTTCATGACGAAGGGCGGTCTGCGTGAAGGTCGCCTTCGTCAATCCTTCGGTCGGCTTCGGGGACGACCGTCGGTCCATCCCGGTCGGGCTCGCCTACATCATGGCGTACCTCAGGTCGAACGGATACGAGTCCACCGGTTTCGATTTCGCGGATTCAACGGCTGCACCTGAGGATCTGGTAGTCCGGCATGACCTGTGGCGCAACGACGTCGTCGGCCTGTCGGTGTACACCGACTCTTTTCACACGGCGCTGCGGATGGCGGCGGAAATCAAGCGCCGGAACAGCGGCAGCTACGTGGTGATGGGTGGTCCGCAGGCCACCGCGACACATGAATCGATCGTCCGCGACCGCCCTTGCATCGACGCGGTCATCAGACGCGAGGGGGAGGTCCCGGCGCTGGAGCTGCTCAGGTCGTTGGATCGGACAGGATCCGCGCTCGACGCAGTGCCCAACCTAACCTGGCGGGCCGGAGACGGGACCGTGCGAGTGAACCCGGAGATGCCCGCGCTGGAGGATCTCGACCTGCTTCCATTCCCGGACGCCGAGTTCGTCGCAGAACACGACTACGGGACGCCGCATTTCTTCGACCCCGGAACACGGCAGCTCAGACCGGCCCTTGCTATCAATACGTCGCGAAGCTGTCCGTACAACTGCAGCTTCTGCGGTGTGCTGACCATCGGGCGACGATATCGCACCCGCTCGCCAGAGAGCGTCGTTGCCGAGCTGGCGCACTTCAGAGAACGACACGAGGTCGGCTACAAGCACGTCTACTTCAGCGACGCCAACTTCTTCGTCCGCGCCGAACGAGCTCTTGAGATCTGCCTCGCGCTGCACGCCTTCGACAGCGAGCTGACCTTCAGCTTCGGAACCCGGGTGAACCAGGTGCTGCGCGCCCAAGAGATCATCGAGAAGATGACAGGCATAGGGCTGCGGTTCATCGAACTCGGGATCGAAAGCGCGTCGCCGTCCGTGCTGCAACGTCTCGCGAAGGGTGTTGAGCCGAGTGTGAACGAGGCTGCCGTGCGCCTGCTAAATCGGCTCGGCATCGGCATCACACTCGATTTCATCATGGTCGATCCAGCGAGCACGGTAGACGATCTGCAGTTGAACATGGCCTTCATAGAGAAGTACTTCACGGACTACTACCCGCATGAACACTTCTACACCCACCTTGCCCTCTATGAAGGAACCCCCATCCGCGACTACTACGCCGAGCGGCGCGGAGTCCCCTTCGAAAGCGGTGTACTCCCAGACACCAGGGAACTGTTCGAACAGCCTGAGCTACTGTGCTGGTGGGATATCAGTCAGCGTTTCGGCACGGTGTATCAACCCGATATCGACGCGACCCTCGCCGAAGCCGAAGCCCTGATATGGCACCCCCGCACCCAGAGGTGCCTGCGCGATCCCGAGTCGGCACTGCGCCCCGACCTGGCACGGCTGCAACTGGACCTGATCACACTGAGACACGCGCCCCTGATGTTCTTCCGGCGCTTGGTCGACGCGCTATCGACGGGTGTGCTGCCCACTGATCCGGAAGAGGTCGGTCTTGACGGCTTCGGCGTCTCGAGCAAGCACTTGCGTGAGGTCATCGACAGATTCCAAAGCTCCATGACCAAGATCGCAGCAGAACTTGATGTTGTGCCCCAGCAGCCGGTAGCCGCTCGGCAGTAGCTCTCGTCACGATCTGGGACGTACCCCGCCGCGCATCCACGGACCCGATGGTCACACTCTCATCGTGCGAACTCATTGCGTGGCCTTCAACGACACCGCCGACCACGCGCTCGCCGCCTGGCGCGACGCCGATCTCGATCGGATGTGCCACCTTCCGTTCGGAACCTTCACCGCAGAGCTGGCAGCCGGCATCAACCTGTTCGACCTCCTCGCCCACGGCTGGGACATCCATCAAGCGACAGGCGCGACATTCTCCTGCCCCCGCACGACTTGGATCGCTGGACTCGACGCGGCTCAGCGGGTGATCGGCGAACAGCGAGATCCCAACCACTACGCCCCCGAACTCCCCACGCCACCCGGGGCGCCCGCACAGCTCCGCCTCTTGAGATACCTAGGACGCGCCGCTGGAACCGAACCACCACCTCAGACGCGGCGCTGATGGATAACACCACCTCCACTGCGATCCGGGCTCCAGGCCGACTCGGCTCTCCCCTGGGGGCGCCGCCCCTACTGGGAGTCGTCCTCGTCAAAGTCCTCCTCGTCCTGGTCGCGGGTGTCGGGGTCGCGTAGCTGCCGGGTGGCGGTGGCCCCTTTGACGGGGCCGGCGGGGCCTACGGGCGTGAACGAGTATTTCCCGTGGACATTGATGTGTTTTCTCATGAAAGGGCTGAGACGTGCGACGTCTTCGTCTCGCACAGGATAGCCCTGGGCGCGCAACTGATTCAAAGCCGCGTCAATATAGACGGTGTTCCAGAGAACGACGCAGTTCAAAACGATGCCCAGAGCTCCCAGTTGATCCTCCATCCCTTCCCGGTATCGCTGGAACAGTTCGCGTCGGCGTCCGTGGAATATCTTCTCGGCGAGTGCGTGCCGTCCTTCTTGGAGGTTGCGCATTCCTTTGATGCCGCGCCGATACGGCTGGCTATCGATGACCTGCAGGATGTGGAAGGTTTTGAAGATGCGGCCGTAGGTGGCGATCGCCTCGGCCAGTGCGGTGGGGTGCCCGTCGCGTTGCAGGGCTCTGACCACGTCAGACGCGTTGACCTTGCTGGTGTAGATCGTGGCGATCAGCCGCAGGATCTCGTTCCAGTGCCGCCGGACTTTGCCGATATCGAGTTTCCCCCGGGCGAAGGTATTCAAGCTCCCGTAGTCGGCCCCATTGGCGGCTCGCCATCCCTTCTGGTCGGGCAGATCGGCCAGCGCGGGCCGATAGTCGATGCCTAGCAGATTCGCGATCCCGAATATGAGGTCCGAATATGATCCGGTATCGGTGACGAGCACCTCGGGCAGGCGCGCACCGCCGAGGCCGAAAAACAGATCGATCGCGTGGAGGCAATCCCGGTCGGTGCCCGCCACGATTTTGTGGCCGATCCCGAACGCCTGGTCGTTGATCGCGTTCAGGAGTGTCATTCCGCGTTTGGGTCCGAAGTATTTCCGGTTGGGTTTGGCCATCAGGGACGGGACGGGGACCACGAATCGCATCCCTCCTGCTCCGTCTCGGTGATCCTCCAACCCCGGTGCCCGAGCCGTTCGCTGCCCTGCTGCTGAAGTACGCCACGACCAGACCGAACATGCTCACCGCCACCAACCCGGGCAGCCACTGGCTGTTCCCCGGCAGACGAGCAGGACAGCCAGTCCATCCGACCACGGTCGCAGGCCGACTGGCCGCCCAAGGACTGCACCGGACCAACGCGCGCACCTCCGCCATCCGCCACCTCGTGCTCCAAGCCCCCGCACCAGTCGTTGCCGGAGTGCTCGGCTACAACAACGAGTCCGTCGCCCTGATCGCCGCAGAGGCCGCAAGCCCGTGGAGCCGGTACGCCCCCGGGGACCACAGACGGTGACCAACCCTGGCTCTCACAAGCGAATACGAGCCAACCGATTACGCGACTTCACCAGTTCTGGCCCCGGACAAGACCGGCAAGCCGGACACCGCGCTCGGGCCGTGCCGGGCCGTCGCCGCGGTCCGCGTACTGCCTGATGGTCCATCACCGTGTGCTGCCTCCTGCCGCAACCCTTCCCCTCCTGCCGAAGCCCCAGCCGGGCGCTGCGCCCGACGGCGTCTTCGGTGTCGCCGCCTGTGACGATCCGCAGATCGGCGCGGCCCGCCGGGTTCGGCTGGAGGTCGGTCGCCCAGCCGTACGTTCGCGAGTTGTCCCTGTGCGCTGGGGCGGACGACGATCTCGCCGACGTCCACCGCGT
>JAOPYM010000046.1 GCA_025964615.1 Actinomycetes bacterium
TACCGAGGCTCCGGCGGGTTCCCGACCTTAGCCGTGCCGGTTCAGGGGAAAATGGGTCCGTGACCGATTTGGAAGAAGTCGTACTCGATCTCGAACGCCACTCCGCAGAGGCCGGCTGGGACGCCCCGCCGAAGCTCTACGCGCTCGTGCAGAGCGGCGAGCTGCGCCGGCAGGAACCTGACCTGGCCGAAGAGCTCGGCCTTGACACGGAACTGGACACGATCGCCGCGCTGGAGCAGCCCGAACTGCCCGCCGAGGACTCGATCGAGGACACCCTGGCCTCCATCGCGTGGCCGGACGCGGTCAGCGGCTGCGCGCTCGTCATCGAACGGGTCGTCCTGCCTCCCGAGGCCGAGGAGGACATCCCCGAGGACGAGGATGAGGCGCTCGCCTGGATCGCGGAGCACCCGCTCCGCGAGGACGTCCGGATGGTAGTGGGCGTCATGCGCGACGGCTCGCGGCACGCGGCCATGCGGCTGCGCAAGCACGACGATGACGACGAGGTGCTGTCCGGCCCCGACCTCGTCCCGGCCCTGGCCGAAGCCCTCGCCGCCACCTTCGAACCCGACGAAGAAGAAGAAGACGACGAGGCCTAAGCCGGCAAACTAGCAGGTGGGGACCTGGGCGGCGGGGTTGGCGCGGAGGGCCTCCAGGGCCTTGACGGCGCCGTCCATGGTGTCGGCTCGGACCAGCCGCAGCCCGCTGGGCGCGGCGGGTACAGCCTCCTTGCAGTTGTCCTTCGGCGTGAGGAAGATCGTCGCCCCGGCGTCGCGGGCGGCGATCATCTTCTGCTGGATGCCGCCGATCGGGCCGACCGTGCCGGAGGGGTCGATGGTGCCGGTTCCGGCCACGAATTTGCCGCCGGTGAGGCCGCCAGGGGCCAGCTTGTCGTAGATGCCCAGCGAGAACATCAGGCCTGCGCTGGGCCCGCCGATGTCACCCACGCTGATCTTCACGGTGAGCGGGAACTGGAAGTCGGGACCGGGAAGGATGCCCATCACCGCGCGGTTCCGTCCGTCCTGCGAGGCCACCGTGGTGATCGGGATCTGAAGGTCCTTGCCGGCCCGCTTGACCGTGACGACGATCTTGTCCCCCGGCTTGTGCGGCTTCATCACCGCCATGACATCGGCAGCGGTCGCCGTCTTGGTCCCGTCGATCGCGACAAGCTGGTCACCGGGCAGCAGTTTCCCGTCGGCGGGCATGCCCTTGGTGACCGAGGCGACGACCACGATCTTCTCGAAGGGGATCTTCAGCTCGGTCAGCGCCGCCGCGGTGGCGTTCTGCTGCGAGCCGGCCATCTGCTGGACGTCCTGCTGCTGTACCTGCTTGGTGGACTGGCTCGGCGGGAAGATCGCCTCCTGCGGCACCACGGCGGTGTCGCTGCTCAGCCAGCCGCGCAGCGCGGTGAACAGGTCGATGGGGTCGTCGGGCCCGCCCTGGTAGGCCACGGTGGTGAAGTTCAGGTGACCGGTGTCCGTATAGACCTGGCGGCCCTGGATCTGGATCAGCGGCACGCCCTGGTCGTTCTTGCCGAGGGTGTTCTCGGTCGGCCCCGGACTCAAGGCGACGTACGGCACCGGCATCACGAAACCGACGGCGGCCAGCACGACGATGAGCACACTGACGACGATGAGCGTCACACCACGACGGGACATGTCCTACACCGTATTAGCCGACGCCGACCCGTTCGGACCCGCCACCGGCAAAATCAGCAGGCGCCGACCCATTCGGACTCACCATCGGCAAAGAGCTGGTGCTTCCAGATCGGCACCGTCGCCTTCAGATCGTCGATCAGCCGCCTGCAGGCGGCGAAGGCCTCCCCCCGGTGCGGGCAGGCCACCGCGACGATCACTGCGAGATCACCGATCTCCAGGTCGCCGACCCGGTGCACGGCGGCCATCGCCTTCACCGGGAAGTCCGCGGCGATCTTCTCCATGATCACCCGCAGTTCCTGCTCGGCGTTCGGGTGTGCGCTGTAGGACAGCCGCGTCACCTCCCTCGCATGATCCTCATCGCGGACCATGCCGACGAACAGGGCGGTGCCCCCCGCGCCCCGGTCCCCGACCGCACCCAGCACCTCATCGACGGACAGCGCGGTGTCCCGGATCCCGATCAGCCGAATAACGTCCACGATATGAAGCTACAACAGCTCAGCCGCGGCGCTTCTTGCGGACCTTCCTGATCGCGGCCGCGGCACCGATCACCGCGACGGTGGCCCCGGCGGCCGTCGCCATGGTGGCCTCCTTGCCGCCCAGACGGCGGCCCACGACGGCATGCCGGCCGGTGCTCTCCTCAAGGAGTACGTGCAGGGCGGTGGCGTTGTCGTAGGCGGGTTTCCAGCCGGCCGCCCGCAGGCGCGCGCAGTCCACCACCCAGGGGTACACGACGTACTCCAGCTCGCTCGCCGGCGCCGGGGTGAGGCCGAGCCGGTGCAGCCGCTGGGCCGTGCCGAAGGTGACCGAGGCGGGCAGCTCGAAGCGCCGCTTCGCGGTGATCCGCTCGACCTCGGCGGTGTCCAGCCAGCCCTCGCCGCCGACCGCGACGACCGGGTCCGTGGCCCTGCCGAGCACCACATGCTCCAGCGCGGAGACGAGATCGTCGATGTGGCAGAACTGCCAGCGCGGCGGGCAGCCCTTGGCGGCCAGCAGCCGGGGCGCCTCGAAGTGCCGGGTGACGACCGTGTCGATGCCCGGCCCGACCAGCGCGGCCGGCCGTACGACGGTGACGCGCATGCCGGGGTGCGTCACCGGCGCCACGGCGGCGACCTCCTCGATCTCCAGGTAGTCCCCGACGATGCTGGAGTTCTGCTCGGCTCGCAGTGGCGCGTCCTCCGCGAGCGGCACCTGGTTGTCGGCGGACGCCCCGTACACCATCGAACTGGTGATCAGGATCACATGCCGCACCCGGGCCGCGCCGGCGGCGGTGACGACGGTCTGCGCGCCGCGCACGTTGTGCGTACGGCGTTCGCGTGGATCAAGGTCCGGGGACCTTTCCAGGTCCAAGTGGACGATCACGTCCACGTCGGACAGGCGCCCGGACAGCAGCGGGTCTGTGACGTCCACCACCCGCCACGTCACCCCGGGCACGTCGCCCCGGTGGTCGTCGAGCGCGATGACCTTCCGGACCTCCGCCGATCCGGCGAGCCGGGCGGTCAGACCCCGGCCCGCTCCCGACGCGGCGCCGGTGATGGCGACCACCGGTCCGGTGCTACGCCGAGCGCGAATACTCATAGCCGTGTCCCTCCCCCTTTGGCAAGACCGACTAGGTTTGAGCCTATGACCCATCTTCCTGCCTGTGGTCACCGATCATGAGCAACACACCCTTCGGCTTCGGCCGGCCAGGTGACGACGGCGACGACGAGAACCCGAACCCGACCCCGGCCGGGTTCGGCCAGGGCGGCGACATGCAGCAGTTCGCGGACATGCTGCGGCAGTTCGCCGACATGCTGAGCAGTCAGGGCGGCAGCGGCGGCGAGGGCCCGCTGAACTGGGACCTCGCGAAGAGCATCGCGCGGCACACGGTCGTCGAGAAGGGCGACCCGTCGGTCGTGGACGCCGAGGCCCGGCAGGTTCAGGAGGCGCTGCGGCTGGCCGAGCTCTGGCTCGACGAGGGCACCACACTGCCCGCCGGCATCCGTACCCCCCAGGCGTGGAGCCGGTCGGAGTGGATCGAGAACACCCTGCCGGTCTGGTCCAAGGTGGTCGACCCGGTGGCGGCCCGGATGGTCGAGTCGATGTCCTCGTCCATGCCCGAGGACATGGCCGCGATGGCCGGTCCACTGGTCGGCATGATCCGCCAGATGGGCGGCGCGATGGTCGGCAGCCAGGCCGGGCAGGCGCTCGGCACGCTCGCCCAGGAGGTCGTCGGCTCGGCCGACGTCGGGCTGCCGCTGGCCCCCGAAGGGGTCGGCGCGCTGCTGCCGGCCGGGGTGGCCGCGTTCGGCTCGGGCCTGGAGGTCCCCGAGGACGAGGTACGGCTCTACCTGGCGCTGCGGGAGGCCGCACACCAGCGATTGTTCGCCCATGTGCCGTGGCTGCGCGCCCACCTGCTCGGCGCGGTCGAGGAGTACGCCAGGGGCATCACCATGGACCTATCGGGCATCGAGGAGGCTGTGGCCGGCCTGGATCTGTCCAATCCGGAGGCGTTGCAGCAGGCGCTGGGCGGGGAGATCCAGCTTCAGCCGGAGGACACCCCGCAGCAGAAGGCCGCGCTGGTCCGCCTTGAGACGGCGCTCGCCCTGGTCGAGGGCTGGGTGGAGACCGTCGTCAACGGCACCGCGTCCAGCCGGTTGCCCGGCACGGTGAAGCTGACCGAGGCGGTACGGCGGCGGCGCGCCACCGGCGGGCCCGCCGAGCACACGTTCGCGACGCTGGTGGGCCTGGAGTTGCGGCCGCGCAGGCTCCGCGAGGCCGCGGCGCTCTGGCGGGTGCTGACCGAGGCGCGCGGCATCGATGGCAGGGACGCGATCTGGGAGCACCCCGACCTGCTGCCGACCGCCGGTGACCTCGACGATCCGGACGCCTTCGTGTACGGCAAGCACGTGGACCTCGACATCTCCCAGCTCACCGACACCCCCGAGCCCGATAAGAGCGACGACTCCGGCTCCGGTGACGGGAAGGCGTGACGGGGCTGCATGGGGACGCGGTCCGGGTGCTGACCGGCTGGACGGCGCCCTCGGACTCGCAGAACCTGCTCCGGGCCGAGTTCCTCTGCCATCTGGCCGCACACGGCGACGGGATGTGGCGGGAGTGCGCGGCTGGGCACCTCACGGCCAGTACGGCGGTGCTCGACGCCACCGGCACACGGGTCCTGCTCACCCTGCACAGCAAGATCAAGGCGTGGCTGCAGCTCGGCGGGCACTGTGAACCCGCCGACCGGACACTGGCGCAGGCCGCTCTGCGGGAGGCCACCGAGGAGTCCGGCATCGAGGGGCTCCGACTGCTCCCCGACCCGGTGCAGATCGACCGGCACCGCGTCGGCTGTCACCCGGGGGGCTCCTGGCACCTGGACGTGCAGTACGTCGCATACGCTCCCGCCGGGGCACGGGAACTGGTCAGCGACGAGTCCGACGAACTGCGCTGGTTCCCTGTCGGCGCCCTCCCCGAAACCGCCGACGACGCCCTCCGCCGCCTCGTAGCCCGCGCCGTACCCCGATAACCCGGCCGCAACCGGCGTCGGCTGACCGTTACACCGCATCGTTGAGTCGTGGAGTTTTCGTGTACCCGTGTCCTTAGGTCGTTGACCTGGGGATACGGGGTTACGCGGCCTCAGCAAGACCGGTTT
>JAOPYM010000094.1 GCA_025964615.1 Actinomycetes bacterium
GCACCGGCTGGCTGACGGGCACGCCTAGCGGCGCGAGCACGTTGTACGCGAGCTGCTGCACCGGCGCGGGGAGGGCCTGCGCGGTCGCGGCGGCGGTGAAGCCGCCGAGCACCGCGACGACGGCGGCAATGGTTACGGCCAGCCTCGCAGGCAACGCGATGCGGATGGGCCTGCGGCGCCACACGGACCGGGCTGATGCGGGCCGACCCGATGCGGGTCGACCCGACGCGGACCTGGCCCGCCCGGTCGGCGCCGGCTGCTGGCTGGCCGCCTGGAACGCGGCCAGGGCGGCGTCGCGGCCGGCCAGCTCGTGCGGGAGGCCGCTCGCGGTCAGTGCTCCGATCAGGTGATCGAGGCCGGGCTCGAAGGCGCTGGACTCGCCACCGCGGGCGGTGCTCACTGGTCCACCTTCTCGATCTCGTGAATGCGGGGGTCCTCTGACAGCGTCCGAAGGCCGCGGTGGAGGGCGGTGCGAACCGCGCCGGGCGACTTGCGGAGGATGCGGGCGACGGCGTCGGTGTCCAGGCCGGCGATGATGCGCAGCGCCACGACCTCGGCCTGGTCCCTGGACAGCCCGGCCACCAAGGTAACCGCCTGCCTGGTGGACAGTCCGTGCAGCACCTCGTCCTCGACTGGGTTTCCCGACGTTGGCTGCGGCGGAACGGCCTCACCTATCAGCACCTTGTCGCGGAACCGGTTGCGGGACCGGGCGGCGTCAATGGCCCGGTGGCGGCCAATCGTAAACAGCCAGGCCCGGAATTCGTCGGCTCCGCCCTTTTTGAATTTGTGCAGATCCCTGACCGCCTGCAGCCAGGTCTCACCGGCGACGTCATCAACGTCGTCGCAGCCGAGCACCTGGAGGTAGCGCAGGAGCCTGGGTTGCAATTCCTCCCAAAGCAACAGGAAACCAGCCTCATCGCCCGATCTAGCACGGGCGAGGGCCTCGTCGAGCTCGTCCCCAGCGGTCTCCATCGCGCCAGCATGCTCCCACATCCGTGCAGCGAAATGCTGACATATAGCCCGGGTTGCGCCCGGTGTCGCGTCAACGCGCGCCGGGCCGGCGGCTCCGCCCAATTCGAAGGGGGAACCACCGGCCCGGATGCTGCCTGTCAGGGCCGTTACGGTCAGCTCGCGGCCGTGACGCTGACGGTGACGGTGTTGCTTACCGACGGGGCCAGCAGGTGAGTGCCGAGGTACTGCAGCTCATAGGTGGTGGTCGCGGCGGGCTTGACGGTGAACGCCACCTTGCCGTACTTGCCGGTCTTGATCGCCCGCAGGTGGTGAAGCTTGCCGTTGGCGACCGTGTCGAGCCAGACCCACTGGCTCGGCAGGGCCTTGGTGTCCTTGGTGATGACGAGGGTGCCGTCAACCTTGTCGGTCGACCCGGCGGTGATGCTGCCGGTCGCGGCCGTGGCGGTGAGCGTGGTCGGCGTCTTGACGACGGGCTTCACCACCACCACCAGCACGACGCCGCTGTGCGAAGCCTTGTAGACGGGGCCCCCCTTGAAGACCAGTTCATACCGGGTGTCGACCTTGGGGACAACAGTGAAGGACACCTTGCCGAACTTGCCGGTGAGCTTCTCCTCGGCCGCGAACCAGTGCCCGTTGCCAACACGCTTGTCGAGGATGACGATCCGGCCCGCGACCGGGGTCTTGTGGGAGGCCAGAGTGCCGCTGATCGTGTCCGACTGGCCCACCGTGATCTTGCTCTTGGCCGCCACGATCGACAGGGTCGTCGGCTTCTTGGGCGGCGTTGCGGTGCTGGCACTCGCGGTGCCCGTAACGGCCAGCAGCGCCGTCGCCGCGATGGCCGTGCCTGCCACCAGCCTGGTCAGGGATGTGCGCATCTTTCCTCCTGGTTCGCCCTGTGCCATCCAGGCACGGGGATTACATGCCGACAGCGCACGACCCTCTGAATTTGTTACTCACCCAGGTGGAGAGGCTTGTGGTGGCCGGCGCGCAGGCTCGCGTCGCGTACCCTAGGAGGTGCGGGCGTAAGCACTCGGCCGCGCGGTCTGCTGAGGCTCTCCATTCGCCGGGAGCCTCCAGCGGAATAGTCCGCGCGGTGGCGGTGTTATGCTGCCGGTTCGCGTTCGCGGGAAGGGTGCAGTAGACTCTGCTGCGGCCCATCGGCTGGATTTCCGCATGGCCTCATGCCACGGGGGAGAACCGTCGTCCCAGCTCGACTTGTCTGTTTGAGCTGCTGCGAACAGCCACGATATCAACCAGACTACGCAGGATGAAGCGCGGAGGATATGCCCAAGAAAGACGGCGCCATCGAGATCGAAGGCACGGTGGTCGAGACATTGCCCAATGCCTTCTTCCGCGTGGAGCTGGACAACGGGCACAAGGTACTCGCCCACATCAGCGGGAAGATGCGGATGCACTACATCCGCATTCTGCCTGACGACCGGGTGGTCGTTGAGCTCAGTCCGTATGACCTGAGTCGCGGTCGGATCGTTTACCGGTACAAGTAGGGGCATCCCGGCCCGGGGTGGGTCACCCTGGTCGCTGACCTACGGTCAGCTTCCCGGGAGCCAGCAATACCATGTGGGGGGACGACCCCCCATACCCCGGATGCGTGCTTCGCACGCTGAGTGGGGAGCCAGGATGCAGGACATAGAGGGGAAGTTAGCCGTGAAGGTCAAGCCGAGCGTAAAGAAGATCTGCAGCAAGTGCAGGGTCATCCGCCGCCACGGCCGCGTCATGGTGATCTGCTCGGACCCCCGGCACAAGCAGCGCCAGGGCTGAGCAGTCCCGCCAGCCGCGCCTGAAAGCCGTGCGGCGCCAGCCGCACAGTTGAAGAAAACGAAACAGCTGAACAAAACGAAGTAGTACGCGCATCGCAAGCGGCCCGGGTAAAACTGGGCCGCAGCCCCCGGTTGGAGGCCGGGGCCCGTCCTGGGCAGGGACGGGAGGCGTTGCGGAGGACCTCCACGACAAGAAGGAGAACTGCCCCAGAATGGCACGTATCTCTGGCGTTGACCTGCCGCGCGAGAAGCGGCTTGAGATCGCCCTGACCTATGTCTATGGCATCGGCCGTACCCGGGCAACGGAGACCCTCACCGCCACCGGCGTGAGCGGCGACACCCGGGTGCACGCCCTCTCCGAGGACGACCTGGCCAGGCTGCGCGAGTATATCGAGGCGAACTACCAGGTCGAGGGTGACCTCCGCCGTGAAGTCGCGGCCGACATCCGCCGCAAGATCGAGATCGGCTGCTACCAGGGCATCAGGCACCGCAAGGGGCTGCCGGTGCACGGTCAGCGGACGCAGACCAACGCGCGTACCCGCAAGGGCAAGAAGAAGACCGTCGCCGGCAAGAAGAAGACCGGAAAGAAGTAACCCGGTCCCCGGGTGATCACCTCAACCAGGAGCTTAAAGACAGATGCCGCCGCGCAAGAGCAGCCAGCAGGGCGCGCCCAAGAAGGTGCGCCGCAAGGAGCGGAAGAACATCGCCCACGGGCATGCCCACATCCGGTCCACGTTCAACAACACCATCGTCTCGATCACCGACCCGGTCGGGAACGTGATCGCGTGGGCGTCCTCCGGCCAGGTCGGGTTCAAGGGCTCGCGTAAGTCGACCCCGTACGCAGCCCAGCAGGCCGCCGAGGCCGCAGCCCGCCGCGCCATGGAGCACGGCATGCGCAAGGTCGACGTCTTCGTCAAGGGACCGGGCTCCGGCCGGGAGACCGCCATCCGGTCGCTGCAGGCGACCGGCCTCGAGGTCGGTTCCATTCAGGACGTCACCCCCGTTCCGCATAATGGCTGCCGCCCGCCCAAGCGTCGGCGGGTGTGAGGAGAGACTGATGGCACGATACAC
>JAOPYM010000108.1 GCA_025964615.1 Actinomycetes bacterium
CCCGATTTTCGACGGCCAGCCGCAGGACCAGGCCCCGGATGTCACGCCGTGTGGCGGGCCGACCAGAGCGGCCCTCCCGGGACTTGGCGGCCCACCGGCGGCGCAGCAGGTCACGATGCCACCGCAATACCGTGTCCGGCCTCACCAGCAACCGCAATCCCGCCCGCCGGGCCTTGGGGATCACACCGGCCAGCGCGGCGATCAGCGCCCGGTCAGCCCAGGTCAGTCTCGGCCTGCGTACCTGCTGGCGCTGCAGTACGCCGAGCTGATGACGCAACAGAAGGATCTCGGCTTCCTTCCATGCGCCCTGCCGGTGGGCCAACCGCATCCAGGAGAACGCGCTGACGATGAGGAGGTAGACGAACCGAAGACACATGACCGCCCATCATGCCGGACCATCCGCGGGCACCCCCTCGTCCACGAACAGATCCGCATCACTGCAGCTCACACGGGGCGGATGAGATTCTCGGCCCCACACCTGTTCACGCGCTGGCACGGGTCGCCAGAAAAATCTCCGCACCGCGATCCGCGGTTCGCCGGTGTGGGCGTCCACCGCGACGATCTTGAGCGCGCGGTCCGGCCAGGCGTGGACGGGAAGCCGGCCCTCGATAACCTCCAGCCGCGCCGACTCGGGCACGGTGTCGGCCGCCAGGGCCAGCGCGCCGATCCGCCGACCCGAACATGATCGGCAAGACGGTACTCATCACCGGAGCTGGCCGCGGCATCGGGCTGATCACCGCCCGCGAGTTGGGGCCCGTCGACGCCCGCGTCGTGTTGGGGGCGCGCAGCACGGAGACAGGTCGCCGGGCGGTCGCCGGTGTCCCGTCTTGAATGATCTGGTTCGAAGCCATGGCGGTCACCTGCGACGACCAGATGGTGTGAGATGCCGGAGAGCCGCTGGTCTCATCCGATCTGGTCCGCGAATCGTGTTCACCGCGCGTTGGCTCGCGCACCCGTGAGCAGCCGACCTGCGTGTCTCGTCCGACCTGGCCCGCCGAGGTTGGATTGAACCAGGTCGTCCGAGACGGGGGCCAGGTCGACGGAGACGGGACAGCGGTCGCCCGGGCATGGTGGCAGATGCCGTGATTTTCAGCTTCTGCAGCGGCCCCACCGCCAGCGCTTGAACTGGCCCCACTCCGATGAGCGCCATCCCCATCAGCGTCCGAAGTGGCCCCGCCACCCACCTGGCCCTTCCTCGTTGATTGCTTGAAGAGATGGGGCCAGCCAACCCGCAGTTGATCTCTCATCTGGGGCCACCGCAGGTGCTCATTCGTAGGGCCACCGACGCGCTGAAAGTCAATGCCGTATCTAACGACGTGGTGCGAAATAGGGTTCGGGGCGGCCTTGTCTGGGGTGGCTGGGCTATGGGTTGATCACCTGGGGTTACCGGGCGGCGGCGCGGTCGGAGACCAGCGAGCCGATCGCCACGATGGTCTCTTCGAGGTCTGCGCGGCGTCCGATCCAGCGTTGCAGAGGCCGCCAGTTCTTGGAGTCGGCAATGGCATGCTCGACGCAGATCCGGATCGAGGACTGGGCGTGGCGGGCCTGCTCGTAGGCCTCGACGACTTCAGGGGCGGCGTCCTTGGCCGGTTTCTTCGGCGGGACGTTCACCTGTTCGGGGTGGTCGTTGCCCAGGCCACGGTAGCCGGAGTCGAACTCGCCTGCCACGTCGGGGAACTGGCCGAGCAGGTCATCGATGCCTTCGGTGCGCAACGCGGTCTGGTCGTGCATCCGCCCCGGCCGTACCGCCCCGTCCCACAGGGTCCGGCCCCGCTCGTCGCAGATCTTGGTGAACTTGATGGTGTTCATCTTCTTCTTGCCCGACACGAACGCCCGCCGGCCCGGCCGGTTGGCCTTCGGGCGGCGAACCTGGATCTCCGAGCCGTCCACCCGCAGCCTCACCCCCTGCGCTTGGGCGTAGGCGAACACATCAGCCAGCGTGCGCAACCTTTGCCCCTGCGGGGTGGCGTACCCGCGTCCGGCCAGCAGCGGCCGGACCCGCCGGATCGCCCGGGTGATGGTCGACCGGTCCACCCCGTACAGGTGGGCCATCGCGGCGTGCGGCAGCTGCAATCGCAGCACCACCAGGGTGATGAGTACCTGGTCGGTGAACACGAGTTCCGGTTTGCGGCCTGCGCCTTCGACGCGCCGCCGCTCGGCGCCGCGATGTTCGCGCAGCTCGGCCTGGCGGCGGGCCTGCCAGGGAGCAGCGAGCTCGGCGATCAGATGGCCCAGGTGCTTGCGGGTGATCCCGATGAAGGCAGAATGCGACAAGGCCGCGCGGGCCCATGGTGACGACACATCTTCATGATCTTGCGTGGCCGTCTACTATCGGGGCACCGACACACCGAGATCACCCGCTACGCCCGAGATCCGCCACCGCGCACCGCGTCGTTAAATACGCGAGCCCACCAGTGGGCAACCCCACCAGCCGGCAACCCCACCAAACCCCATCCGCGGAGTGCACCGCCGCGCCAAAGGTCGGCACAACCAGGCCGGTTGCCTCCAAGGCCGCCACTGCGCGCCCTCCTTTTCGTGGTTGACCTTCTTGGGAGCGTAGTGCCGAACGATCAGATGCTGGCGTTGCGCTGCAGGATGTCGACGGCGCGTACGGTGACGTAGCCGCGCCAGTCGAGAGCGCCCGCCGGTGAGATCTTGGCGTAGTCGACGGTCCAGCCGCCATCGTTCTGTTGCAGCGCCGCGAGGCGGTCCAGATCGGCGGTGACCTGTTGGGGGGTGAACAAGCGTCGTGCAGGGCGGCCGGGAAACGGAGCGAAGTCCAGCGGGCGGAGGGATTCGGTCTCGGTGCCGCCCTCGACGTGTAGTCGGCCATCGGCGGGGAGATACTTGCCGAGCCGCTGGAGGAGGTCGGCCGCCTCGGGGTGGGTGTCGTGCACCGCGTCCAGGAAGTTGACCGCGAAGGCCAGCACGTAGGCGAAGGGTGCCTGGTCGATGGCTTCGATCGCGGTGAAGCAGTAGCGGGTGGCCCGGTGCAGCCAGGAATGGGCGGCGACAGCGGGGTCGTGGGCGGCGAGGCGGTGAGCGGCGGCTGTGGTCGCGGCGGTGATCTGCAGCGAGGAGACCGTGGCATCGGCGCCGACCCACCACGGGGCAGAGGCTGCGGTGGTGGTGAGCGGGAGCACGAAGGGCAGTCCACCATCGGGCAGCGAGACCGACTCCAGCCAGTCGCAGAGCGCGGTGGCGTGCGGGGAGGTGGCCGGTGCGATGTCGTGGAATACCTCGAAGGCGTGCAACGCCGCTCCGGGCTGGCTGTCGGGAGCGCGCAGGTCGGGCTCCAGCCCCCAGCCATAACCGCCGTCAGGGTTGCGGTAGCCGTCCAAGGCGTCCAACACGGCGGCGAGATCGGTCCCGCCCATCAGCAACTGGAAACGGCGGCGGTCCAGCACACAGCCGTGACCGGCCAGGAAATCAGCGGCCGCAGAAAGATCGACGTTCATGAGCTCATCCTGCCTCGACCGGCGGACCGAGGTCTTGTAGGAATCGGCCACGACCCGCAACTGGGTGGGTCGGGGCGCCAGGAGGCTCGGCCGGCCGCCGGGTGACCTCGAAGCTGGCCCCGGTCAGCCCCACCGCCGTGCCAGGCCAGCAATCAGGTGATGTCCGCGGGCCCACGCCGACCGAGGTGGTCCAAGCCTACGAGCAGGCAAGGCCGCCCGAACCCTATTTCGCACCACGTCGTAAGCAAGCGCTGGCTTGATGCTGATAAGTGGTAGAAGTCTGTGATGGTGGACAAGGCGATCAGCCACCCATC
>JAOPYM010000171.1 GCA_025964615.1 Actinomycetes bacterium
GTCGTACCGTCGGAGGTCACGATCGGCGACCCCGAGGTGTAGGGGAAGGTCTCCGAGGTGGTGCCCGCCAGGGACAGCGCAGGCAGGCCGCTCGCGACACCCGCCTTCAGCGCGCGCATCGGCCCGCCGTTGTCGACGAAGTAGACGTACCCGCCGTCACCGCCCCAGACCGCCGGGTGGCCCCACTGGCCCTGGTAGGGACCGACCACACCGAGCACGGCGTCGGTGGCCCCGGCGCCCTGCGAACGGCCGCCCAGGAGGTCGCGGTCGAGCAGGAAGACCCGCCCGTCCTTGCCCTGCTCGACCAGCACGTGCGGGTGCGCCGTGGTACCGAAGGAGTCCGGCAGCCCGATCGGGCCACCAGAGCCGAAGTCGACATCGTTGAGGTCGAGGGTCGGCGCGTTCGACGGGCTGAAGAAGTCGGCGCCGGTCAGGCTGTTGTCTGTGTTCACCTGCAACCTGACGACGGACTCGGCGAGCGTGCCGGGCGGGGTCGTACCAGGTCCCGCGGGCGGGCTGACGCCGTTGCCGGTGGCGAAGAAGATCCGCCCGGAGCCGTCGGACATCAGGCCGCCACCGGCGTGCCAGACACCCGCGCCGTTGTTGGAGGCGCCGACCGAGGTGGCCCACATCGAGGTCATCGTGTGCGTGGTGGTGCTGACGCCGACGACATAACCGCGGTAGGGCCCGAAGTCGCAGTGCGAGCCGAATGCCGCGTAGACCACGCCGTTGAGCAGCAGCAGGCCGGGCCGCTGCATCTCGTGCATCGGGTCGAACGGCACGGACGGGTCGTTGGACGGGGAGCCCGCGATGGTGACCGGCCAGCCGGTGTGCTCGGCGCCGGTCGCCGGGTCGAGCGCGTGCAGGTACCAGTGCGGGTGCTGGGCATCGGCGCCGTCGTTCACCTTGGTGGTGAGGTAGATCGCGTTGGACGCGGGGTCGTATACGGGGGTGGCGGTGATGCCGATGTCGGGCGCCAGATCGGAACAGCCGATGGTGGAGGCCGACCAGTAGGCCCCGAGGTTCTGAGTCCACTGGACGCTGCCGTCGGTGGTGCTCAGCCCGTACACCTTGTTGTGCTCGGTGGCCGCGACCAGGGTGCCGCCGACCACCAGCGGCTGGGCGTAGATCTGCCCGTCGAGCTGGGTCGCGAACTGCTGCCCGAAGTCCGAGGAGGTCACCGCGGCGGGCGTGAGGCCCGCTTCGGCGGAGTCCCAGCCGGTCCGCAGGTTGTCGCGGGACACGGTCGTCACATCGGCCCCCGCGGCCCCCGGCACGACCAGGCAGGCGGTGAGAACGAGCACCGACGCCAGAAAGGCACGGAACGGTCGAAACATCGAATACCGGATTCCGAGCTGCACTATTCCCCCACGGCGCTGCACAGGCTCCCCGAAGCCAATCCCGAATTTCGGGGTCAGTATCGGGTCCCGGCATGTCCAACCTGTGTCATTCACGTAAGAATCGTCCGACATTCACTGGACACCGTGGACAGATGTCCGATCCGGGGATTCATGTGTCGAATGAGTTGCGGCCTTGTAAGGATCTGGTGCCTTCCCTCGCATATCGGGGGTTGAGCGCTAACGTGACCCGGACCGAACCCTGACGCCAGGAGGCGGTCCTATGCGGCTCATGAGCCGGTTGCTGCCAGCGCTCATCCTGTTGGTCCTGCTCACCAGTGGCGGCTATGTCTCGATACGACTGCTCGCTGGGCAGGACCTGGGAATCGGCACTCCGCTCCCGAACACCCGGTTCGCTCCCGGCGCCGGACAGGTCTACCTCGGCGTCTCCACCCATGGCCTCGTCGACGGCGTGGCCCAGTGGGACAGCGCGGCGGGCATCTCCGGGCATCCGGCGCTGTACGGGCGGTGGACCAAGCCGGACGGGCCCTTCGCCCCGATCCTGACCGAGATGGCACAGCGACCCGGGGTCACCCCGATCGTGCACTGGAACCTGCCGTTCACCGGCGACCGGGTCGGCAACGGCAGCAGGGACTTCGACATCAAGGCCCAGGCCGCTGCGGTGAAGGCCTTCCGCAAGCCGGTCTTCGTCCGGCTCGACTGGGAGATGAACGCCGACTGGTACCCAGGGTGGAACCCGCCGGCCGTCTCCCCCTCGGTGTTCGTGGAGAGCTGGCGGCATGTGGTCGGGCTGTTCGCCGGCGTGCCCAACGTGGCGTTCGTCTGGGCCCCGAACGTGTTCAGCGTGCACGGCTACCAGACCTCGCAGTGGTACCCGGGCGACTCCTACATCGATTGGATCGGCCTGGACGCCTATCCGCAAAGTGCCCCTGAGCAGGCTCTGCTGCATGGGCCCGGCGCGATGGAGGACACCGCGGTCTTCGCCGAGAAGCACAGCAAGCCGGTGATGCTCGCGGAGTGGGCGGTCAACACCCCGCACCCCGACAGCGCCCAGCCGATCGATCTGGTCTTCGACTGGGCCGCCCGGCATCCGGTGGTCAGGGCCCTGGTCTACTTCGACTTCAACCTGTCGACCAAGGACTTCCGGCTGGCCTCCCACCCGATCGCCGCGGCCGAGTACCGGGCCCGTACCGCCGGAAAGCCCCAGTTCCTGCTGAGCGTCCCCGGTGACACGGGCAACGGCGGCCCCTCCCCGACCGGCCCGCCGGACACCTACTCCCCCTCGCCGAAGCCCACGTCCGTACCCCCGTCCCAGGTGCCGACCCCGTCGGCGACGCCCACGCCCACATCGTCGGGCAACACCGGACTGGGCGCGCCGCAGCACCTGATCGGGATCCAGAGCTACACCTCGGTGGCGCTGCACTGGCGGCCGGTCCCGGCGGCCACCCAGTACGAGATCTACCGGGACGGCACCCGGGTCACCGAGACCACCGCGACGTCCTACATCGATACCGGCCTGCGCAGCGGCCGTCCGTACACCTGGACGGTGGCCGCCGCCGACGTGCGCGGCGTACCCGGCGACCTCTCACTGCCGTTCATCATCACCCCGGGCCGCTGGGGCACGCACCCCAAACCGTGCACGTTCGGACCGGCTCACCGCCCTTGCCGCTACCCCAGCGAAGGACCCCCGCTCGTCCCCTGAGTCGCGGGTCAGGCAGTGCTCACTGTGAAGATCTGCTCGAACGGCGCCGCGGGGTTGTCGAGGCAGCGCATCGTGATCTTGTAGGTCCGGCCGATCGGGACGATGGCTGGGGGTCACCTGGGCCCCGTGAGGCCTCCTCCGTGCGCGGCCGCTGCTATCGCGGCTGCGCCGACGATGCCCGCGTCGGTGCGCAGCGTGGCGCGCTCGACCTGCACCTGCGCCGTGAACGAGAGGCTGGCGTAGCTGCGCAGGTGTCGGCAAACGGGTCCGAAGAGAAGGTGACCTGCCTCTGCGACTCCGCCGCCTATGACCGCGATCTCGAGGTCTACCAGGGCGGCGGTTGCGGCGATACCCGCGGCCAGAGCGCGTCCCGCGCGGTCGAATGCGGCGATCGCGGCAGCGCTGCCGGCGCGGGCGCTGGCTGCCACGGCAGCCGTCGTGGCAGGTTCGCAGCCGCTGCTCCAACCTGCCCGCAGAGCGTGCCGGATGATGGCCGGCCCGCTGGACAGGCCCTCGAGGCAGCCGCGGGAACCGCAGGGACAGTCTTCGCCATCGAATTGCACGCTGATGTGTCCCAGGTGCCCGGCATTGCCGCTGGGTCCGTGGCGCACTGCGCCGTCCAGGACCAAGCCGGCTCCGACGCCGGTCGACACAACCAGGCAAAGCGCGTTGCGATATCCGCGTGCGGCGCCTATCCAGTGCTCGGCGGCTGCCATGGCCACAGCGTCGCCGCTCAAGGTGACCGTCCGGTCCTCCACCGCGGGGTGGGCCCGTACGCATTGGAGCAGGGGGAAGTTTCTCCAGGCGGGGATGTTGACGGGGCTGACGGTGCCGCTCTCCAGGTCGACCGGTCCCGCACTGCCGATCCCGATCCAGCGTGCCGAGTTCCAGGCCGGGTGAGGCTGCAGCAGGTCGAGCACAGCGAACACCGCTTCCGTCATGTCGGTGGCGGATCCGGTGGCGGGCGTCGCTACCTGCACGCGGTGCAGCACCCGCCCACTGGCATCCACAAGCCCGGCTGCGATCTTCGTTCCACCGATGTCCACCGCGGCCGCCACCCACTCCGGTCGGCTGTGGCCGTCGATTCGGGTGTGCGAGGTCGCGACCTGCTGAGTCAACAACGGTGCTCCTTCAGTTCCGGCCAAGCGTGGTGCGGTGCTGCTGGTTGGGTGTTTTGGGCATGCGCGGTCAAGCAGACCGTGGGGCTGGTGCGAGCCCTTGCTTGTAGAGCCAGGAGAGCTGCACGGCAGGGGCCGAGCTATACCCACCACCGTGGTCCGCGAATTCCCACACGGTCATCTCCCGTGGGCCGGCGTAGTGATGGTATGCCGTGTAGACGGTGGAGGGTGGGCAGATGGGATCCATAAGGCCGACGCTGAACAAGGCGGGGGCGCAAGCGCGGCTTGCGAAGTGGACGCCGTCGAAGTAGTTGAGTGTGGCGAAGGTCCTCTCCGCCATCTGGCGGCTGTGGCTACGCAAATATTTGACGATCTCGAGATACGGGCCTTCGCTGCTGATGTCGGCGCCGCGGCGGTAGTGGCACAGGAAGGGGACGTCCGGAAGCGCGGCGGCAATCTTGTCCGGAGCCAGACCGGCTACGGCGAGAGTCAGGCCGCCGCCCTGGCTGGCTCCGGTCACAATGATCCGAGAAGGGTCGATCTGAGGCAGTCGCTCGACAGCGTCGACGGCCCGGACGCAGTCGGTCATGAGCCGCCGGTAGTAATGGTGATGGGGATCCTCGATGCCGCGGGTCATGAAGCCTTCAACCCATTGGGTGCCGGAGCCCTCGCCGTGGTCGGGGGTGGCCTGGCCCTGCCCTCGGCTGTCTACCACCAGGTGTGCGTACCCGGCCGATGGCGGCAGCAGATGCTCGACAGGCAGGCCCCGGCCTCCGGTGTAGCCGATGAACTTGACGATGACCGGCAGGGGCTCGTCGGCGCCGGCCGGCAGCACGAGCCAAGCCGCGACCGGCTCTCCGTTCCATCCAGGGAAACGGACATCGAAGACGTCCACGGTGGCCAGGAACGTGTCCCGTACCGGGGTCAGCTCCGGTTCAGCGTCATGGGCACGCGCCTGGGCCAGCGTCTTTTCCCAAAAGTCGTCGAAGTCCGCAGGGGGTGCTATCTCGGCGCGATAGTCCACCAGTTGGGAGTAGGGCAGGTCTGTGAGTGGCATGGCTCGATCAGCTCGCGATCAATCGGTGGTCTGTTGAAGATCGGTGTTGTGCTCAGCAGCGCCTTGGAACAGAGCGCTGCCAGGCTTCAGGACAGGAAGCATTCTCCTACCCCTTGGTGGATCCGGCGAGCATGCCGCGGACCAGAGTCCGTTGCGAGAAGAGGAAGAGGACCAGTACGGGCAGGATGGCGATGATGATGGCCAGGGCGAGTTCGGGGATGGTGATGTTCAGCCCCGCTCCGGCGACCGGGTTGAAGGACGGTGTGGAGGTCAGCAGTTGGTTGAGTCCCACCTGGATGGGGAACTCGTTGCTGTTGGGCAGCACCAGGTAGGGCAGGAAGAAGTTGTTCCAGTTGCCGACGAAGCTGAAGAAGGCGACCAGTCCGACGACCGGTTTGGCCAGCGGCAGGGCGA